>DKJZ01000109.1 GCA_002454975.1 Hylemonella sp. UBA6679
GAGTTCGAGACCAAGATGCGCCAGGCGGTGTTTGTGTCGGCCACCCCGGGCAACTGGGAGAACGAGCACGCGGGCGCGGTGGTTGAGCAGGTGGTGCGCCCCACCGGCCTGGTGGACCCCCTGGTGGAGGTTCGCCCAGCCACCAGCCAGGTTGACGATGTGCTTCAAGAAATCCGCATCCGGGTGGACAAGCACGAGCGTGTGCTCATCACCACCCTGACCAAGCGCATGGCCGAGCAACTCACCGACTACCTCACCGACAACGGCGTGAAAGTGCGCTACCTGCACAGCGATGTGGACACGGTCGAGCGCGTGGAAATTTTGCGCGACCTGCGCCTGGGCACCTTTGATGTGCTGGTGGGCATCAACCTGCTGCGCGAGGGCCTGGACATTCCCGAGGTGTCGCTGGTGGCCATTTTGGATGCCGACAAAGAGGGCTTTTTGCGCTCGGAGCGTTCGCTCATTCAGACCATTGGTCGGGCGGCGCGTAACCTCAATGGCACGGCGATTTTGTATGCCGACAAGGTCACCGACTCGATGGCCAAAGCCATCAGCGAGACGGAGCGCCGCCGCCGCAAGCAGACCGAGCACAACCTGGCCCAGGGCATCACGCCACGCGCCATCGTCAAGCAGGTGCGCGATTTGATCGACGGGGTTTACAGCGAGAAAGCAGGGCGTGAGGCCGACAAACTCGAGCAAGACGCCATGGCCCGCGCGCAGGTTGAAGAGCTCAGCGAGAAGGACATTTCACGTGAGCTCAAGCGCCTGGAAAAGCTCATGCTTGAGCACGCCCGCAACCTGGAGTTTGAAAAAGCAGCGCGCGTGCGCGACCAGCTGGCTTTGCTCAAAGAGCGTGCGTTTGGCGCCGCGGGCGACAACTTGGCTGTGTTGGCATAGGCTATCGCGGGCCTAGGGTTTTTACTATCTATGTCGCTGGGTCAATCGGTGTAAGTAGTTTCCCGAGTTAAACAGTGGGTTTTTTGTTATACTTGACCCGTTTACTCAAGTTAAACACGTTCCTGACAGCCTACCTGGCATTGCAGGCGAACCATGGCATGAAGCCTAGATAAGGATTTTGCGATGCGTCTTACCACCAAAGGCCGTTTTGCGGTCACTGCAATGATTGACCTGGCGCTGCGTCAGAGCTCAGGCCCCGTCACCTTGGCGGCCATCAGCCAACGCCAGCAGATTTCGCTTTCTTACCTCGAGCAGTTGTTTGGCAAATTGCGCCGCAACGAACTGGTCGAATCCACCCGTGGCCCAGGCGGCGGTTACACCTTGGCCCGCAAGGCTGAGAGCATCACCATTGCCGACATCATTTTGTCGGTGGACGAGCCCATTGACGCCACCCAGTGCGGCGGCAAAGAAAACTGCATGGGCGAAGCCGGTCGCTGCATGACCCACGAGCTGTGGTCATCGCTCAACGAGCGCATGGTGGAGTTTCTTGACTCCGTGACCCTGCAAAAGCTGGTGGACGACCAAATGGCCAAGGGCATCCAAATTGAAGAGAAGCCCAACGTCAAGCGCGCCATTTCTTCGGCACCTGTGCTCAAGCCTATCCGCGTGAACGCCCCCAATTCGGTGTTTGCCCTGGGTAACGCTTTTTCTAAAACCTAAGTTTGTCGAGTTTTCAAGATGGATGTCACGCCTCATTTCCCCATTTATCTGGACTACGGTGCCACCACGCCGTGTGATCCGCGCGTGGTTGACGCCATGATTCCCTGGTTGCGCGAGCACTTCGGCAACCCGGCTTCGCGCAGTCACGCCTGGGGCTGGGAAGCAGAAGAAGCGGTTGAAAAAGCCCGCGAGCAAGTGGCCGACCTGATTGGCGCCGACCCACGTGAAATCGTGTGGACCAGCGGTGCCACAGAGTCCACCAACCTGGCTTTGAAAGGTGCTGCGCACTTTTACAAAGACAAGGGCAAGCATCTCATTACCCTCAAGACCGAGCACAAAGCCACCTTGGACACCCTGCGCGAGCTCGAGCGTCAAGGTTTTGAGGCCACGTACCTGGATGTCAAAGAAGACGGTTTGCTCGACCTGGAGGCCCTCAAGGCTGCCATTCGCCCCGACACCGTGTTGGTCAGCATCTTGTATGTGAACAACGAGATCGGTGTGATCCAAGACATTCCGGCCATTGGCGCGCTGTGCCGCGAAAAGGGCATTTTGTTGCACGTGGACGCGGCGCAAGCCACCGGCCGTGTGGAGATCGACATGGCCAAGTTGCCCATCGACCTCATGAGCATGACCGCGCACAAAACCTACGGCCCCAAAGGCATCGGCGCGCTGTATGTGCGTCGCAAGCCCCGTGTGCGCCTGGAGGCGCAAATGCACGGTGGCGGCCATGAGCGCGGCATGCGTTCGGGCAGCTTGCCCACCCACCAATGCGTGGGCATGGGCGAGGCTTTCCGCCTGGCCAAGCTGGAAATGGCTGAGAACAACGCCAAAGCCAAGGCTTTGCAGCAGCGCTTGCTCAACGGTTTGAAGGACATCGAACAGGTGTTCATCAACGGCAGCCTGGAGCAGCGCGTGCCACAAAACCTCAACATGAGCTTCAACTATGTTGAGGGCGAGTCTTTGATCATGGGCATCAAGGGTTTGGCCGTGTCCAGCGGCTCGGCTTGCACATCGGCCAGCTTGGAGCCCAGCTATGTGCTGCGCGCCTTGGGCCGCAGCGACGAGTTGGCGCACAGCAGCTTGCGCATGACGATTGGACGCTTCACCACCGAAGAAGAAATCGACTACGCGATTGCCACCATCAAACACAACGTGGCCAAACTGCGTGACCTGAGCCCCTTGTGGGACATGTACAAAGAAGGCATCGACCTGAGCACCATTCAATGGGCTGCTCACTGAACAACATAGGTAAAAAGCATGGCTTATTCTGAAAAAGTGGTGGACCACTACGAGAACCCTCGCAACGTGGGCTCTTTTGACAAGGGCGACGAGTCGGTGGGTACGGGCATGGTGGGTGCACCGGCTTGTGGCGACGTGATGAAGCTGCAAATCAAGGTCAACCCGCAAACCGGCGTGATTGAAGACGCGCGTTTCAAAACCTACGGCTGCGGCTCGGCCATTGCGTCAAGCTCGTTGGTTACTGAGTGGGTCAAGGGCAAAACCTTGGACGAAGCGGCTGCCTTGAAGAACAGCGAAATCGCTGAAGAGCTGGCCTTGCCACCTGTGAAAATTCACTGCTCCATCTTGGCTGAAGACGCGATCAAAGCCGCTGTGGACGACTACCGCAAGAAACACGCGGCTTAAGACACAAGGGCCGGGGCCTTGATGGCTCTGTGCCCGCTGCTTTGCAGCAACAACGATAGAACCTATGGCCATCACCCTGACTGAAGCCGCTGCGCGGCATGTGAACCGATACCTGAGCAAACGTGGCAAAGGCGTGGGCGTTCGCCTGGGTGTCAAAACCACAGGCTGCTCAGGCTTGGCCTACAAGCTCGAATACGTCGACGATGTGGCCCCCGAAGACGTGGTGTTTGAAGACCACGGCTTGAAGGTGCTGATCGACCCCAAGAGCCTGGCCTACATCGATGGCACCGAGCTCGACTTTGTGCGCGAAGGCCTCAACGAAGGCTTCCGTTTCAACAACCCCAACGAGCGTGACCGCTGTGGTTGCGGTGAATCCTTCCGCGTTTGAAGCCCGCCCCGCGTGGTGTCTGTGTTTGTGGCTTCTTTGCAATCCAATGATTTTGAGCTCTTCGGTCTGACGCAACAGTTTGCGTTGGACCGTTCTGCTTTGGACGCGCGCTGGAAAGAGCTTCAGCGCGAGGCCCACCCCGACAAATTTGCCGCCCAGGGCGCAGCTGCGCAACGCGTGGCCATGCAGTGGTCGGTGCGCATCAACGAGGCTTACCAGCGCCTCAAAGACCCCGTCAAACGCGCAGCCTACTTGTGCGAGCTTGGCGGCGCGCCCATCCGCGCTGAAGACAACACCGCCATGCCCGCTGCATTTTTGATGCAGCAAATGAGCTGGCGCGAAGAACTGGATGACGCGCGCACCTCAGAAGATTTAGAGAAAATCCTCGCTGAGGTCAATGCCCACCTGGCACAGACGCTACAACTTTGTGAGCAAATGCTGGACCGCGACCATGACCACGTGCAAGCCAGTGGTCAGGTCAGAGCCCTGATGTTCATCCAAAAATTCATCAAAGACATCGACGCCCGCTTCGACCGCCTGGGCTGACACACACATGGCCTTATTACAAATTTCAGAACCTGGTCAGTCCCCCGACCCGCACCAGCGCCGCATTGCGGTGGGCATCGACCTGGGTACCACCCATTCGCTGGTGGCCTCGGTGCGCAATGGCGTGGCCGAGTGCCTGCCCGACAACCAAGGCCGGGTGATCTTGCCCTCCGTGGTGCGCTACCTCGCCGGTGGCGGCCGTCAAATCGGTTGGGAGGCGCAAGCCCACCAAGCCCAGGACCCGCAAAACACCATCGCCTCGGTCAAGCGTTTCATGGGCCGTGGGGTGCGTGATGTGCAAGGTGCTGAGAAGCTGCCTTACCAACTCATCGACAAGCCAGGCATGTTGGGCATTGCCACCGTGCACGGCGAGAAGTCTCCGGTGGAGGTGAGTGCCGAGATTTTGGCCACCTTGCGTTACTTGGCCGAAGACACGTTCAACGACGACCTGTTTGGCGCGGTCATCACTGTGCCGGCTTATTTTGACGACGCGCAACGCCAGGCCACCAAAGACGCCGCGCAACTCGCCGGCTTGAATGTGCTGCGCTTGATCAACGAGCCCACCGCCGCGGCCATAGCTTACGGCTTGGACAACGCCAGCGAGGGCGTGTACGCCATTTACGACCTGGGCGGCGGCACATTTGATATTTCTATATTGCGTTTGACCCAAGGCGTGTTTGAGGTGCTGGCCACAGGCGGCGACTCGGCCTTGGGGGGCGACGATTACGACGCTGCCTTGGCCGAATGGGTGCTGGCCCAAACAGGTCAAACAGCCGCATCAGCCTCTGACAAGTCGGCCTTGAAAGTGGCCGCACGCGCCTGCAAAGAAGCCTTGAGCCAAGCCGACACTGCAGAGTTCAAAGCATTGGTGGGTGGCCTTGAATTCACCTGCCAGGTGTCGCGTGCGCAGTTTGAAGCAGCCACCGCGCCGCTCACCGCCAAAACCTTGCAGGCCGTGAAAAAAGCTTTGCGCGACGCCAAGTTGTCTGTCGACGAGGTGCAAGGCGTGGTGATGGTGGGTGGCTCCACCCGCATGCCCCAAGTTCAGCACGCTGTGGCCGACTTGTTCAAACGCGAGCCGCTCACCAACCTCAACCCCGACGAGGTGGTGGCCCTGGGCGCAGCCCTTCAAGCCAACCAGTTGGCTGGCAACAACCCCGATGGCGAGATGCTCTTGCTCGACGTGATTCCGTTGTCGCTGGGCATCGAAACCATGGGTGGTTTGGTCGAGCGCATCGTGCCGCGCAACCAAACCATTCCCACCGCCATGGCGCAAGACTTCACCACCTACCAAGACGGCCAAACCGCGCTGGCCCTGCATGTGGTGCAAGGCGAGCGCGACTTGGTGGCCGATTGCCGCAGCCTGGCTCGCTTTGAGCTGCGTGGCATCCCGCCCATGGCCGCAGGTGCGGCGCGCATCCGCGTGACCTTCACGGTGGATGCCGACGGCCTCTTGCAGGTGGACGCCAAAGAGCAGGTCAGCGGTGTGCAAGCGCACATCGACGTCAAGCCTTCGTATGGCTTGAGCGACGACGACATCGCCCGCATGCTGCAAGAATCTTTCAGCACCGCGCAAGAAGACATGCAAGCTCGCGCCCTGGTCGAAGCCCGTGTGGATGCTGACCGCATGCTGCTGGCCACCTTCAGTGCCTTGCAAGCCGATGGTGATCTGCTGTCCCTGCAGGAGCGCCAAGCCATTGATGTTTTGCTCGAAGGCTTGCGCACCGCCATGAGCAGCACCCAAGCGTCCGTGGTCGAAGCTGCCACCGAGGCCCTGGCCAAAGGCACCGAGGCCTTTGCTGCAAGCCGCATGAACCGCGGCATCCAACACGCCCTGGCCGGTAAAAACATCGACACCATTTGACCCATGCCCATCATCAAAATTTTGCCCCACCCCGAGATCTGCCCCCAAGGCGCTGAAATTTCTGCACCTGCAGGCACCTCCATTTGCGAGGCCATGCTCGACAACCACATCAACATCGAGCACGCCTGCGACATGAGCTGTGCTTGCACCACCTGCCACGTCATCGTGCGTGAAGGTTTTGCATCGCTCAACGAGCCTGATGAGACCGAAGAAGACCTGCTCGACCGTGCATGGGGTTTGGCCCCACAATCACGTCTGAGCTGCCAGGCGTTTCTGGCGCAAAAAGACCTGGTGGTGGAGATTCCGCGCTACACCATCAACCACGCCAAAGAAAACCACTGACACCTGCTGGGCCATGCGACAAATTGTTCTGGACACGGAAACCACCGGTCTCTCGGCTGAGGGTGGCGACCGCATCATTGAAATTGGTTGCGTGGAGTTGCTCAACCGCAAGCTCACGGGCAACAACCTGCATTTTTATTTGAACCCTGAGCGCGACAGCCACGAAGACGCGCTCAAGGTGCACGGCATCAGCAACGAGTTTTTGCGCGACAAGCCCAAGTTTGCAGAGGTTGCTGCTGAGATTCTGGACTACCTGCGTGACGCCGAAGTCATCATCCACAACGCCGCGTTTGACGTGGGCTTTCTCAACAAAGAGCTCGAGCGCGTGGGGCTGGCTGCCTTCAAAACCCACGTCAGCGGCGTGACAGACACCCTGGCCATGGCCAAGGACATGTTCCCGGGCAAGCGCAATTCTTTGGATGCCTTGTGTGACCGCTTGGGCGTTGACAACTCAGGCCGCACCTTGCACGGCGCTTTGCTCGATGCCGAGTTGCTGGCCGATGTGTACATCAACCTCACACGCGGGCAAGACGCTTTGCTCATTGACGTGGGCGAGACCAGCAACAGTGGGGCGGTGCAGCGCATCGACCTCACGCAGTTTGTGTTGCCTGTGCTGACTGCCAACGACAGCGAGCTCAGTGCCCACGACGAGATGCTGGCTCAGCTCGACAAGGCCAGCGGTGGCAAAACTGTTTGGAGAAACGCGGCCCCAGCCTAAAAACTGTGGCATAATCTGAGGCTACGGGCGATTAGCTCAGCGGTAGAGCACTGCATTCACACTGCAGGGGTCACATGTTCGATCCATGTATCGCCCACCATACAAAGCCGAATGAAACCAAGCACCTTGTGGCAACACCAGGTGCTTTTTTCATGGGCTTGAGCGACTGTTGTGGCTAACAACAAAAGTCATGTCGGGCTGGTCGACACGGGCTGAGGTTCAACTATTGTCTAAATGTTGGCGAGATCCAAACGCTTGACATGTCCTTGTTGCACATGAATCGCGGATCAACCTGATACCAAAAAACGGCAATGTTTTGCCGCCCCATGAATGTATGACTCATGTGGCATCACCAGCTTAAGAAATTGACCATCAGGTCGAATCACTTGAGTAATGAGTGTATCCGCTGTTTATTCGTCTACCAATTTGGTTGTGAAACCGCCATCAGGTCAGTCTTTGACCGTGGCGGAGGCCTTGGTGACCCTTAACACCTACAAAACGGGTAGCGTGGCGATCGAAGATACAGCCAGCAACATTTCATCAAGCTGGGGTGATCTTCTAAAGCGCAGCAGCCGTATCACTGCCATCACGCTCAGCCCCAGCTCAGACCCGCTTACCTTCAAGTCCAGCCAGCTTAAGACATCATCGGTCCTCCTTAGCAAAGTGACCGGCAACTACCAACTCAATGTCAAAGACGCGTTGGTTTCAGACATGAACGCGCTACAAGACAACACCCACGTTTCACAGTACAGCGTGGCTGATAACGCCGCTAATTTGAGTGCAAATTTGGACAAGCTGCAGGCTGCAAGCAAGGTCTCAGCTATCACAGTCGTTAGTTCTGCCAATAACCTCAGTTTGACTTACGCGCAGCTAGGCACCAATGCTGGGGCACTCGGAAAAATAACCAACAACTACACCTTGACAGTGAATGATGTCGCAGTCGACAAAGTCACTGAAGTCGCTCAAAACATCCGTGTGGCGACCATGAACATCAAGGACACCAGTAAAAATATTGGTGACGGCATCGACCAGCTTGATAACTTGGTGGGCCGTATTGGGAAAATCAACGGCACCGATCGTGGGTTGGTGACCTTGACCTCTGCTGCTTACAGCGTCAGTAGCATGGTGCTGGGTAAGATTTACACCGGCTATCAAGTAGCTATTCAATCTGCCACGTTGCCCGAGGCTCTGTCTGCGACAAAGAATGCTCGTGTGCAAAACGTTAAGGTGTCGGACACAGGTGCAAACTTTGTAGCCAACTTGGCCTCTTTGAATAAAGTCGCGAGCAAGGTAACCTCCATTGAGCTGACCGATGTAAGCAACAGGGTTAACCTTAGCTATTCGCAGTACACCACGTATGCCAAGCTGATCAGTAAGATAGCAACGCCTGGGGTTACGTTTTCTGTGAACGGCGTGAGCCTTGGAAACTTGTCCGCGCTTCAAAGTAACAGTGCCGTGACGAATATTGGCATCAGCGACAGCGGTGCGAACGTATCTGCAGCTCTCGATAGCCTGAAGGACAACGTCAAGGTCACGACCATCACTTTGACTGGTTCTAAAAACACCATCGCCCTGACGGCTGATCAACTGGAACAAGATAAAAATGTTCTGGACGAGATCACCAACAAATACACCTTGGCCGTCAGTCGCGTGCAAGCCGAGGATGCATTTTCCATCGGCACCACAGCAGGGGTTACCAGCGTATCTGTCATTGATACTGGCGAACAAATTGCAGCGCACTTGGATGACTTGCAGGGCTTGGGTGGCACGCTCAAAGCTGTTACGCAAAGCGATACGTCTGTTCTGGAGATCACGGCCAATCAGTACGTGAAAGACAAAGGAGCACTGGCCAAGCTGGGCAACAGCTACAAATTGAGTGTTTCCGGTGTGTTGGCATCTACTGCAACCTCAGTGGGTTCAGATGCCCGAGTGAATGATTTCACGGTGGCTGACTCAGCTCGAAATATTTCTACCTACTTCAACAGCCTGGATGCATTGGGCAACAAGTTGACCCGCATTGACCAAAGCGATGGCGGTGTGCAAGTCGACTTGGTGCAAAGTCAATACTTGACCAAAAGTGTTACTTTAGAAAAGATCAACGGTGGTGATTATTCCCTCAATGTCACGGGCGTCACTGCAGGGTATGCCGCTCAGATCGCACAGAACAACAATGTGACCAGTCTGAAAGTGGCTGACAGCGGTAAAAATGTTGTCAACTACCTCAGCGGCTTAAGCGCGGCTGCCACACGGGCTGACCTGACTCTGGACATCAGCATCACCAACAGCCGAGTACCCATGGTCATCTCGGCTGGTCAGTATGATCAAGAAGCGCCAGCCCTGGCGGCCATCACCAGCAACTACGCTTTGGCCATCACTGGCATAGCGGCTGATGACGCCATGACGTATGCCGCCTATGACCATGTCGACAGCGTATCGGTTCTCGACTCTGCTGATATGGTCACAAGCACGCTTGCAAGTTTGAAGTCACTTGGTGACAAGTTGGCTGCTATCTCGCTTGATGAAGATAATGTGTTGGGCTGGACTGCCACACAGTTCGCACTGAACCAGAGTGTCTTGAGCAAAATTAGCAATGCATACGAGCTCAACGTCAGTGAAGTGGCGGCAGCAAGCGCAGCCAAAATCGCATCGCAAGCGAATGTCACCAAGATATATGTCACAGACACATCTGGAAATTTGTCAACGTTCCTGGATTCATTAGCTCTGCTTGATGGCAAGCTCGCGGGCGTAACCGAGACCGATAGTGCCACCCCGATCGACATCACCGCCAAAGAGTGGTTGTCTGATGCCAGTACGCTGGCCAAATTCAATGGCGGTGAATACACGGTCAATGTACACGGGGCTACGGCTGCGCAAGCCAGTCAAATGGATGCGGATGACCATGTGGTCAAAATCAACATTGTTGACACCGCCGTGAACATCGTTGCCAAGCTCGATGAACTTGAAAACCTTGATCCAGGTGTCTTGGGCGACATCACCATTTCTGGCAACTCCAGCATCGCACTGACAGCCACACAACTCAAGGATCACGAAGCCATCCTCTCGAAGATCAGTAACCTTCACAGTTATGCGGTGTCTGAGGCATCTGTTGCAGATGCGCTCGAATTTTCGACTCGTCAGGATGTCAGTTCGATTGTGGTGAGCGACGAAGGTTACGCGGTTGCAGCCGACATCGCTGGCTTGACAACCTTGGGCGGAAAGCTCAAAAGTGTGGCCATCACCACCACGACACCCATGTCGTTGACTGGCGCGCAGTATGCAGCCAGCACTACCACACTTAAAAAGATATCGAACAGCTACAGCTTGGCCTTGACAAACGTCACGACGCAAAACGCAGTGACCTGGTCTAACACTGGCACCATTGTGTCCATGGACATTGTGGACTCGGTGGCGAACATCGCCAATCGTCTGGATGCGCTCAACAACTTCAACGCCAAAATCAACCAAATCGAGTCGTCGGATTCAGGTGCGCTCCTGACTTTCAATGCAGCGCAGCTCAGCACCGCGGCTTCCGTGCTGGCCAAGGTCGATGCCAATGTGGGTTGGCGAGTTAAAAATATGACCGTAGCTGACGCTTTGTCAGTCAACAGACCATCTCGAATCGATAGGCTGACTGTGGCAGACAGCAGCCAAACCATTGGGGCTAGTCTTGATGCCTTGCAAGCACTGTCAACCAAGCTGGAAAGCATCACGCAGTTAGGTGCGACCGTACCAATGAGCATCACAGCAACACAGCTGGTCAATGACGCAGATACCCTTGGGAAAATAACCAACAACTACAACCTGAAGGTCTCTGAGGTACTGGCAGGGGATGCTGCCACTACGACCGCCACGCCTCATGTGTACACCATCGCGGTCAAAGATGAAGTTGCTAATTTGCTGAGTAATTTGTCTACTCTGCAAAGTTTGGGTGCCAAGGTCAGTACCATCGAGGCCACCGACCCCACCAACCACATGGCCATCACTGAAGCTCAATATGGTGCCAACCGTGTCGCCATCAACAAGATGGCTGATGGCATTCTGGTGGATGTTTCTTCCGTCATGGCAGCTAATGCTCAAACCATAGCCTCTGATTTGCGCGTTGCCATGGTGAATGTCAGTGACACGAGCGCGGCATTGTCGACTCACCTCGACACTATCAATGCCTTGGGTACCAAATTGGGTGAAATTGTCCAAACCGACAGCTTGGCGTTGACGCTGACGGTGGAGCAGTTCAAAGCAGACAGTCAAGCCTTGTCGTCCTTCTCGACGCCGCCTGATGTTCATGTTCGTAACGTGGCTGCTTATGAAGCGACGGCTATGGCTAGCAGCTTAAGTAGTTTTGGTGATAACAGTTCATTTGCAGTGATAGACAGCGCGGCAAGCATCAAAGCCAACTGGGCTGTGTTGAATGCGCTGAGCAACGACGACAAGCTCACTGCAATCAGTGTGGCTGACCCGCGAAACATCATTGCTTTGGCCAATGATCAATTCGCCGACTCAACTGATCTGTTCCCCAAATTCACAGGCAGCTACAGCTACAGCGTTTCGGGTATGCGCTTTGATGACGCCCAGGCCTTGCTGAGCTCAGATGCTGCCCATGTGTCGTCTGTGTCTGTGCTTGATTCCAGTGCATCTATTGCAAGCAACCTTGATGAATTGCAAGCCATGGGCTCCAAGTTGAGCGCCATTACACAAGATGGCACGGCTGCCACTATGACTATCACGCGCTCGCAGATGCTTCTTGACGCTGCAGCTTTGGGCAAAGTCACTAACGACTACACCATCAACTTGACTGATGCGACCGCTGCGCAAGCCCTGTCCTTGGCAACCGACTCCAAAGTGGTGAATGTTGCTGTAGTCGACACCGCAGCCAATATCTCTAAAAACTGGAGGGCCCTGTCGCAGCTGGGTACCAAGCTTGTCAGCGTGGACGTGAGCGATGATGACAATGCCCTCAACATCACTGAGTCACAAATTGATGTGAGCGGTGCTGTCGTCTTGTTGATGCCTGACAACACCGTGTTTGTGAACAATGCATTGTCTGAACATGCCAGTGCCATTGCTGAAAAATATCCAAATGCACGCATCAACGTAGTTGATACCGCATTGAGCATTGCTCAAAACTTTGGAACTTTGGCAGAGTTGAATGCCAATTCTGGCGTAGAGAAACTCAACTCTATTCGAATTGGTGATGGTCAAACATTGGCACTGACAGCTGAACAATGGAGCCTGGGGGCTAAGGCTGTCGAGAAATTGGCTGGCAGCTACAGTATCAGTGTGAGCGATGTTGCGGCTGCAGATGCCCAAGACGTGGCTGCTGCGGCCCATGTGTCAAGCCTGACTGTGAAAGACAGCAGTGCCAATGTCTTCAGTCAACTGGCACAGCTTGAAAACCTGGCGGCCACAGGCAAGCTCACCAACATCGTTCTTGAAGACGATGATGTCATGCATCTGACCCAAGCCGAATACAACCAATATGCACACGCTTTGGGTCGTATCAAAGCCAACTTGAATCTCGATGTGACAGATGTTGCCGCAGCTGATGCCGATGACGTTGCTTCGAACACCGCCGTGGTGAGCCTGGCCGTCAAGGACACAGCGCAAAACATCACGGACAACCTCTTCGAGTTGCATGCGCTCGTAACCACCTTGAACAGCGTGGAAGTGACGGATAGCCAAGAAGTTCAAATGAGCTACGAGCAATACTTGGCCCGTGCAGACCTGATAGAAAAGATCACCGGTGGCACATTTGCTTTGACAGAAGCGCTTGTTAGCAGCTTGACGGCGCTTACCAGCGATGTAAAAGTCACACACTTCACTATCAATGGCAGCAGCAGTGACTTGGCGGGGCGTTGGGATGATTTGTTGGCAGCAGGTACGCAGCTCACAGCACTTACCCAGACTGGATTGCTAGCCACGATGTTCATCACCGCAGGTCAATATGCTGACAGTGTTGATTTGCTTGCTAAATTCACCGACACCTACAGCTTGTCTGTGAGTGGTGTTTTGGCTGGTGACGCAAAATCGCTGACAAATGCTGATGCCTTTGTTTCATCTGTGGCAGTCATTGGCACAGCACAACAAATCAGCACAAACCTGAACGATTTGTTAGACCTTGAAGACAAGCTGTTGAGTATCAGCCAAACTGGTTCGGCAGATGTTGCCGTGACAGCTTTGCAATATCAGGTTAATCCGCAGTTGTTGGGCCTCTTCAACACCCCAGTCAGCTTTGCAGTCAGCGATTTGTTGGCTAATGATGCCGTTTTGATCGGTAAGCAAACTGATGTGGCTCACTTCACGGTGTCTGACACGGCAGATAATGTTGCGCAGCAGCTCAATGATTTGCAGGGCATGGTTGACAAAGTGACGGGCATCACATTCACCGACGCTTCCCCAGTGTTGGTTGTTGATGCCTCCGATTGGTCGGCTGATGCCAATGTCGTTGCAAAAATTCAGTCGAATTACGCTTTGAACTTGACGGGTGTCTTCGCTGGAGACGCCACTACCCTTGCTGGTCTATCTCTCCCCGCTAAAGCAACTGGTATTCAGTTGACGGTGTCAGACAGTGAACAAAATATCCTCAATAACCTGGCTGATCTGAACACCTTGGAATTGGCCGGTAAGCTGTCAGAAATTTCTGCGTCTGATACCCATGTGCTCAATGTCACAGCCCAAGAGGCTGCTGACTACAGTGCCGTCCTGGCCCGTCTGTCATCGCAAGACACCTACGAAATCACCGCTTAATCTGTTTGCTACTTGATTTCTATCGTCTTTTGCCAGACCAAAAAAAACGGCCTTGAAGGCCGTTTTTTACTGGCTGATTGGGATCAGCTGGTCTTTGAGAAATCTGCTTTGAAGTAAACAGCACTGCCACTGTCAGTGACTTTATAGACCGAGTCAGCTGGCGCCGGCGAGTTCTGATCGTCCTTCATTGCTTGAGTCACCATCTCTAAAGACAAACCGGCAGCATCGCTTGGCACCCAAGTACTGCCACCATCGGTCAACGCTTTGCTGCTGTCCAATGGCTTGAGGCTGGTGCCCGATGCCAAATCTTTACCCACCAGGTAGTAGGTGTTGTTATCAATCTTGGCTTCGTACAAGCCGGCACTTGTGCTGCTTGAGGCAGTGATGGTGCTGCTGATGCTCAAACCAACGGTTCCGTCGCCATTCAGGTCGCGTTTTGCGGTTACTTCATCCACCAGCAAATCGGCACTGTCTTTGGATGCGGTGCTATCCAAACTCCATTGAGCGTTTGCGTTCTTAAAAAGATACGCTGTCGTCAAGATGGCGTTGTTATTTTCCGTATCCACTTTTTGTGCGTATACGGTGACTTCGTTTCCTGTCAGTGCTTCAACAATCGATTTAACACTGTAATCAGCATCAGGTTTCCAGTAGCCGTTGGTGGCATTGCTGTCAAGCAGGGCAGCAGAGTTGGCGAGGTTATTACCCATTGTTCCCTTCGCGCTGAGGTTTTTGCCAACAATATAAATCTTGCTGTTTTCTGCATCACTTTCAACGCTTGCGTCTCCCAAGGCCCAACCGTTAGAGGCTTGTGTTGCAATGGAAGCGTTGCCCACTTTGAAGCCAATGCTGCTGTCGCCATTGAGGTCTTTTTTCGCATCAGCTTCGCGCGTAGCTAAATTGATGCCTGTGATGACGGCGTAATCTGTGATGTTTCCATCTGGCGCAAGTTTTAAGGTGCCATCAGCTGCTGCAGAAAACTTGTAACGAACAATGTCTGTTCCAGCGCCATTTGACTTGGTGCCGAACACCTCAAAATCCTGTCCGGCAGGCTGGTAGGTGCCCTTGATTGTCACATCACTATCAACTGCCCATGGCCCTGTGCCGTCTGCATTCATCAACGCTTTGCTCAAGTCGATAGGCTTGTCAGTCAGGCTGCGCACCACCAAATAATCCTTGCCCAAAGCGCTGACGTTGATCAAACCTGTTGAACGGCTTGAATCTAGCAATTCAGAGGCTGCCACAAAACCTACCTTGGTATCTCCGTTCAGATCCTTTTTAGAGGCTTTTTCTGCAGTTGCTAGTTCAACAGCACTCACCAATTCACTGTTGCCGCCGTTACCGACTTTGCTGGTCGCCTTGTCAAAGGTGTATTTGAAAACATCGTTGCCATTCACTGTGTAAACAAACCGATCATTGCCGTTGGTCAGCACGGCTTTGATGGTTTCTCCAACGTTGGGGTTCCATGGGCCTGTTCCATCATCGTTGAGCAAGGCGTTACTCAATGAAAGTGGGGTGCCCTTGGTACCTGGCTGCAGGTTGTCGCCTACAAGCCAGTATTTTGTATTGCCAATCACTTTGGCTTCGGACACACCTTGGTAGGTGGCAGCGCCTTTAGCCAGTGCGTTGAAACCAATCGCGCCATCATTGTTGAAGTCACGACGTTGTGTGGCTTCTAAGCCCACCAACTCAACGGGATCTACCTCAACGGACTCTTGGAATTTGTGGTCGCTGTCAAATGTTGTTTTCAATACTGAGGTTTTCGCAGCGTTATAGCTAAAGACCATGAAGTCCGTACCACTTTTCACCATACCGGCAATCGTGTGGCCAGTTTCTGGTTTCCACGCTGTGGTGTCATCGTACATGAACGCCTTGTCCAGGCTCACGCCCGCGCTACCTGCTTTGCCAGATTTTAAATTCTGGCCTTCTACATAATAAGTTTGGCCCAACACACTGGCTTTGAACAAGCCCGTGACTCTGTCTGTGGTTTCATCAATTTTTGCACCGACAGCTGCATCGCCATCGACGTCTTTTTTCAGCAAATTCTCAACAGCGACCAGCTCTTCACTGCTGAGTTTTTCGACGTCTGAAGGTTCATAAACGCGATCGCTAGAAAACTTGTAGCGCATGACGTCGTTACCGGCTTTGGTGTAAACCTCAAAGCCCGTTCCGCCATCAGATTTCAGAACGCCTTTGAGTGTTTCAGTGGTTGACCAGGGGGTAGATCCATCCTCTCCTAGCAAAGCTTTGTCACCTAACTTGGTGCCTTTGAGGGTGATGCTTTCTGCAACCAGAACCACGTTGTCGCTGCCAATAGAAGCTGTGTACAGGCCGGGTGTTCCCACAGCGCCTTTGGTGATGGTGGCTGTAACGTTAGCGCCTTTGAGCTTATCGCCGTTGATGTCACGACTGATGTCAACTTCAGCGTCTGCCAGTTCAACAGCGGTCAAGATTTTTCCGTTTGGATCTTCATCGGTATTTTCAAAAGAGGCATTGAAGGTGTTTTTGACATAAGTACCACCTGTCATACTGCTGTACACCTCATAGCCTCCACCTTGCATTTTGAACATGACCATCTTGTCGGTGGCCTTGTCAAAACCTTCTGGTCCTGTCCAAAATGTTCCGTCTGATAAACGCAAAGCTTGAGACAAATCCTTGGCACCTGTGAGTTTGTCGCTCACAACCAGATAGTCATCGCCCAGGGCTGTACCCCGATACAGTTTTCCAACCTTATCCACCTCCACCACATTCTTGAGGCCGATAGTGGTGTCACCATTCAAGTCTCTTTTCAGGGTCACCTCTGCCGCAGCCAAGGTTGCAGCATCCAGGCTACCCGATTCATCGTCAATCAGCAGGTTGGTGGTTTTGTCAAATGTGTATTGCTTGACATCATTGGCATCTGTTTTGTTGACGGTGATGATCTTAAGCTTGTCGTTATCGTTCTTATCGATGTATGAAGCCTTGATGTCGTTAGCAGCATCAAGCGCCCAATAACCAGTGTCTGTTTTGAGTGCTTTGCTAAGGTCCACTGCCTTTTTGGCATCCTTACTGTCGAGGGTTAGTTTGATGTCGGAGCGCAGGAAGACTGGGTCTCCGCTATCAACTTTGGCGGTGTAAAGCACATTACTTTTAGCATCCAAATTGCCTGTGATTCGTGCACCTATATAACCGTCGCCGGTGAGGTCGCGTCCTGCATCCTTCTCGGCGGTGGCCATTTCCTCTTTGGACATTTCTGTGCGGTCGGCTGTGAGCTTGTAATCCGCATCGAATTGGTACTTAGCAAAAACACCGTCAGTTTCTTTGGCGTAGATGTCAAATCCATTGACGCCAGACACAACGCGCATCTGTTTGACGCCAGCAACCTCCGCAACAGACTCTGGTTGCCAAGCTTCGGTGCCATCTTCTGTTAAAAATGCCTGACCTAGACTTAAAGGCTTACTGGCAGAAGAAGTGAGACTTTTACCAGCAACAAAGTAAGTTGCTCCCAAAACTTCTGTTTGGTAAAGGCCACCATGCGCATCCAGAGCCTTGTTGACCTTGGCGCCAAAGTTACTGTCGTTGTTCAGGTCGCGCTTGTTGGTCGCCTCAATCAAGGCAAATTCTTTATGCGTGAGCGTTTTTGTGCCGTTGTTACCCAATTCCCAAGGCTCATTCAACGATGCTCGACTGAAGGTGTATTCGGTCACATCGCTGCTGGTAGATGTGCTGGCATAAATGCGCCAGTGATCGTCACCGTCGCTCGGGCCGATGGCCCTTAGGGTGGCGTTAGATTCATCAGGCGCCCAAAATGTACCGTCTGAATTGGTGAGTGCAGCAGCGGAGATGTCAAAGGACTTGGCTGTAGCAAAGCTTGTGCTTACTGCATACACGTCTTGATCAGCCACAGACATGTGGAATAAGCCGTTTTCTGTATCGGTGTCGTTGCCATCTGCTTGCACTGACGCGCCAATTTTTGTGTTGCCATCAATGTCTCTGCCGGTGCTGACTTCACTTTTGGACAGTTCAAGCGTGTTAACGCTGATAGCAGTGTCAGACGTTGCAACCAAAGATTTGTTGTCGGCACTTGCAGCAAACGAATATTTTTCGGCTGTCTTCGCTCCCGTGTCATACACGTAAAGTGAAAAGCTCCCTGGTGCGCTGTTCGCCACCAAATTCAGACGTGTACTGCTGGGGTCGATAAAAAAGTTGGTTTCTCCGTCGCTCGCTTTTAAAAACATCACGCCCGACGTGGGGACCAAGCTGTTGCTCGAGAGTGATTTTTTTGAATAAAGCAGGGCGCCAGCTGTAGGTGTTGCGCCTTGCTCTTCATCAGGCAAAGTCGTAGCGTACAAGTAATCAGCTTTTGCGGTAGGCTGAATTTTGCTGATGACCCTGGGTGCAACAACCCATGCTGAACTCGATACGGCAGCGACCATGTCCTACTCCTAATCTTGGTGCACCCCGCCCAAGGCAGGGTTTTCACGTGCTCACCATGATTCGGCTTGACCTTGAAATACTTGAACCGCGTTGACCGCTTTTCGTTAATCGACTTCCACGCCGCAGTCTTTTGCCGTGAGACTGACTCTGGGCTTATGCGAACCAACACCACCAGCCCGTACACACACCGGTGGTGTATTGGATGGCCAGGTCAATCAGCGTGCCCAGTGCGAGCAAGGGCAGACCCAGGTAAACCAAGGCCCACACCACGGCCATGAGGGTAGGGCGCGGCTCAGGAATGCGTCGCCCCATGACGGTTTGAACCGGTGCTCGTTGAAGAAATTTCCAAGACATAGGGCGGCTGGCTGTGACTTTGTTTTCGACTATTCTATGGTCCATGCGCACGCTCTGGAACCCTGATCAAGCCAGCACTTGGGATGCCGCCCACACCCAGGCAGGAGCCTCGCTGCAGCAAGACTGGGCCTACGGCGCCACCATGAAAATGCTGGGCGTGGGGGTGCAACGTGTCGTGGTTGAGCAAGACGGTACCCCTGTGGCCCTGGCACAGTTCATCCTGCGATGCTGGGGAGGGTTTGCTGCGGTGGTGTTGTGCTCTCGCGGCCCGGTGTGGCTGACAGACCTTGACGCCGCTGACAAGCGGCGCTGTTACCGTGCCATCAAACAAAGCCTGCCTTTGAGGGGGCTCAAGCTTCATGTGGTCACACCAGGTGAGCAGTACGGCTCCTCTTTGGGTTTGTCGCCCTTGCGCCGTGTGGTCACCGGGGCATCTACAGTCATGCTTGACCTTCAGCTTCCTGAAGGCGAACTGCGCGCTAACCTCGAAGGCAATTGGCGTAACCAGTTGCAAGCCGCAGAAAACGCCGAGTTGAAGGTTGTCAAAATGGCGTCCAACCCTGGGGCCTATCGTTGGTTGTTAGACGCTGAACTCAAGCAGCGTGTGTCGCGCGGTTTAGACGGCTTGCCACCGCAGTTCTTCGATGTTTATTTGCACGCCCGCAAGAACCCGGCTGCCACCACCTTGGGCTTACGGGTCGACTTGGGTAAAACGCCAGCTGCAGGCATGGTCTTTTTGATCCATGGCAGCGTGGCGACTTACCAAGTGGGTTGGAGCAATGACGAGGGCCGTAAGACACGCGCCAACAACTTGCTGTTGTGGCGTGCCCTACAAGAACTCAAGGCCCGTGGCATTGCGTGGCTCGACCTGGGTGGCATCAATACCCAGCGCAGTGCTGGCCTGGCCCGTTTCAAGATGGGCACCGGTGGCCAAGTTCAAACCCTGGCCGGTACTTACCTGCTTTGACGCTGAGTGGGTTAGAACCTCTCAGTTGGCCATGATTTGGCGATCATTGAGAGGTTGCAGTGGTCGCGCGTTCATTTTGAAGGGGAAGGCGCTGACTTGCTCGCGTGAGATGTTCACCAAAGAGCGCAAGATATAGAACTTGACTTTTTCTGTGCAGGGTGGGGTGGTGAGCGAGCCATCGTAGTGGTAGAACTCCAGCTCACGCGGCAGCAGGTTGGCAGGGTTGAAAGCCACACTCTCAGGTTGCACCTCAGGGCCTTCTTTTTGTGGCGCATGCTCCCACAAGGTTCTGATGCCTGGGTTTTCATTGCCAATCTGTAACAACACGCCCAACACAGCCAGTTCGCCTGCGTCGTTCTTGTGCACAAAGTGAATCACCATGGCTTGGCGCTTGCCATTCAACGCCTCTTCGCTGGGCCGATGAAAGTGATATTGCAGCAACTCATAAGCGACCCCGTCGATGCGCAATTTACTCCCCGGATTCACATTGACCTGAATGGTGTGGCCGTTGTTGATGATGCGTAAGGGTCCCACCTTGTAATCAGGTGCAATGCTGAACCGCACTTTTTGAAACGGGCCCTTGATGTCCAGAGGCGATTGCTCTTTGCCACGGCCACATTTAGGAAATTCTTTGCCCCAGTTTTCTGGGCCCATCAGGCCTTCATAGTCCCAGTGGACCGCATGCTTATCGCCTTTTTTGTCGCCCTTCTTTTCACCATGCTCATCCTTCTTGCTACCAGGGCTGTCTTTGGGCAGTGCTTCTTGGCCGTCGGGTTTAACCGGTGCTGTTGGCATGGCACATTCAGACAGCGGTTTGACAGGTTTACCGGCTGCTGCCAACGCATATTGGGCAGCGCAAATCACCTTTTGCTGGCGCGACCAGTCGGTCATCTCAAGTGCTTTTTCAAAAGCGCTCACCGTGCTGGGATCTTGCCCTCCTTTGGTCAGAAGACGCACGCCAGCCAGGCCCAGCACGCGCTCTGCCGACAATTTTTTGTCCTTGGCGTAAGCGGCCTCCAGGTCTTCCAAGGTGACGCCGCTGCTCAGCGCAGCTTTGACCGCTTCCATCTGCTGGGCGGTGACCTGCAAGGGGGCTAGCTTTTCTTTGGTCTCAGTCAGTTCTTTCTCAGCAGCCTCTTGTTTTTTCTCGGTGGCGGAGACTTTGGCTGAGAGTTCAGAGATTTCCGCCTTGGCGCCAGCACCGGCCTTCCACTGCATGAACGCAAAGCCGCCAGCGCCCAGGGCAGCCAGCAGAAGAACAACAATGGCTATGGTTTTTTTCATGGTGAGTGACTTGTAATTAGCTCAGTAATAGGCTCGACACGAGTTCTGAAAACTTTATTGGAAGCTTGTACTTTTGAAAGAAAACCCTTGACCTTTTTTGGGGCCGCTGGTTTTGATGGCCAAAAAATAAAGCGTTTTAGGTGAGCTGGTTATGACTGCAATACCAGTCATCGTGAAAGTGAACACATCAGGATTGGCTTCAGAGAATTGGCATCCACCTAGCGCAGCTAATTGCAAACTCACGTTGAAAACGTTGATTTGAGACGATGGCGTGAAGGTGACGTTCGAAATTGCACATGAAGTGAAATTAAAGTCTGCCGCAGAACCTGAGTTGCCATTGATGCTAAAGACAATATCTTTATTGGGAATTACAGCAATGTTCCCATGGGAAATTTCACCAGTCCAAGTACCTTGTAAATCAGCCAATTGTGATGTGGTGGTGAGCGCATTGAGTGAGGCGCTGACATTTTTCCCTGGATCAGCGCCTGACTGCAAAATATTGACGTTTGTTGAAATGCTGGTTGAGGTGGGTGCGCTCATGCTGCCTGAGCCGCTGTGTAGAGGTTTTGCGTTTGACGGAAAATAAACCAACTCGCCAGTTGCTGCTGACGGTGCAGAAGACCCCACGCCACTGAACTTGCCGCTGTAGAGGTCTGCGTTATTTGTTGGGTAGTGCAGCGAATACCAGTTGGTCGCAACGGTGTCCGGCAGAAGCACGGTCAGCCATTGCCCTCCATCCACAGTTCCGCTGTAAACCCCCGGGCTCACATTCAAAGGCGTGCTGCTTGAGCTGCCGCCCCCGCCACAACCAGCCAGTCCCAATGTCAGTGCCAGCAAGCAGCTGGTGATCAGTGTCTGTAAGCACGGCATGTTGCTAATCCTGGTTTTTAATTTATATTGCGTGCATGAAACGCACACGCCAAATCGCCATTCTGACCGCTCTTGCGGGGCTCACTGTCACGCATGCGCCGCTCGCTGTTGCCGACGTGAAAGCCATTGGCTCGAGTGACAACGCCGTTTACTACGTCGATACCGACACCCTCAAACGTACCGGAGACGTCCGCACGTTTTGGTCGATCATGGACTACAAAAAAACCCAAACCACCTCGCGTGGGGCATCTTATTTGTCCACCCGTACCAACATGGAAATCAACTGCAAAGACCAGACGGTGCTGATGCGGCAGTTCAGCATGCACAGCGGCGCGATGGCTAAAGGCGATGTGCTCGACACGCAAGGTATTTTGCGTGACGCGCAAGCCATACCACCCGGTACCCCGTTGTTCAACATCATGCGGGCGGTTTGCTAATTTCATGACAAGCGGCGCTGGTTGAACTGCATCACGCCCAGCTCGTCCATCCGTCTCTGCTCTTGCAGGTTGTTTTGTCGTCGCATGTCGCGTTCATTTTGTTCAGCCAGTGACTGCATTTTGATGCGCTCTTTTTCAACCACCAACAGCCGCTCGCGGTAGCCATCCAACAAGTTGCTGGTATGCAAGATGTCTTTCGAGACGCGCTCAAGCAACGTGAGCAGCTGCGCCATGAACTGGCGCTGGCTCATCGCCTCACGCATACCTTGTGAGCTGCTGCCTGGTCGGTTGAGCTGCTCGCAATATTCCTGGTACATCTGCTGGACCCGGTCGCGGCTGGCTTGCAGCTTGGCCAAGCGGTGTCGGGTTTGTGTCATTTCTTGATGGATCAAGTCCAGTTCGTCTTGCGCCTTGTGCGCCAGCAAGTTCCAGCAAGGGCGTGCGACCACTGGTGTGTTCATGACAGCATCTCTCGCAAATGTGCACGGGTACTTTGCTCGTCTTCACATGCATGCATGTCTTGACGTAAAAACACCTCAAGGCTCTCTCGCAGGCGTATGGCCTCGTCAAGTTGTGGGTTGCTGCCGGCTTCGTAGGCACCCACCTGAATCAAGTCTTGGTTTTGTTGGTAGAGCGACCACAAGCGCCGGCATTTATTGGCCAGCTTCAGGTCTTCGGGGGGCAGCAGGTTTTGCATAACCCGTGAGATCGAGCCGTTCAAATCGATGGCAGGGTAATGGGCGGCATCGGCGAGTTTGCGCGAGAGCATCACTTGGCCGTCTAGCGATGCACGGGCAATGTCCACAATTGGATCGTTGGCGTCGTCGCCTTCTGCCAGCACAGTGTAAATCGCGGTGATGGAGCCGTGGCCATGCCGTCCAACCCCTGCTCGCTCAATCAAGCTGGGCAACAGCGCAAACACCGATGGCGGATAGCCTTTGGCGGTGGGCGGTTCGCCAATCGCCAAGCCAATTTCTCGTTGGGCATGGGCCACACGCGTGAGGCTGTCCACCAGCATCAGCACATTCAAGCCTTGATCGCGGAAATACTCAGCCACCAAGTGCGTCATGTGGGCCGACTTCAAACGCAGCACGGGCGATACATTGGCCGGTGCGGCAATCACCACCGACTTGGCCAGGCCCTCAGGGCCTAAAGATTCTTGAATGAAGGCTTGCACCTCGCGGCCGCGTTCGCCAATCAGGCCAATCACCACCACATCGGCCTTGGTAAAGCGGGCCATCATGCCCAGCAACACACTTTTTCCCACGCCAGAGCCAGCGACCAAGCCAACGCGTTGGCCACGACCCAGGGTCATCATGCCGTTGATGGCTTTCACGCCCACGTCCAGCACCCGGTCTATCGGACCGCGCTCCATGGGGTTCAAAGGCAAACCCAGCAAACTCAGACGTGTGTCGCACTGGGGCTTGGGCAAACCGTCCAGCGGCTCGCCACGGCCATCCAACACGCGGCCCAAAAGTTCAGGGCCTAGGCACACACTGCCCATGTCTTTGATCACCCGAACGGTGGCGCCAGGGGCCACACCTACCGGGTCGGTCAGGGGCATGAGGTACAGGGTTTTGTCATTGAAGCCCACCACCTCGGCTTCGATGGTCTGGCCGTCTTGGGTGCTGATGTCGCAGCATGACCCAATCGGTGCCATGATGCCGCGCGCCTCTAAACGCAAACCCACCAGCCGCACCAAGGTGCCACAGCGCTCGGGCCGGGGGGCGTTGAGTTGTGGCAACTGCCGCGCCACCTCCATGGCAAAGTCAGTCTGCATGGTCCTCACCCGTCGACTCAGGTGGTGGCTCTGATCGATCCGAGGCTTCCAAGTCTTCTGCGCTGGCCATGGGTTCTTCTATGGAACCTGTAGCAGTAATGCCTTCTGTATCAAGGGTTCCAGGCCTAATTCCAGGTATGCCAACAGCGACAAATGTCGGTTTGGGCATGGCGTCTTGCACCGCTGCCGCTTGGCTACGCGCTTGCAAACGTTGCGGTTCAAACAGACTTTGGGCTTGCCAGCGTTGGGGCTCAAGCAGTAGCGTGGTAGCCATGGCCGACAAACGATGTTCGACCAAGTCGCTCACCACGGCATCATCGGCCGTGACCCTGACGCTGCCAGGCAGCAGGTCGACATGGGCTTGCAGGCGCCAAGAACTTGGCATCTCTTGCCCAAGTCGACTTTGCAACAAGGCCAAATCATCGGGGTTGAGGTCTACCACCACTTGGCTCGAAGCTGGCACATCCAGTGTTTCAAGGCAACGTTCAATCAAGCGCTGAGTGCCCGTAGGGTCAATGGTGAGTTCGGTGAGCACCAGTTGCTCTGCCAAGTGCACAGCCAAACGTTTCAGTGGCTCGTAGCGCAGGGCAGGGTGTTCGTGCAGCCCTTCAATGCTGGCCTGAATTTTTTCAAGCAAGGTGTGTGTGTGCTGGGCCAGTTGTGCCTCTGAGTCCGCTTGACGAAGCGCCTGGTCTTCAGCTTGTTGCGCCAGTTGCAACTCACGCCCTTCGGCCAAGCCGCGCTCATAGGCCAGTTGTCGGATCGCTTCGATTTCATCGTCATGCAAGCCTGCATGGACGGGTGCGCTGCCACTGTTCTCGTCTGACCTGTCATGTCCTGGGTGGAGGTTGTCCTGTGCTGCAGCGATGGGAGCAAGCGCGCTGAGACTTTTGTAAGTTGAGCGCGTGAAGTGAGAAGTTTGCCCTGTACCGTCTTGCACCCGAACAAAGCCTTTGTTTTCCAACACTTTGAGAGACGGCAGAGGCTGCCAGATGGCCGTCTCTTTGGGGCCGTGTTGATGGGCTGGCGCCATCAGAGTCTTAGACAAAGTCTGCTCCACCGCCTAAGACCAGCTCGCCGGAATCCGATAACTTGCGAGCAATACGCATGACCTTTTTCTGCGCTTCTTCCACATCGGCAAGACGCATGAGGCCCTTGGCTTCCATGTCGTCGCGAAACATACCGCGCGCGCGTTCGGACATGTTGTCAAAGAAGCGATTCTTCGCCTCTTCGCTGGCGCCTTTCATGGCGATCATCAACAGATCAGGTTCCACATTGCGCATGAGTACCTGGATGCCCTTGTTGTCCACGCTCACCAAATTCTCAAAGGTGAACATGTTGTCCTGAATGCGTTGCATCAGGTCGGCATCGATTTTTTCCAGGCCCGTCATGATCGAGGCTTCGAGCTCAGTCTTGGTGGCGTTCAAGATTTGCGCAGCTGCTTTGATGCCACCAAAACTGGAAGACTGTGCGTTGGAGTTGTTGGAGAACTGTTTCTTCATGATGGCTTCAAGCTCATCCATGGCCGAAGGCTGCACAGTTTCAAGCGAGGCCACCCGTTGAATCACCTCAGGTCGCACCATCGCAGGCAAGAAGTTCAGCACATCAGCTGCCACTTGGTACTCCAGCACTGACAAAATGATGGCGATCACCTGCGGGTGCTCGGTTTTGATCATGTCGGCAATCGCACGTGCATCCATCCACTGCAAAATCTCCAAGCCTTTGGTGCCTGAGCCCGGCATGATGCGACCCAACACCGAGGCGGCTTTGTCCTCACCCAGAGCACGGCGAAAAACCTTCTCCACGTACTCGGAGTTGCCCAATCCCAAGCTGGATTGCTTCTTGATGGTGGCCACAAAGTCGTCCAAGATCACGTTCACCGCTTCTTGCGAGACATCCGACACAGACACCATGGCGCCGCCGAGTGACTGCACCTCTTTGGGATCCAGGTACTTGATGATTTCACTGGCCTGTTGCTCACCCAGTAAAAGCATGAGCACTGCCGCGCGTTGCGAGCCGGTCATGTATTCGAGCTCGACACGCAGGGCGTCGGTCATTGCGGGTTCCAGGTCCAACACTTCTTTGTCTGCCATGGTCTATCCTTCAAAGCGATGACTTGATCATGCCCTTGAGCACGCTTGCCACTCGGTTGGTGTCCTCTGCCACGATCATCCGCACCAGTGCCACCTTGTCGTCGTAGGTGTTGGCGGTGTCCAGCATTTCCAGGGAAATACTTGATTTCTTGGGCTTGAGCTTGGCCTTGATTTGCTCCAAGGTTTCACCTTCGCCCAACTGGATTGAGTTCATGTCTTCAGCGGTCAGCTCGCCATCAGGCAAGACCACCGGCAGCTTGGCGATGCGCTCAGCTTCGAGTTCATCAGGTGTTTTCATCAAGCCCATCATGCGCATGACCACGGGGCGCACCACCATGAACAAGAAGGCCAGGAACATCACCCCCACAATGCCGCTCTTGATGCTGCTCACCACGGATTCTTCTTTGTACCAGGGTTGGCTCAGGTCGTACACCTTCTCGGGTTCAAACTTGGCTTGCACCACGGTCACCAGGTCGCCGCGGTCCTCTTTGAAGCCCACCACGCCACGAATCAGGCTTTGCATGCGCGTCAGTTCTTCATCGGTGTAGGGGTTCGGTTTATCAGGTCCCACTTCACCCTTGGCGTTTTTCTCGCCTGGCATCGGGGGGCGCTCATTCACCACCACGGCCACGCTCACGCGCTCAATGGTGCCAGTGGCTGATTTCACGTGCTTGACCGAGCGGTCCAGCTCATAGTTTCTGGTGGCGCGTTGTGTGGCCGAGTTGATGCTTTCCTTAGGGCCTGTGGTGCCCGCAGGACCGGTGGTAGGCGCAGCAGAGGGCGCAGCCGGTGGTGTGTTGGACAACGTGCCAGGCACGCCTTCCGACGGTACTTTGCTCGAGTTCTTGTCTTCACTCACCGCTTCAGAACGGGTTTTCGGTCCCTTTTCACGGGTGTCGAAGTCCTCGGTGGTCATCTCGGTTTGTGTGAAATCGAGAGACAGGTTGACCTGTGAGGTGATGTTGGCTGAACCCACGAACGGGCTCAATATTTCCGTGATGCGTTGCCGGTACAGCTCTTCGAGCTTTTGCTTGTGCTGCGCTTGGGCAGCGTTCAAGCCCATCGAGGCTTCGCCCAAGCCGTTGGTGTAGAGCTTGCCTTGGTTATCAAGCACTGCAACATTTTCAGTGGCCATCAAGGGCACACTGGAGGCCACCAAATTTACCAAGGCTTGCACTTGCGAAGCTGTGATGCTGCGGCCCGGGTAGGGCGTGACCACCACCGATGCTTTGGGAGGCGTGCGGTCGCGCATGAACACCGACTGCTTGGGCATGGCCAAGTGCACACGTGCTGATTGAATGGTGTCGATGGCCGTGATGCTTCGTGCCAACTCTTGTTCCATGGCCGTGGTGTAACGCACCTGTTCCATGAATTGGCTGGTGGTCATGGCCGACTGGTCTTTGAGCGAATCCATGCCCGTGCTTCCCGCCTTGGGTAAGCCTTTGGACGCCAGAAAAATACGTGCCTCATGGTAGCGGTTGGCTGGCACCGTTATTTGGCCCGTTGACGTGTCGAGTTGCGGTTTGAACTCGGCTTGGCGTAAAGCTTCGAGGGCAGCTTGCTGGTCTGACTCACTCATGCTGGTTGCCAGCGGGCGGTAGGCCGGTTGGTTCACCCACACATAAGCCAGCACAAACATGGCCATGGCCAACGCAATCAGTGCTAATGGCACATATTTTTTGACATCGGGTTGGTTGAAAAAGCTTTTGATGGGCGAGAGCGGACTGGCGACGGCCAGCGCACCTCCCGAGCTGGTGGTTGTGACCGCACTGCTGCCAGTGGCCATCAAGGCTGTGTTTTTTGAAGCGTCAGCGGTGGCTAAACCGGGCTGAAATGGCGCTGTGGTGGTTGCCATAGGATGGGTCTTTCTTGTTGTTGGTCAGCTCACACCGGCATATTCAAAATATCTTCGTAGGCCTTGAGCACCTTGTTGCGCACCTGCAAGGTGGCTTCAAAGGCAATCGAGGATTTCTGCATGTTGAGCACCACATCGGTCAGCGGTACGCCCTCACCACGCTCGTAGGCGTTGATGGTTTGCGCAGATTTGTTTTGCAACTCATTGACACTCTTTAAGCTACTTTTGATGGCATCACTGAAACTGTTGGTACTCTGAACTTGTCCGTCCAGGCTCGCACCCATGTCCCCCATGCCTTGGCTGGCCGTCGCTTGGTAGGCGCGGATGGTTTGCAACATGGACTGGATGTTGATTTGCGAATTGATGCGTTCCATGGAGGGTCTCCTGATCAGGTGGCCATGGCGAATGAGCTTGCCTGTGCGCTGGCTTGGGCTGGCTCGCCTTTGAGCTTGGCCAGCTTGTAGCGCAGGGTGCGTGGGCTGATGCCAAGTTTTTTGGCCGCTTCCATGCGGCTGTCTGTGCTTTGAATGGCTGCAAGAATGAGCTGGTGTTCGTTGGATTTCACCGCAGCTTGCAAATTGGCAGCCACCTGCTGTGGCACAAACGTCTGGGGCTCACCCGGGGCTGAATCAGGCAGGTGGATGTCAAAGGGCTCGCGCAACACCGTAGGGGAGGGTGGCAGGTTGGGCGCAGCGCACGTTGCCACACCTTGTGTGGGTGCAAGGTCATCAAACATCAGGTGCTGCGCTTCAATGCACGGGCCGTTGCACAACACCACTGCGCGTTGCACCACGTTTTCCAACTCACGCACATTGCCTGGCCAGCCATAAGCGAGGAGTTGGGTTTGTGCCTCGGCACTCACCGAGAACTGCCTGCCTTCGCCGCCATGGCGAATCAACAAAGCTGCCACCAAGGGAAGAATGTCGCCTGGCCGCTCGCGCAGCGGCGGCACACGCAACTTGAAGGTGCTGATGCGAAAGTAAAGGTCTTCGCGAAACTCGCGCGCGGCCATGGCGGTGCGCAGGTCTTTGTTGGTGGCGGCAACCACGCGCACATCGACAAGCACCGTGCGTTCAGCACCCAGTCGGGTGAGTTGTCGCTCTTGCAGTACGCGCAGCAACTTGGCTTGCAGGTGCAGGGGCATCTCACCAATTTCATCGAGGAACAGCGTGCCGCCTTGGGCTTGTTCAAACAGGCCTTTGAAGTCTTTTTGCGCGCCAGTGAAAGCGCCTTTTTCGTGGCCAAACAACATGTCGTCAATCAACTGCTCGGGCAGGGCCGCGCAGTTCAAGCCGACAAACGGGCCATTGGCACGGGCTGATGATTCGTGCAACACACGCGCCAAAATTTCTTTACCCGCACCTGTGGGGCCTTCAATCAAAGCCGTCACATTGGCTTGGGCCACACGCTGTGCCAAGGCCAGCAGGTGGCGGCTGATGGGGTCCACATACACCAGCTTGCGTTGGATGGGCTCGGCTGTCGCGGGCTGTGATGGTGCGCGTTGCGCTTTGTAAGACGGCACCACCGAGTTGATCGCCTTGAGGGCTTGCTCTTTGACCTGGGCATGGGCCGCTTCGGCGGCTGTTTGCCAGCTGGCAGCCGACCAGTCGTCAGTGGCCAGCGCAAAAGCTGCACCTTGGCGCATGGCATCTACTGCCAGGTTCATTTGGCGACGGTCCACGCGGCAAATCAGGGGTAGGCTGTCACCTACGGTCCTGAACAGCTCTTTAGCGCTTTCAAGCAGGCTGTAGGTGGGGTCATGCCGGATGGCCAAACACTGCGCTTGCTGGTTTTGCAAGGCGGTTTGTAAGTCATCCAAGGTGTGAATGCAGTGGATGGCCAAGCCCGCAGCCGTAAGCTGGGCGTGCTCGGACACCCCAAGTGGCTCGAGGGGATCGAGCCAGAGGATCGTGGGCGCATTGTTCGGAGAACTCATGTCGGGCCTTGCCTTGTCTGCATGTCAATGCATGACGATGTGCAAAACCCGTGCCAAGCGAAAAAAGCCCTAAATAAGGGCTTTTTCCACCGTTTTTGTCAATTTATTGACACCCCCGGCTGGGGTCATCAACCCTGTAAGAGCTTCAGAACCGTCTGCTGGCTGGTGTTGGCCTGGGCCAAAACCGCCGTGGCTGCCTGCTGCATGATCTGCGTGCGGGCCAGCTCGGTCGAAGCCTTGGCGTAGTCCGCGTCTTCAATTTGGCTGCGCGAGGCTTCAGCGTTCATGGACACAGTGTTGAGGTTGTCAATCACGTGCTCCAGGCGATTCATCACCGCACCCATGGTGGAGCGTTGAGAGTTCACGTTGTCCATGGCGCGGGCCACTTTGTCAATCACCGCGTTGGCATTCGCCACATCCTTGATGTTGACGCTTGGCTGCGTGCTGTCCACATCTGCCGTGACCTCCCCAGTGATGGAGCCGTTCTTGCCAAAGTCTTGCAGATCAAAGGTGATGAGCTGGTTGGCAGCCGGACCCACTTGGAAGGACATGCGGCCTGCTGTTTGTGAGACTTTTTGACCCGATTGATCGGTGTTACCTAGTGTCACGGCTGCACCGTTTGCCCCGCTGGTGCCTGTCGATGCAGCGGTGACAATGATGGGCTTGGTATCAGAGCGCAGTGTGACCGTACCGTAAATGGTGTCTGCGCTTGTAGATGAGGCTGTTGCCCCGTCAATCGGTGTAACTCCCGCAGTACCAGCTGGAATAAATTTGATCGTCGGTGTAAACGTGCCGTTAGCCAGACCCGTCAGGGTTAATTTGTTGGTGGTGCCCGTTGTGCTTGTGGTCGTAATTTTCGCTGGCGTCACGTTACCAGTGAAGTCTGGGTTGCTGTTCAATGCAGCTGCTACATGAGGCAAAAGTTTGGCGTAATCCACCACGCCATTGGTTAAATCTGACGAGGTGACCACATAACCCACGGTGTTCGCAGCTGCTGTGATGGAGATGGTCTCACCGAGCGCAGGCTTGGCAGAAAACGTGATGTCAGTGGTCTGAATGGTCGAAGCGATCACTGCAGTTCCAACAGTTGCTGCACCACTCGCAGTGGAAGTCGTACCTAAACCAAACGACGCTGAGCTTAAACCTGTACCAGTCGGGTTGAACCAAGCGGAGATATTGCGCCCGTCTTTGGTCGTCAAACTCACACCACCCCTGCCGCTGTCGCTGGCGGTCACGCCATGGGTTGCAATGGTGTTGTTGATTGCGGCAATCACCTTGGCACGGCGAGCGTCGGGTGCATCGGCTGAACCAGACAGCCCGGTTCCCATGTCAATGGGGACTGCAATGCCGTTGAGGTAAAGGTATTGGTTACCGCTTTCAGTACCAATGGTGGTGACGTTGCCAGACGTTGTCGGGCCTGTGGCAATGGCGCGAACACCAGTGGTACCTTGAGAAGCATTGATGGCTGCTGCAATGGCAATCGCGCTTTGCGTCTTCACGCTCGAGCCAGCTGTTGTGTCGCTGAAAGGATCGTCAGAATCCAAGGGTGCGCGAATGGGCGTGCCGTTGATGGTCATCTCACCTGCGGTCAACGTTCGGGTGGGGCTGGTCACGGTCACCGCGGCAGGACCAATCGGATCACCAGCCGTGCCATTCATGATCTTGAAGCCATTCCATTCGTGCGTGTTGGAAATACGCACAATCTCTTGCTTGAGTTGTTGGAACTCCAGGTCCAAGAAGCCGCGCTGCTCACCAGAGTAGGTGGCGTTGGCTGCTTGCACGGCCAACTCACTCATGCGTTGCAGCATGCTGGTGATCTCAGAGGTTGCACCGTCTACCGTTTGCACAAAGGAGATCGCATCGCCTGCATTACGAGAGGCTTGGTTCAAGCCTTTGATTTGCTGCGTCATACGAGCGGAAATGGCCAGCCCAGCGGCATCGTCCCGAGCGGAGTTGATGCGCTTGCCGGTGGCCAGCTGCTGCATGGCGACTTTGCCATCACGCTCCGAGAGCTTGAGGGCTGCCTGTGTGTAAAGCGATTTGATGTTGGTGTTGATCACTGTCATGTCAGATCTCCTGAGTGCGCCAGAAGCGCAAAAGTTAAAGCCTCTGGCTTATGGGCACTGTTGGTTCAGTTGTGCATGCTCGGCGCAGGCATCACATCCTGCACACCCAACATGGCGTGTTTTTCTTGAAGCAACGTGTCGTCAAACGGCCAGATGCGCAGGGCCTGATCCAGCACCTCACGGGCTTGCGCCAAGTCAAGGTTGCAAGCCAAGGCGCGCGCCAACATCACGCAGGTGGTGGGTTGCACCTCGTCTTGCTGTAGGGTCACAAGGTCTTGCAGAAGTTCAATGGCCAGGGGCCAGTCTTGGCGCGTCATGGCCAAGAGGCTGGCAATCGCCAGGATGTCCTCGCTCTGCGGGTACAGGGCCAAGCCCGCGTCTGCCAGGGCTTGTGCCATGTCTTCCTGGTCATTGATCACCAACCACTGAACACCTTCGCGGAACTCAGCTGGGCTAAAGCGCGAGGCTTCGCGCAAGTTGAAAGACTGTTGGCTGACCCATTGGTTCAACGCCTGCTCAAACTCGATGTGCATGTGGTGCTCCTGCGTGTTGCATAAAAAAACATCAGATGCAACTGAATTAGCAAAAGCAATGCCAACTTGTTTGCAAGCCTTTTTAGGCGCTTAGCGGCAAAAAAATGACAACACGAACCCATGTACGCATGCAGGAACGGCAAGTTTTGGGGGGGAGTGGCAAGTGTTGTGCGAACGTCAGGTCTTAAAGCGGCAATGATTTGCCAACATGGGCTGTACGAGTCCTTGCTCCCACTTGTAACGGAGCATGACCATACAAATCGACTCTTTTGTTACAAGGTTTTCAGATCATCCATCCATGCGCGGTCATTGGCATGCATGTTGCTGATCAAGTGGTACGGATCTAGCGACCAGAAAATTGACACATAAGGATTTATAAGATGAGTGTTTTGCATCCGACCAAAAAAATTGAAGCCATCTCACCGATTTACGCTCAAAAATTCGCGTGTGTTGGCTCTAGTTGTGAAGATACATGCTGTGCTGGTTGGGGAGTGGCCATTGATAAGAAAACCTACAACGCCTATCAAAAAGTAACAAGCCCTACTTTGAAGGAACGTCTGACGCAAGACATAGGCCGAGTTCGCAGTCAAGCAACCGATCAAAACTATGCGCGCGTGAAGATGTCCAAGGTCAATCAAGCATGCCCCATGCTTGAAGACAGTCTGTGCGCCATTCAGAAAGAACTGGGCGAGGATAAGCTCTCTCACACCTGCAGCACCTTCCCAAGGCTTAGCTATAAGACGGGTGATTTTTACCAACAGTCATTGACGCTTTCTTGCCCGGAGGCCGCTCGATTGGCTTTACTTGTGGACAATGCGTTCGAGTTTTCAAAAACAGATATTCACGTGCGCATCGACACCGTGACGGATTTCAAGCCGAAATTCGGCATGCGCATGGATGAGATGAATGAAGTTCGTTTTTTCTGCATCAAGATCATCAAGGCGCAAGGCTTGCCGCTGTGGCAGAAAATGGTTTTTTTAGGTCTGGTGTGCGAGTCTTTAGCCGCTGACAACAAGCAAGCGTCTAAGCAAAGTGCCGTTGAGAAAATACAAGGCCTGTTCCAATTGCTGGAAGCTGGCGAGTTGGGTGAGTTGTTTGAAAATATCAACGCCAACCATGAATTACAAGCTGAGATTTTTGTAAAGTTATGGGCTTTCAAAACCGGCAATCAGTATTCAAAAAATCAACAACTTGTTGATGAAAGTATCTCCAGTCATTTTGAAAAGTCTGATGAGGCTGTTTTGGTTTCAAAGACGATGCTGACCGAGCAGTACAAGCGTGGCCTAGTGGGGCTTGCGGTTGTTCTTCGTGAGCATCCCACCTTCTTTGAAAACTACATCATCAACGAAATGTTCAGGGAGTGCTTTCCATTTGGCGCCACCTCACCGCTTGAACATTATTTAAAAATGATCGTGCGGTTTGGCTTGCTTCGTTTCATGACAGCTATTCAATGTGCTGATGACCGCAGCTTGCCAGATGCTGATGCCATGGTTCGCACGGTTCAAGTGGTTTGCCGTCGCTACCAGCATGACAGTAAGTTTGCAGCCACGATCAATGGATGTTTCAATAATTCTGGTTGGAATGACTTGAATAAGATCTTCAGAATTTTAAAAGCTTGATGGGCTCTTAACCGACAAATGCAAACGTAGAGATGGCAGCGCAGTCAAAAAAACAGCCACCCAGAGGTGGCTGTTATGAGCTGGCTGGTTACTCTTCAGCCAGGTAACTGAAAGTTACTTCAGCAGGGCCAGCACAGACTGCGAAGACTGGTTGGCCTGGGCCAACATGGCGGTGGCTGCCTGCTGGATGATCTGCGACTTAGCCAGGTTGGTGGTTTCCTTGGCGTAGTCGGTGTCCAGAATTCGGCTGCGCGAAGCCATCAAATTCATGGACGTGTTTTCCAGGTTGGAAATAGCAGCGTTCAAGCGGTTTTGATAGGCACCCATGCTGGCACGGGCATCGGTCACCGTAATCAAAGCCTTGTCGATGGAATCCAAGTTAGCTGCCGACTTGGTCGAATCAGTGAGGTCCAACTTGTCAACTTCAAGCTTGTCTGAAGTCATGGCTTTCAGATCGATCTTAATCACATCGTCAGCGTTAGCACCTGGGCCGACTTGCAATGAGAAGGTGCCATCCGCTGCCAACAGGTCGATACCATTGAATTTGGCATTGTTAGCCACACGATCGATTTCTTCAACGAGTTGCTTGGCTTCGTTGTCCAGAGTGGTTCGGTCTGTACCTTGATTGGTGTCGTTGGCAGCTTGCACAGCCAATTCACGAATACGCTGCAGGTTGTCTTGAATCGAGGCCATGCTGCCCTCAGCGGTCTGCGTCATCGAAATACCGTCGTTGGCATTGCGAATGGCAGAGGCAATGCCGCGGATGTTGGCGGTCATGCGGGTGCTGATGGCCAAGCCAGCAGCGTCGTCTTTGGCGTTGTTGATCTTGATGCCAGAAGACAAACGTTCCATAGCCTGAGTTTGGTTCAAGCCAGACAAACGCAAAGAGTTTTGAGCAGCAACTGCGCTCAGATTCGTATTGATAACCGATGACATGAAAATTCTCCTTCAGAGGTGGTTCGATGAACAAGAAGAAGTCTTGTTAGAAGATGATTCGGAACAGACTTTGTTTACTTAACAAAATTCAAGAAAAATATTTGCTACTGAATTGGTAGTGGCACATCAAGACTTGGCGCTGAATAGCAAGCCCTTCATGTGATCGATGCTGTGAGCCAAGTTCACAACCACTTCATTGGGGATCTGGCGAACCACTTCCCCGGTTTCTGCGCTGCGTACGGTCACCACTGGGCCACCCACTGATTCGTCCATGTGAAACCCTAGGCCGCGATTTTTGGCGCTCATTTGCTGGTTCAACAGACGAACAGCATCCTGGACGTTTTGCCGGGCCTCCGAGGGGTCAAAGTGAATCGCCACCTGTTTGGGGGCCATAACTTTGGGTGTTTCTGGTACGTGAACAGCGCTGGAGGCTGTATGCGTTGGCGTTGAATGGGCAGACCGCAGGGCCGCCAACCCCGCGCCCGGTGGTGCAATGTTGTTGATTTCGGATCCCATGGTTCTTCGTCCTTTGTAAAAGCATGCTGAGCTTTCCAACAGCTCGGTCTTCCATCAACTTTTGTTGAATAAAAGAAGCTCAGTGATCGATGACTCGACTCAGGACGAAAAAACTTGAGAGAAAAGCGGCAATTCGTTGCCGCACAAGCCTGAAAGGGCGGTTTATTTGTTGGTGTAAGAGGCCATCATGCCGTCAAACGAGCTCTTCAAGCCGGTCTGCGTGCTCTTAATTTGGCCCACCAGGCTGTTCATGGCGGAAAATTGTTCGGTGTAGCGCTTGAGCAGTATCGCCATACGTGCTTCCAAAGCATCCAATTGCTTTTGGTAGCTGGTGATTTTTTGGCTTTGGTTGTCGCTTAAAGTTTTCAGCGTGCCCCCAACCGGGTCGAGTAATGAGCCCAAATTTTTATATGCCTCGCCAGCGATGCCCCTTGGCGCGTCACTGAATTTTGTTTGATCTTGTTGGTTGTTCGAGAACATCTTGACCACATCGTCAAAATTGTTCTGCAAGGCAGTATCAAGTTTGGCGCCATCAATCATCAGCTTGCCAGTTTTGTCGATGCTGACCCCAATATCACGAAGAGCGCTGATGCTTCCACTGGCAAATTCGGCACTGACCACCATGCCACGCACCTGAGACCGGATGGCACTGACCGTGCTGTTACCCACCAAGGTGGCGCCATAGCCTTCGACCGTAGATTTGGGGTCGGACACGACACCAAGCATGCTCATGGTGTCGTTGTATGCGGTCACCAGGGCTTGGATTTTGGTTTTCACGCCACTGGTGTCTCGGTTCATGTCCACCAAAGCGCCTTCAGTGCCTATGGTTGTGCTGAACAAGTCCAGGGTCACGCCACCAATGGCGTTCTTGATTTGGTTGCTGGTAGAGGTGATGGCAACGCCGTCCACCACCAGGTTGGCATTGCTAGCGGTTTGTTTGGTGGTGAAGCTCAAGCCGGGCACGGGATGTCCAGTGCCATCGTTGCTCTCAATCGTGAAATCGTTCACTTCACCGGTTGGCCCGGTCACCATGATTCTGTTAGGTGCGGCTGGGTCACCGGTGTTGATGATTTGTGCTTTCAAGCCTGAAGTCGAGTTGTTGATGGCAGTCACCACGTCAGCAGGCTTGGTGAGCACCTGAGGAAGGGATATGGTGTAGGGCTTGCCATGCACACTCACGTTTAAGGTAAAGCCATTGCCGTTGTTGAGCTTGTCTGTCAAATTAGCCAAGCCATCGCTCACGCTGCGTTGGGCCTTTGCCAAACTGTTCACCACCACACTGTGGCTGCCTGGCAAAACATTTCCGCCAGCGGTCACATTGAAGGCGGATGGCTGAGAGTTGCTGGGGGCAATGCTGCTGTAGTCGCTCAGATCTTTCAGGTCTGCAAAAGCCGTTTGCAAGTTACCCAGTACAAAATTGATAGCGCCAAACCCAGAGATGACAGCGTTAGATTTGTCGATCTTGCCTTGAATCGCTGCTTTTTGTGGCGACCGCTCAGCCTCCACCAGGTTGTTAGCCAGGCTGTTGGTGTCTACGCCAGAACCTGAACCAAGTGATGAGATAAGGGACTGAGCTGCTGCCTTGGCAGCAGCTTGGGCACTTGTCGCCGTGGTCGCCGTGCTTGTGGTTGACGAAGAAACGCTGGTGACCATGGTGTGAGCGGCTGATGGGATGGATTACGAAAGTGTGGTTCGCTTGCAGCAGACCGGCGTGCTTTACTTGATGAAGTTGAACAAGTTGAGCTGAGAAATTCTGGCAAAGCTGCTTTGCGCGGCCTCAAGGCTCAGCATTTGCTGGTTCATGGTGGTTACCGCGCTGGCGTAGTCTAGGTCTTGCACACTCGAGAGGGTTGTTTTCAAGTTCAAGGTGGTGGCTTCAATCACTGCGGTTTGTTGCTCCAAGGTGGCTTGGTCGCTACCCACAGCCGCTTGGGCCATGCTGATGCCTTGCAGCAGTTTGTCCATCTCGCCGATGCCTCGCTGCATGGCTGACTGCTGAGAACTTTTGATGCCAGCAATGAGCTGGTCGATGGATTGAAAAAACCCCACGCCTTGCGTGTTGCCTTGTGCATCGGTGCGAGCCACGCTCACAAATGCGTCGGTGCCAGTGCGGTTCACGGCAATCGAGCGCTGGTCGCCAATGCTGACTTGCATGCGGGTTTGGTCCCCCTGGTAAGTGGGGTAGCCGCTGGCATCCACTGCAAAAGCAGCTTGGGTCACCTTGCTGCCGGCAAACAGGTAGTTGCCGTTGCTGTCGCGGGTGTTGGCCAGGCTCAGCAGCTGGTCACGCAAGGCTTGCATCTCCGTGGCGAGGGCTTGGCGGTTTTGCGGGCCTAAGGTGTCGTTGGCGGCCTGCACAGAAATTTCTTTGACTCGAATGATCAGGTCGGTGGCGCTGTTGAGCGCTGTCTCCTCGCCATCAAGCCGGGTTTTCACATTGCCCAGTGAGGTTTGGTAGCTGGCCTGACGGCTCAGCACACTGTTCAAGCGCTGTATTGTTGCGGCTTTGTCGGGTGCGTCGCTGGGGTTGATGATTTGCTTGCCTTGCGCCAGCTGCGCCTGCGACTTGGCTAATTTGGTTTGCACCGAGCTCATTTGCTCGGCACCACGGTCAAACAAAAGTTGGTTCGAGATTTTCATGGCTTACCTTTAGCGAACCTGAAGGATCGAATCGAAGATCTGACTGGCCACTTGCAGCACCTTCGCAGACGCTTGGTAGGCCTGCTGAAAGCGAATCAAGTCGGCGGCTTCTTGGTCCATGCTCACGCCAGACACCTGGTCGCGCGCGCTCACGGCTTGGTCGTTGACAACTTTGAGGGCTGCTTGTGCAATGCTGGCTTGGCGTGCCACATTGCCCATGTCGTTGACTTGGTCGATGTAGGCTTCGCTGAAGGTCTTACCGCTGCCCATCACTGGGGCTTTTTGCAGGTCCACCAGGTCCAGCATGTTTTGGTTGTTGCCCGTGCCATCGCGGTTGCCGTCGATGGTGAACACATCACCCGTCTTTGGGGGTGATGTGAACGACACCTGTAAACCCTGATAGCTGATGCCGTCGATGAGTTTGCTGGCATCAAATTTTTGCGAGGCCACCACGGTGTTGGTGGCGGTGTCCACAATCGTGTAGTGGTCCGCAGCATCAAATTTGATTTGCAAAGGCTGCTTGCGCAAGGCTTGTCGAGGGTCGACAGGGCTGCCGCTGTAAGTGGCGCTGAGCTTGGCTTCGCCAGCGCCTGTTACAAACACCAGCAGGTCTTCATTGGGTTGGCCTTGAATGTAGGCGCCTGTGCGCAGGCCGAGTTTGCTCAGGTCATCAGGCGTGCCGTTGCTGCCCAAGCCCAGCTCAATGGGCGTATCCGCACCGGCAATCAGGTCGCGGGTGATGGCCACCTTGCCAGTGTAGATGCCATTGGCCAGGCCCAATGCATTCGGGATGCTCCCGGTGACCTTGATGTCCTGGCCTTCGTAGCCAGGGCTGTTGGTGATGAGCAAGTTGCCGTCGGCGTCTATGGCGGCATTAAGCTGGATTCCCGCGGTGTTGTTGATGGCTGCTGCAAACTCGCTCATGGTGCTCACACCGCTCAAATCGATCAATTGACCATTGAGAGTCAGTGGCTTGCTCAAGTTGATTTGTGAGGGCGAGAACTTCAGCACATTGCTGGCGGTGGCTCGTAGACCCGTGATGTTGGCCTGATTGATCCAATTGCTCACATCAGAGGCTTGCAAGGTGTTGCCTGAGGCTACCGACAGCGCGCCTAGGCTGGTGCCATTGAGCACCAGCGCGCCAGCTGCCACCGCCGTACCTGTCAGACCGGTGGGAATGGCCGAGCCTTCCAACAAGGCGGGCATGGGTGTAGGGGCCAGGGCAGTTTGTTTTTCAACATCTGCTTCTTGCATGTCCCACTGGGCTTGCAGACGAACAGGGGCACGCGCACCATAAAAAACCTTGAGGTCTTTGTAACCTTCAGAACCCGACACGTTCAGGTAATGAGCGCTGTACGTGGCCCCAGATGCAAAGCCGTTGTCGGTGTTGACCAGAAGCCCCACCTGGGCTGTATCTAGGGCGCTGCCAACCAGCTGTCGGCCATCACGGGTGAACACCTGTAGGTTCTGGCCCGCTGCGCCGTTCATCAGCAGGTTGATGTTTTGTGTTCCGTTGGGAACGGTGGCTACCGGCGTGATTGGACGACCTGGGGTGACGGTGAACTTCACGCTGGCCGCCGCGTTGTTGGTCAGCACCTGCGTCAACGCGGCTGGTCCACCAAGACTTGGCATCACAAATCCAACGGTGGCTTGAGAACCGCTGGTGTTGTTGGCTGCCTCAGCAATACGGAATTGCGCCGCAGCAGCAATCCGCATGGGGTCGTCAAAAACCACCTGCAAACTGCCTGCTACGCTGACCGCGTTGGCATCGAATTTGAACAGGTCTGCGCCTGTGTTGCCATAGGCATCAATGCCAGCGTTTTGGATCTGGTTGACCTGGTTGACGAACGACTTGGCCAGGGTGTCTAACGCAGCGCGGCTGCTGCCCAAAACCTGCTCCCGAAATGAGAGCAAACCTGCCAACTTCCCGCTGGTGATGGAGGTCAGCGGTTCGGCTTTGCCGTAGGGGTCTGTCACCAGGCTGACCTTCTCGGGCGCGGCCGAGTTGTAGTTGCTGCCAATGTTGAGCGCTTGACTGCCTTGCACGACCACATCACGCACAAACGACGGACCTAAGCTCACGGTGACTGCGCCGTTCTCTGCAAAGCGGGTGTTGACATGCGTGAAGTCCGACAGGCTTTTGAGCAAGTTATCGCGTTGGTCCAGCAGGTCAGCTGGTTGGGCGCTCAAGGACTTTTGCTTGGTCAGCTGGCCATTGACCTGGGCCAAGGCCGAGGTGATGGTGTTCATCTGGTCCAAGTAACTGTTCACCGCCTGGGTGGTTTCCTCTTGCACCAAATCGAGCTGGCTGGAGATTTCGCCGAAACGGGAAGTCAAGCTTTTGGCATCCCCCATGAAGCTGCCACGCAGAGCACTGGAGGCGGGGTCGGTTGACAGGTTGCGGGCAGCGTTGAAAAACTGATCCAGGGCGCTGCTCAAGCCCATGTTGTCGCTGCCCAAAACATCTACGATTCGGTTGGTGTAATTCACCATGGGCTCTTGGCTGAGCAAGTCACTGTTGCTGTTGCGGTAATTGGCCTCAACAAAGCTGTCATATTGACGCTTGACACCCTCTACCGACACCCCGGTGCCCATGTAGACATTGCCAACTTTGGAGACTGGGTTGGCCGCCAACGTGACCTCTTGGCGCGAGTAGCCCGGTGTTGCCGCATTGGCAATGTTGTTGCTGATCGTCCCCAGCGTACGCTGGTAGGCCGATACGGCATCGCTGGCAATGCTGGCAATGTCACTCATCAGTCACCTCCCAGGGGTTTGGGGGGCAGGTTCAAAGGCAAGGCGCCTGGTTCGCGCAGGGGCATGGCTTTGACGGGGGCATCCAGCATCGGCAAGCCCATAACCTTGGGGTTGAGCGCAAAGGCTTTTGCCGTCGTGGCTTGCTGCGCCATGCCTTGCAGCACCTTGGCGTTGTCTTGCAAATGGGCTTGTTGGGTTTCCATGCTTTTGACCAGCATATCGGCCAGACCCGTACCACCTCGCTTGGCCATCTTGAGTGCCACCTCTTTGTCGAACATGTTCTCAAAGGTCTCAACATGGCTGGACGCACTGATGTCGCTTTTATCGACGGTGGCGCGCATGCTCTTCATCATCTGCTGCAAGAACAACGCTTCAAACTGTTGCGCCGTTTCGCGCATGGCCGATTTGGCGTCTTGGCGTGCCTGTCCCTTGAGCTGTCCCAGCCCATCAAAATCCAGGTAGCTCCTGGCGGTGTTGAGGGAAGCGTTGTCCATGGTTTTAGATGATCACCAATTCAGCGCGCAAACTCCCAGAGCTCTTGAGCGCTTCCAGGATGGCAATGAGGGAAGAGGGCGATGCACCCACTTGGTTGACCGCATCCACAATTTGGCGCAGGTCAATGCCAGGCTGGAACAAGAACATGGGTTTGTTGGGCTCGCTCACCTCGATGCGTGAGTTCTGAACAGCTGCGGTCTGGCCTTGTGACAGCGGACCAGGTTGCGATATTTCGTTGGTGCTGGCGATCGACACAGAGATGGTGCCGTGTGTGACGGCCGCAGCTGACACACGCACATTGCGGCTGATGACCACGGTGCCAGTTTTGGCATTCACCACCACGCGAGCAGGTGGCTCACCTGGTTGCACGTCCATGTTCTCAATCATGGACATGAAGGCCACCCGCTGGGTGAGATCTTGCGGTGCTTGCAGACTGATGGCCACACCGTCCAAGGCTCGCGCCACGTCGTTGCCAAAGCGGCTATTGATGGCACTCACAATTGAGTTGGTGGTGGTGAAGTCGGCCTCTCGCACGTTGAGCATCACACGCTCGGCTTTGTCAAACGGGTTGCTCACCATGCGCTCAACGGTGGCACCAGCTGGAATGCGTGAGGAGGTGGGCACACCAATGGCCACCTTGGAGCCTGCAGAGCTGCTGTCGATGCCAGTGGCGTTGAGCGAGCCTTGGGCCAGCGCGTAAATCTCACCATCCACACCACGCAGGTTGCTGAGCAACAACACCCCACCGCGCAAACTGGAGGCCTTGCCGATGGCCGCCACGTTCACATCTATTTTTTGACCAGGTTTGGCAAAGCCGGGCAGCTCGGCGGTCACCATCACGGCGGCCACGTTTTTCACATCAATCTTGCCGGTGCTCGCTGCCGTCTCAAAATCAGACAGCGGGCCTTCCACCACCACGCCCAGCCTGTAGAGCAGGGTTTTCATACTTTGCGCGGTGAAGTTCACGTCCACACCGTCACCCGTACCTTGCAGGCCCACCACCAGGCCGTAACCAATCAGCTGGTTGCTGCGCATGGCGGCCACCGTGGTCAGGTCTTTGATGCGGTCAGCCATGGCGTTGCTACACAGCAGCGCCAAACCAAGCAAAAAGAAGCGTAAGCGTTTCATGGATCAGACCTCAAAAGGGCCAGAGCTTGAGCAGGGCGCTGGTGCCCCAGCCCGCCTTGGTGGCGTTGGCTAAATCTCCGCTGCCGCGGTACACAATTTGTGCATTGGCCAAGCGGCGCGACTGCACAGTGTTGTTGGGTGCAATGTCATCGGGGCGGATGATGCCGCTGACCTGAATCACTTCAGCGCCCTCGGTCAGGGCGAGTTGTTTTTCGCCACGCAGCACGAGGTTGCCGTTGCTCATCACATCGATCACGGCCACCGCAACTGAGGTGACCAAGCTGGCTTGTTGGTCTGCTGCGCCGGTGCCCTTGTTGCTGATTTTTCCACCTAGCACAGGGGCCCCTTTAAGCCAGCCACCTGCATTGGCCGCAATGTCTTGTGTGCCCTGCGGGACCACGTTGTTGGATGATTCGCGGCTCAGGTCGTTGTTGAGTGTGCGCGAGGCTTGCGACGACTCATTGACCAGCACGGTGATCACGTCACCGACCTGGTAATTGCGCCCCTTGCCAAACCAGCTTTCGCTTTGGCGACCGTTGTAGATGGCCCCTGTGGGCACGATCATGCTGGTGTCCACACGGGGATACACCGGCTCGAACGTGGCCGAGTGCTTGAGCGGCTCGGGCGGCAACACTGTGCCGCAGCCCGTCAAGACGGTTGCCACGAGCACCAAAGCGGGCAGGGTACAGCGCAATGTCATGGTGACCTTCAATTACAGGTTGTTGTTCATGAACTTGAGCATGCCGTCCACCGCCGATATGGCTTTGGAGTTGATCTCATAGGCGCGTTGGGTCTCGATCATGTTGACCATTTCTTCCACCACGTTCACGTTCGAGGCTTCCAGAGTGCCCTGCATCAAGGTGCCAGCACCCGTCACACCAGGTTGCAGCACCAACGGTGTACCACTCGAGGGTGTTTCTTTCATCAGGTTCTGGCCTTTGGACTCCAAGCCGCCCGGGTTCACAAAGCGGGCAATCTGGATGGTGCCCAGCACTTGGGCCTGGCCGGTCGACAGTTCAGCCGACACCGTACCGTCACGGCCGAAGGTCACGGTCATGGCGTTGGCTGGAATGGTGATGGCAGGCTGCAACAGCGAACCATTGGCAGTGACGATCTGGCGCGTCGCTGACAACTTGAAGTTGCCATCTCGTGTGTAAGCCAAGGTGCCGTCAGGTTGGGCGATTTGGAAAAAGCCTTCACCCACAATCGCCAAGTCCAGCGGGTTCTGGGTGTTGACCATATTGCCTTGCGCATGGAGCTTTTCTGTGGCCACCACACGCACACCTGTGCCGAGCATCAAGCCTGTTGGGGCCTGGGTGGTGGCACCGGTCTGACCGCCAGCCTGGCGTATGTTTTGATACAGCAAGTCTTCAAACACAGCGCGGTCGCGCTTGAAGCCGGTGGTGTTCACGTTGGCCAAGTTGTTCGAGATCACGTTCATGCGCGTTTGCTGCGCATCGAGACCTGTTTTGGCAACCCACATGGATGCATCCATGGCTCTCTCCTTTTAAATCAGTTGGTGTGAAGTCGATCAGGTCGGCTTCATCATGGTGGCGCCGGATTCATCGGCGTCTTTGGTCTGTTTGATCACGTTGATGGCCTGCTCGAAACTGCGGCTCTGGTCCATCAGTTTGATCATCACTTCCATCACGTTGACGTTGCTGCCTTCTAATGTTTTTGGGGTCACCGTCAACAAGCTGGTGCTGGCTGGAATGTCTGTACCTGGCTCTTTGCTTGCCACCTGGAAGAGACCATCTTCACGACGCTCAAGCTGTGTTCCGTTGGCATCGCGCAGCATCAGGCGATCAATCAGCACGGGCGCAGCAACCCCGGCTTGGGCAGGGTTGGTGGCATACACCGTTCCATCGTCGTTGATAGCAACCCGAAACCCCGGAGGAATGGTGATCGGGCCACCACTTTGCCCACGCACCAGAGCCCCTGTGCCTGTTTCCATGACGCCTGTGGCATTGATGTGCAGGTCACCACGGCGTGTGAATGCCAACTTGCCGTCACCAGCGGTCACACCCAACACGGCTTGGCCGTTCATGGCGATGTCCAGATCACGGCCAGTCAGCATCATCGTGCCTGGTGTCATCTTGATGTAATCGGTGTTGAACGCCTGAGGTTGCATGCGGGACTCAAAGCCCGAACCTTCGGCTTTGACGGTACGCAAAGACCCCTCAAAACTGCGCTTGAAGCCCGGCGTGGACACGTTGGACAACTCGTTCATGGTCATCTGACGTGACACACGGCCTTCGTTGATGAAGGCAGCAGCATTGAAGGCTAAACGGTCCATGGTGGGTTCTTAGTCAGGTGTTGGGCAAATCAAGAACGCAGGTTGATGATCGCGGAGGTCATCGTGCTGGAGGTTTCAATCGCTTTGGCATTGGCCTGGAAGTTACGCTGTGAGGTGATCAAGTCCACCAGCTCATTGGTCAGGTCCACGTTGGAACGCTCGGTGGCACCAGCGCGCAACGTGCCAAAACCAGCAGAACCGGCGTTGCCCAAAATGGGTTCACCTGAAGCCGCCGAAGCCAAAAAGGACGAGTCACCAATTTGGCGCAACCCGGAGGGACTGGAGAAGTTGGTCAGCAGAATTTTTGCCAGCGACTTTTGTGTGCCGTTTGAGAACGACGCACTCACCAAACCATCGTTACCAATCGTCACACCCACCAGGTCACCCTCAGGGGCGCCGTCTTGTGACTGCGACAACACGGCAAACGATGACTGGTACTGGGTCGAACCCGAGTAGTTCACATTGATGGTCAAGGCACCCTTACCACCGGCCAGGTACACCGTGTCCAACTGCGTGCCAGCCAGTGGGGACACCAACTTACCGCCGGTGTCGAACGTCAACTGTCCTTTTTGCAAATAAACCGGCGACCATGGGGGCAGGGTGGTGAAGCCGTCACCGCTGGTGGTTTCCACGCCAGCGCTGTCGATGTATTTGGGCTGCAAAGTGCCGCCCACCAACTCTTTGTGCTGGGTGGGGTTGATCCAAGTGGAGGCAGAACCACGCCCAGCCTCAACGTTTTCCAGTCCCCAGTTGGCACTGCCCGAAATTTTGATGAAAGAGTCGGCGCCCGTTGTGCCAGAGGTGAATATGAACTGGTTTTTGACAGCGTCAAAACTCACCTTCACGCCATTGACGGTGGCGGGTGTGCCGTTGCCATCGGTCGCAGCCATGGCATTGATGCCGTTTTGAAGTTTGGAGATGAAAGTTGACAGCGAGTAGTTGGCATCGGTGGGCATGACCACCGTGCCTTTGATGCCGTCGACCGTGACCACAAATTTGTTGTTGGTGTCGTCCACTGCAAAGTTGTTGGACATGTTCACCGTGGGCGTGGTGCCATAGGCCACCGCAGGGCTGGAAGCAATACCGCGAGTCGCCGTGGCCGATGTTTTGATTTCCTGAGAGGTCAAACCGAGCAGGTCTATCGCTTTGGAGCCACTGGGCACCGTCAGGTTCAGGCTGGATTTGTCTCCCGTGGTGCCTGATTTGATGGCGAAGGTGCGGTTCACCGAGTCGTAACTCACGGTCATGCCAAACCGTTGCACTGCTGATGCGCGTGAGCTCGAGCCATTGGGGATGACCTTGGTACCGCTCAAGCCAGAGTCGTTGAGTGTGATGGGGGTGACCGGCATACCCAACACATCGTTACGCACGGTGCTGCCAGAACTCAATTTGATGACCGAGTTGGTCGCGCCTGTGTCTTCAAATTTCAAGCCCTGAGCGTCATAGTCATAGCTGACCTTCAGGCGGGGCGAGCCACCCGTTGGGTTCAAGGTGGTGTTGGCATCGAGCTTGGCTTGAATGGCAGCGACCAACTGATCAACGTTGCCCGAGGTGAAGCCCGAGTCCAGAACAATTGGGATGGGTGTGGTCAGCGAGGCCGCCACACGTGAATTGGAGATGGCAAAGGTACGGCTGGCCGAATCTGGGAAGCTGAATATCGCCTCGTCGCCAAACTTTTTCCGCAACACATTGGTCATTTCCGTGGCCAGCTGTGTACCCGTGAACGTGGCGTTGACGCCCTTGAGGTGGCTCAAGTCCATGGTCACTGGGGTGCCGCTGCCATCCACATCTAAGCTGAACAAGTTGGCCAAGTTGCTTGTATCGAAATCCGAAGCGGTTGAAAAGTTAATGCCGTTGGTCAGGTCATAGCTGGCACCTGCGGCCGAGCCACCGACTGTGGCTGGTAGGGAGGTGCGCTTATCGGTCAGTTCATCCAAGGAAAACAGCTGGGTTTTGGCAGTGGTGATCTCGTCTTTGACTTTGCTGTACGGCTGCAGCTGGCCATACTGGTTCACATACAGCTCCTCGCCGTTCGAGTCAGTGGCTTGTTGCAGCGAGGCACCCACCTCGTCTTCGCCCACAAACACATAGGTTTGCCATTTGTTGAACGGGCTGCTCTGGCTGGCGTTTTGGGTTTTGACGTAATAAATTGTGGCCAGGTAACCGTTGCCACCGGCGTCATACACGGTCAGCGCGGTACTCTTGTTGTAAGTGGCAGGGTTGTTGCGGTTGAAGCTTTCGGTGATGACCGAGGCGTCTGAGGGGAAGTTCAATCCCAGGTTCACCTGCGAGGTTTGCTTGGCTTCGCCCGATGTTTTTTGTGGGATGTTGAGCACCACGCGTTCGTTCACGTTGGCAGAACCGGTCGAGTCCACCGTCGCTGCCATCAGTCGCTGACCCGCTGAGTTCACCACATTGAACTGTTCGTCCAACATGAACGAGCCGTTACGCGTGTACACCTGTTGCAAGCCGTCGGCCGATCGCATGGGGAAGAAGCCGTCACCAGTGATTGCCAAGTCCAGGGCGTTTGATGAGAACGAGATATTGCCCTGGTTGAATTCCTGCGTGACCTGCTTCAAGGACACACCCTGACCCACGGTTGATGAGGACTTTTGCAGAGGCGAGGTCGCAAAAATGTCACCGAAGTCAGCGCGTGAACGCTTGAAACCTGTGGTGCCCACGTTGGCGATGTTGTTGCTGGTCACGCCCAGCTGGGCCGTGGCGGCGTTCAAGCCGGTGAGCGAGGTGTAGAAGGACATGGTTTAACTCCTGCTGGGTGTTCTGTTTCAGCCGCCGATGCGCTGGATGTCTGTGAGCTTGATGGACTTGCCACCTGCGACGTTGAGCAAAATAGATTTGTCGCTGGCCTGGTTCACGCTGTTGACGGTTGAGTAAACGCTCACAGGTGTGACGCTGTCTTTGCCTTTGTTGGTCACGGTGGCTTTGAAGCTGTAGTTGCCATTGGGCATTTGGTTGCCCGCGCTGTCGTAGCCACCCCAATTGAAGGGCACATCGCCAATGGGTAAGCTGCCGTAGGTTTGACTTGCCACGGTGTTACCTTGCGCATCGAACACCTCGAGCTTGACACCGTCGGCACCCAGCGGCAGGTTGAATGAACCTTGAACAGGCGATGTGCCATTCCAAACACCCGGGGCACCTGGCACCAGCACTTGCTTGCCGATCATGGCTGCACTGTTGAGCATTTGTTGGCCGTCCATGCTTGCGACGTAGGACTTGAGCGTGTCCGACATGGTGGTTGTGGCCTGCAGCTGGGAGAACTGTGCGAGCTGCGCCACGAACGCTTCGTTTTTCACTGGATCCAGCGGGTCTTGGTTCTTGAGCTGTGTGGTGAACAGGGTCAGAAAATCTTTCTCACCCATGCTGCCAGCTGTGCCCTTGTCAGAGGTCAGCTGTGCCATGGCGTTTTGCGCCGTGGTTTTGACGCCTGCCAACACGCTGCTGGTATTTTTTCCCGCTGAATTGGCGATGGCTGCGGCGTTATCCAGGCTGTTGTTGTTGAGTAAGGTGAGCATGTCGGTGTGTTCCTAGGCCTTAGCTTTTGAGGATGTCGATGGTTCTGGACATCAACATGCGAGCTGTATTGACGACCTCGACGTTGTTTTGGTAGGAGCGCGAAGCAGCCATCATCTCCACCATCTCAGTCATTTCATTGACGTTGGACATGTACACAAAACCATCTTTGTCGGCCAGTGGATTGCCAGGGTCGACCATGCGACGAATGGGCGCTGGATCGTTGAGCAGGCTGGACACTTTGACCCCACCAGCGTATGGACCTTCTTGGCCTTTGATTTGGTCTTCCATCACGGTTTGAAACTTGGTGCGCTTGGCGCGGTAAGCCTCTTTGTCTGCGCTGGCCACCGTGCTGGCGTTGGCCAGATTGGAGGCGGTGGTGTTCATGCGCACCGTCTGTGAATTCAATGCAGAGCCAGCGATGTTGAAGATGCGGTCCAGTGACATGGTTAATCTCCTCGCAAAGCGCGTTTGAGGCCGTTGATTCGGTTCTCGAGAATGCTCAGCGTGGCTTGGTATTCACCTGCCGCTTGACCGTACTGGGCTTGCTCGATGTTGAGTTCGACGGTATTGCCGTCAAATGAGTTGTTGAAAGGGATGCGGTACATCATCCCGGGGTTTTCGTTGGCATCTGCCAGCGCGATGTGCGAGCTGCTGGTGGTTTTCAACGAGCTGTCTGCCAACTCCGCCAAGACCTTGCTGAATTTGATGTCCCGAGCTTTGTATTGCGGTGTATCCGCGTTGGCGATGTTTTGTGACAAGACCTCCATGCGCCGACTGCGCGATGCAAGCGCTTTGGCGCTGATGCCCACCACGTCGTCGATCGATTTCATGTGTCTGTCCTTGAAAGCTTGGTTGGAAATAATGTGTCGAACAGATTCAAGTTCGACTCACAGCGTTCGATTGCAAAAGACGTGCCATGGATTTATTGCCGTTTTTGTCGTGTTTTCTGACAGTTGCCGTCTTCCTGGGCGTTGGAGCGGCAAGCCTTTGCCGCCACGTTGCCGCTTTGGTGAGGTTCATCGCTGCACGTTGTCGACGTTGTCAACCGCGCGGTATTCCGCCGAGCGTTGCGCTTGCAAGCGGTTGGGCAGGGCGTTGCTCAGGTTCTGACCGAAGTTGCCCAAGCGGTCCATGGTGTTTTGAACCAGGCCTTGCAAGATGGAGTTGCGGGTGATGGACGACTGCGGATTGCGCCCTTCATACAAGGCATGCGCCTGGTTGCCGGGTATACCCAAAGGCGCCTCGGGTCGCGTCTCGGCACGGGCTGCAGGTTGCAGCACCGCCAAATAAAGTTCATCCAGTGGCACTTGACCTTGCTTGTTCAGACCCACCTTATCGAAATAGGTGTCGACCAAATGCAACTGCTGGTAAACACTCAGGCTTTGGATGGCGCGAGGCGCATGGCCAAAGCCTACGCTGGCAGCGCCGCGGGCTGGGCCATCGCAAAACTGGATGATCCCGTGGCATCGCTGGTTGGTGGCTTGCGGGTTCATGCCGTCGCTCTCCATGAGTGTGAGCTGCGCAAAATCGTCGGGTGAAAACTTGTGCTTGCCTGCCACTTGCAAGATTTTGTTGTAGACGTCTTGCTTTTCATTGGGAGGAATGAAGCCGCGTGCCACAGCTCTGTCCAGCGTTTGTCGCAGCACCGGGTGTGCTGGTGCTGCCGATGCAGTTTTAGCTGTCAACACAGCCTGGGTGCTAGGCGCAGGGGGCTGAACTGTGTTCGTTGCCAGGCCCGATGTGTTGGTTTTTTGAGCCATGACCTCACCAGCAGGGTCGGCCCAGCGGGCATGAAGACTGGCTATGTTGAGCTGCTGGCCAATGAAGATTCGGTTGGGGTTGGCAATGCCGTGGTCTTTGGCCAGGGCCATGACCGAGCGAAATTCCTGGGCATTGTTGAGTTGCACCCCGCGGCTTTGCGCCTCTTGCCGAACGATATGGCTCAGGGTGTCGCCATTTTTGACCGTGCGAAGGGCCACAGCGCCATGTGGCTCTTGCGGCTTGCTGGGTCTGCTTAAACCGGGGCTTTGGGAGGTGTCATTAATTCGCATGGCATCTTTATTGCAAGGGTTGGGTCATGTCAAACAACAGTGTCAAAACTTCAACACCCATGCACAGACTTGTGCAAATCTTGTGCCTGACGTTTTTTTGTCTGTTTTTGAGCGGCTTGCCCGCCCACGCTCAGGTCAACACGCCAGCCCAAGACATGGCGCTTCAGGTACGCCAGTGGCTGGCCAAAGCCCATGGCGTGGAGAGCTCGTCGGTGGACATTGCCCCTTTGGACACCCGATTGAAGGTGCAAACCTGTGCTCAAAGTTTGACGGTGGACCACCCCTTTGCCTCCCGCGACACAGTGCGGGTGCGTTGTGCTCAGCCGGTGTGGCAGCTCTATTTGCAGGTGAGTTTTGCTGCGCCGACCACCTCCCAGGCCAAGGCTGGCCCTGTAAAAACCATGGTCGTTCCCAAGCGTTTGCTACCTCGCGGCACCTTGCTTGAGCCCGAGATGCTCGAGGAAGTCGCCATGAACACCCAGGGCGCCGACACTTCTTTGTTGAGCACCATCAAAGACGTTGAACACGCTGAGTTGGTTCGCGACATGACCGCAGGCTCGCCCATTCGCAGCTCAGACCTCCGACGTGCCACCATGGTCAAGCAAGGCCAGCAGGTGATGATGGTGATTGGCGAAAAGTCAGCTTTTCAGGTGATCATCAGGGCTGAGGCGATGCAAGATGGTCGCATGGGTGAGCAGGTTAAGCTCAAAAATACCGAGTCTGGGCGCCAGATTTCGGGGGTGGTGATCGGGCCTAACCAGGTTCGGGGGCTTTAAATGCAAATAGCTGCTCAAGTTTTAGAATCTGAGTCCGAATCATCACATGCCAAACCCCCATTCTGGGTTTGAGAACCGGAAAGAGAGCTTGTCATGACCGATCCCATCTACAACAAACCACTGCGAGGTCCATCCGACCCCTTGCAACGTGCGGTCTTGGACAAAACAGAAAAAAAAGCGCCTGCAGCTACGGCGAGCAGCTCGGAAAACACCGCGCCAACCCGCTCCACCCGTGCCCCCGGACCCGACGAGTTGTTGTTGAGCAACGTGGCAGCACGTGCCCAGGCTGAGCCTGCGTATGACAAAGCCAAGGTTGAGTCCATCAAGCAAGCCATTCAAGATGGTCAGTACCCGCTTGATCCACGTCGTATAGCCGAGAGCTTTCACGCTTTGGAGCGCATGATCCGTGACTGATACCGTGCTGGCCCAAGCGGCCGAACTCACCCGTTTGCTGCACCTGGAGTTTGAGGCGCTCAAAAACCAGGACCTGGACTTGTTTGAGTCCTTGCAGCCGGGTAAGTCCGAGCTGTTGGGTAGCCTTGGAGAGTCATGCCCGCCCGCGCAAGCCCTGCAAAACGACGCTGCCATGCAGCCCTTGCGAGATCTGTTGCTGCAATGCCGTGATTTGCATCGGCGTAATGCCATGCTGATTGAGCGTAAGCTCGACACGATTCGCGGTGCCCTGCACAGCTTGCGTACTGGTGAGAACGCCAGCCCACTGGAGGTTTACGATCGCTTGGGACAGGTGGCACGTTTTAACCGTGGCCGGGGTTACCAAGAAGCCTGAGCGTCAAGGCGTCGCTTGAGGCGACGTCGGTGGTGTTGATGGTGTTTGTGTTGCCTTTTCATCCCCCGGACGCATGCCCTTGAGCCAATACACCCACGACAAGACCACCGCAACAACGGTGTAGAGCTCCTGAGGAATTTCCTCGTCCACCTTCAAGCGGCTCAGCAGTGCCAGCAGTTGTGGGTCTTCGGTGATGAACACGCCTTGGCGCTTTGCTTCTTCAATCATGCGCCAAGCCACATCCTCCTCGCCCTTGGCCGTGACCAAAGGGACAGGGTTGCGGCCGTAGGCCAGCGCGATGGCTTGGCGCTTGTGGCTCATGCGCGTATGTCCACCACCAGCCCGCGACCCGAAGGTGTCCAGTCAGCATCTTGGGCAGGGCGTACGCCATGCACAACCTTGAAAGCTTGAAGGTTCAGACCAGCCTGGTTCAGCTCGCTGGCCAAGGCCGCTTGTTGCGTGCGTGCTTGTTGGGCCACATCAGCCATTTCGGCCCACATCGTGAGCTCGACCGTGCTGGTGCCGATGAGTTTGGTCTGTAGCCACACGGGCCCCAAGGTGTCGCTTTTCGAATGCACGTTGACGGTGATGATCGGCTCTGTACTGTCGCTGCGCGCAGGACGACGAAAGGTGAGTTCGATTGGTTGACCGTCAACAAAGGGCAGCGTCATGCTGAACATGATTTCGTTCTGTGCCTGGGCTTGTACCGCTTGAACTTGGTGCGCTTCGAGCTGGTCGATGGCGCGCTGTACGTTGTGGGCGCTGGGACTGTCCTCACCCTGGATCAGATCGTCTTGTTGCAAGGCGTCGAGCAAACCCCGCAGGAACTGCTTGGGGTCTTGACCTGGCATGTTTCGGCCGCGAGCCAGCCATACCTCAGAACCCATGGCCCCCATGAGCGCGAGCCTCAAGGCCTGTGGGTTCATGCCAGCGAGCGACAGTTGCAGGTTCTGCCACTGCGCCTGAAGGTCGGGGCGGGCCAAGCCTTCGAGCAGCCGGGCCATCTGTCGACCCTCCAACACCTGGCTCAGGTCGGTCATGCCACTGGGTCGATAGAGCAAATTGGCAATGCGTGACACCAAAGGGGGGGCCAAAGTCATTGGGACATTGGTCTGCCCAGATGACAGAGGTAGCAAACCCCACTGACCGTCGGCGCGTTCTTGCACCCGCAGCCAGATGGATTGGCCAGCCAGTGCGGTCTGAATATTGGGTGCCTCGATCATCTTGCCTTTGAGCAACAGCGATGTCTCACCTCCAATGAGCCGTACCGCTGCTTGAACCACCTGTGCGTCTTGCAGTTTGAGTTCAGCCGCGGTGCTGGCTTGCAGCGACACGAGCCGCCCCTCCAGGTAAATGGTGGGTACGCGGTTGGTAACGGGCAGCGCCTCGGCCGTTTGGATCATGGGTAGCGCACCCAGTCACGCCTTGCGGTGGGGTCAGGGGCGGGCGCAGGAGACAGGCTGGCCAAAGCCGGCTCGGACACCAAAGGTATGAGTGTACCCATCGCGATGTGGCCGTGATCAGGCATCGTCAGGGTAGAACCAGGCTTGAGGCGCACGCTTTTGCCATGACCTAAAGCAGGGTTGGCCGCCAGCACCGCGCTGCGCAGCACTTCTGTTTTGAGGGGGCTGGCTTTGTAGTGGCTGGCCAGCAGCTTGTCCAGGGTGTCGCTTTTTTTCACCAGGTAGGGCGTGCCTGGTCCAGGCAAGGCTGGGCTGTTGCTGGTTGGGCTGGCAGCGTTGGTGGTTGTGGGCTTGCTGTGACTTGGTTCAGCCGCCCGCGAGGGGAGGGTATTCAAAGCAGCGATGCAAACGAACAGCAATGCCGACATCGCCGTGGCATGTGTCTTGGAGGCGAGGTGTTGAGCATCAGCTTGCATGACAAGGCCTTTGTTTATCGTGGGGCGGCGCCTAACGCCAGGTTGGAGCGAGATTTGGGCAAAGCCGTGACTGGCAAGCTCACCGGGGTGTCTTGGCGCAAAGTCTGTGTGGGCCAGGCCCGCCAATTAGGTTGAACCGCCTGGGTGGGGCCTGCCAACACCGTCAGCATGGCCTCGTGCGCCGAGACGGCGTCCACCCGCGCCAAAAGGGTTTGTGGCGCTCCGTCTTTGGCCGCCAGGTGTTGTGGGAAACGGGCTGGGTCGGCAATCAACCATTCCTCGCCGGGCTGTACCCCTGCCAAGGCACCGGCATTGATGATGAGCTGTTGTTGCCTAGCCGCTGTCACTGCGGGTTGCACCACCTCGCACATGAGCCACTGGTTGAGGGTCTGGTGCCAGGCCATGAGTTGGTTGCTTAATGCGCGCTGGCTACTGGCAGTCAGGGTGGGTCGGCGCCACTCGGGCAGGTCCATCTCCAGGGTCAGGCTGGTCTGAACGTGCTGGCTTGCCCTGTGCCGGTCGGTGGGGCTGAGGGAGAGCGTCATGCTCAGGTCAACTTCACGCGGTGTGCTGGGACCCAACCAAGACACACCCGAGCTCATGGCAGGGCGGGCCGTGACTTTCAGTGTGGCTTGCCATGGCATTTCAGGCGGCAGTGTGCTGAGCAACAAGCGTTCGTAGGCGCTGACCTCACGCGCCAACAGAGGCCGTGACAGGTCGGACACAAAACGCCACGCCTGGGTGCTGGGCTGGGCTTGGGGGCCTAGCCATTGTTCTTGCAGCAGGGCAGGCAAGCCTTGCGCGACTAGGGGGTGGGTGTCACTGGGCATCTCCAACGCAAACTTCACCACATGGCGCAGGTGGTCGGCAGTACTTTTGCTTGGGCAGCTGGCGTCGTTTTTTTCAATGCTTGCCTGAGCAACTTTAGCTTCTTTTTTGATAGCAGGTTTACCAGTTGTAGCGCTGCTTTCAGCTATATTCAACCAAGCTTTGGGTGCGCCTTGCTCGTCCCGCTCAAAGCCCATCACACGCACGCCTTGTACCTGCAGGCCGTTTTTGAAACTGCTGGCCTCATGCATCACACCGCGGTGGTCCATCCAGGTTGTGCTTTGCACCTTGGTGGGCGTTTGCAAAGAGGCTTCCACCAGGCTCAGGCGGATGGCATCTAAGCGCTCTTGCGGGCTGAGCGCGCTCGTGTTTGTGCTCGGTTTGGGCGCGGTCGCTGAGGTTTGCGCCTGCGCTGCGGGTAAACCTAGGCCCATGCCCAAAGCCAGTAACAAACCGGCAAGCAGCTGGGGCTGGGGCAACAACAAAGCCAAGGGCAACGCCCAAGGCTTGGGCCAACGCTCAGGAGATTGGCTGCTGGGCAACATCACATGCTTGGGTATCAACGCGCGCTCACGGTCACTTGACCAATGAACACGCGGCGCAGCTCGTGCACCACATCGCGGTCCAGTGACAGGGTGGTTTCATACGTGTCGTCACCCACCGGGGTGATGCTGACAAGCCGAGCGCCATAAATCACGCCTTCAACTTTGGTGCGAAAGGTGTCGTTGGTCACCATCATGTCTGCCACGGTGGAGTTGGCATCGAGCTGCTGGCCGTAGACCTGTTCGGTCAGGGTGCGGTAGGCGTCTAATTTAGAGGCACGGATGGCCATCAAGCGCTGCTGGGCGGGATTTTTGCTCTGTTGCACGCTGATGACTGCATAGCCCGTGGCCGTGATGGTTTCGCGTTTTTGAACAATGGGACCGCTGGGTTGGACCGCTTCGGCCACAGGGGGCGCCAGGTCTATGGTGGTGCATCCTGCCAGGCCAGACACAGCCAAAGCCAGGGCCAGGGCCAGACTTGTGGGGTGGGCGCTGGCAGATAGTCGGGTGCTTTTCATGAGGGGTCCTTGTGGTCAGTGAGCGTTTCAAGCCTCGGTAGGAGGTGATGATCCGGGACACACTTTGATTCGACAGCAGGTCTGAAAGCTTGAGTGATAGAAAAATCCAGCTTGCCTGCGCACAAACTTTGATATTTAATAAAAACGTTAAATATATTGTTTACGTTTATTTCTCTTTATTGGCTTTTTTCGAATCAATCAATTGGCTACTTCGTCGATCCTCCCCACCTTTTTGGGCACCAGCCCGAGCGCGGTGGCCATTCGTCATTTGATTGAACGCGTGGCGCCATCCAGCGCGACTGTGCTCATCACTGGGGAGAGCGGAACTGGCAAGGAGCTGGTTGCCCGTGCCTTGCACGAGCAGTCCGAGCGCCGCGGGGCCCATTTTGTGCCGATCAACTGTGGTGCCATTCCCAAAGAACTGCTCGAGAGTGAGCTGTTTGGTCACCGCAAAGGCGCATTCACCGGAGCCATGGCCGACCGCGTGGGTCGCTTTGAGCTGGCGCATGGCGGTACGATTTTTCTGGACGAAATTGGTGATATGCCACTGGACATGCAGGTTAAGTTGCTGCGCGTCTTGCAGGAGCGCACTGTAGAGCCTGTAGGCGGTTCGCGTCCGATCCCTGTCGATGTGCGCGTGGTGGCGGCTACCCACCGTGACCTGGAGGCGGAGATTGCCGCAGGACGCTTCCGTGAGGACTTGTATTACCGTCTCAATGTTTTGCCTATGAATACCCCCGCCCTGCGCGAGCGTGGTCAGGACATTCCCGAGTTACTTCGCTTTTTCGCCCATAAATTTGCGGGCCAGGGCCAGGTGCCCATCAGCTTTGCACCCGACTTTATGGGGGTGTTGCAAACCTACGCTTGGCCAGGCAATGTTCGGGAGCTTTCGAACCTGGTTGACCGTTTCAACGCTTTGTTCAGCGGTCAACAGCTCAGCCTGGCGATGGTGCCACCGTCTTTTTTACCTAAGGGTTTGCGTGATTTGCAGGCTGAGCTGGCAGTCGGCACGGTGGCCGATACCCTTGCGCTGAGTCCTTACGCCTCCAACGAGCAAAACCGGTTTGACATTCCGCATGAGCTTGACTTGGTCGGAGCGACCCCAACACCGCATAACGATGTTGAAGACATCATCATGCTGGCTCAGGGTTTGCCATGCCTGCCACCTGAAGGCTTGTCCTTGAAAGACTGTTTGGCTGGTATCGAGCGGGATTTGATTTTGCAGGCCCTCAACCGGGCGGGGGGAAATGTTTCTCAGACAGCGCGTTTGTTGAACTTGCAGCGCACCACCCTCATCGTCAAGCTGGACAAATACGAACTGCGCGGTCTCGATGGTCAAGCTGACAGCGCTGATCACATGACTGAGTGCGCCGACAGCAACGGCGCAGCCGCTGCCTGATTCAAGGTTTTGTGCTGAGCACACCTGCTCCGGGGGTGGGGCTGGCATCTGAACCCGTGCGTGGGTACTGCACCATGAGCTCGCGTTTGCGCAGTGCTGCCGCACTCGCCGCCTCTGCTGCGGCTTTGGCCTGGCTGGCTTGCGCTTGGGCATTGGCTTCTGCCGTTTGTCGTTCGCGTTGCTGGCGTGCCAGCACTTCCATCTCGCGCTTCAAGCCTCCGGTTTCACCCAAGGCAGAACGCAGACCTTGCATCTGACCCGTCAGTGCATTGAGCGCAGAGGCCTGTGACTGCAAACGACCTTCCAAGTTTTGCACCTGTTTGGCCAATACCTGGCCTTTGGCATCGACTTGTTTGGCGGTTTGTTCCGGCACGCTTTGCGTGCTTTCCATCATCTCGTTGATACGTACCTCGAGTTTGGTCTGGGCCGAGGCGATGTTGGCTTGCTTGGCCACCATCTCTTGAAGACCCTCGTTGACTGAGCCCACCACTTCAAGCGCATCGTTGAGTTCGCCCACGCGCTTGCTCATGGCGCTCAGCATCTGGTCAAGCTGGTTCAAGCGCGCTTTGAGGGTAAAGGTCATGGTGCCAAACACCAGCGCGCCAAACACCAACAAAGCGCCAGTGATGCCAAACAGTAACAACGTTTTCTTGTTCTGCGATTTCAGCGTGGTGTTAATTTCCTTGGTGGCCTCCTTCAGACTTGCGCCTGCGTTGGTGGCCATGTGGGCTGATCGGTTAGCCAATTCGGCCGACTCCAGCACCACCACCCGCATGTCGATCAGCTCCTGGTCTTGCCCTTGTTCATCAGGGGTAGCTGGCGTATCGGCGGCCTGTGGCGAGGTCGCTGCTTGTGACTCGGCCACGACAACGCCCTTCTCATCAGGGGTGGGTTCGTTGGTTTTGGTGTCCGTGCTCATCAGGTGTCCTTGTCTAATTCGTCCAAGCGCTTTTGAAGTAACTCGTTTTCAATGCGCAAATGCACGATGCGCGCCGGAAAATCCATCTCAGGCATGGCCGGGAAGGATGGGGCTGTCGCAGTCGCTTTGGGTAAAACACGGTCTTCACCAAAGGATTCGGATGCAGGCCCCGAAGCTTGAGCCCCAGGCGATGTCGGGGTGGCCTCGTCTCGGCTCGGTGGGGCAGCTGCCGTGTGCGTCCCCATACTTGAAGGGGCGGGCACAGACACCTGGGATGTTGCTGCGGCATCTACCAAACCTTGGGTCTTGGCAGGCTTGTCAGCGCTGATGTTGTTGTCTGGGCGACTTTGCAGGGCTGGCGTGGTGTCGCTCACAAACTTGTCTGGCAGGATGTGCTCGATGATCTCGCCACCGCCTTCATTGAGCACCTTACGCACGGATGGCTCTTGCTGCGCCGCGGTCTTGGCCAAGGCTTTGTTCGACCCTTCGGGAATGGTGACCTCATGTTGCCGGTCGGAGCGGATGATGTCAGGTTCACTCATGGTGGGATGGCGCTCGGAAAGGTACTAGGGTTGGGTAACGTCGGCGGCAGATGAGAACAGCCGCTTTTGCATGGCCCGGCTGGAGCGAACCCAGCTTTCTTTGGGCATGTTCTGCGTTTGTAAAAATTCATCGGCCAATTCCTTGGTGGCAAAAGGTCCAGACACCAGTGCGTAGCGCGCCTGACTTTGCCCCGCTTCAAACTGTGGCACCACTTTGGCTTGACTCAAATTAGGGAAACGCTTTTGACGATCGCGGGCTTTGGCATAGGTTTCTGAATTGGTGTGTTGCACCACAAAAGTACCTCGGGCAAAAGCCTTCATCCAAGCTTGACCATCCGATGCAGCGCCAGGCAGCTCTGTTTGGACTTGGGTCTGTTTGATTGCGTCTTGGGGTGGCACGGTCTCGACAACCTGAGCGGTTGAGGTGTTGGCCAGGGGGGCTGCCGCGTTGATGTCGGCTACAGGTGTCTCAGGCCCAGGTGCAGCGGTGCCTTTGAAAACTTCAGCCTCAGAGCTTGCGTTGTTTTGGGTGGGTTGTGTCACAACAGCCTCAGCCACTTGGGGCTGGACCTCGGCTAGGGTGGCATTCGTCTGGCCCACCAAAGCACGAAACGCTTGCGGGTTGAGCCACGCCGCCACACCCGCAGAGAACATCAACAGGGCTGCCACAACAGCAGCCGCTTTGAGACGCATGGCCATGGTGGATGTGGTTGCAGGCTTGAGAGCGCTGGACTTACCTCCAGGCTTGGTGATGTCTGCAGGCCCAGCCGGGGCAGGGGGCACGGCGGCAGCCTGCCGTGCAGGGTCTGATTTTGCAGCCGAAGCTGTCGGGGCCATACGCGCAATCAGCGCGCGAACTTCAGTGGCTTGCGCATCATGGCTCACACGTCCCAGACTTTCTTTGATTTGATCCAGACTGGGTCGCGCAATGGTCCAGCGCATGAGCGATTTGTTGAAGCTGGCGAGTCCTTCTGGCTCTGACTCTGCACCGGCAAAGACCAACAAGGCGCGCACATGTGCGCCAGGAAACTTTTCCAGCAGGTCGAGCATCATCATCACCTCGCCAGCGGGCAGGGCAGCTGCGTCATGCACCACCCACAATTGCATGGGCCGGTCCTGGGTCGGGGCTGCCATGGCCTGGGTCAAGGGTAAGTCGGCGACCACTTGGTTGAAGCTGCTGACAATCGCATCGGTGTCAGCCGGGAAAAACGGCTTGATCAGGACATGCGGTACGTCGATGTTCAAACGTTCGATGAGCATGTCTTTGTAATGCTCAGCTAAGGCATGAACCGCAGAGATGATGGCCAGGCTTTTGCCATCCTTGCTGATTGCGGCGACCGCAGCCTCGTAGCGAATCCGGTCGATCAGTTGAAAGAAGTGGGGTTCCATGACGTGATCGTTCAAGAGCTGCGATTGTCAGCCAATTTACCGTCGGGATCGAACAGCATCGAGGCAGGGACTTTAGGGTTGGGGCGAGGCATGGGCTCGACGCCTGGCTTGATATCAGCCAGGCTAAAGACATAGGCAATCACCTGGGCCACAGCCAAGTACAGCGACTCGGGGATGGGCTGGTCTTCCTGGGTGGTGAAGTACAAGGCGCGCGCCAAGGGGGGCGCTGCAAACATCTCAACGCCGTGCTTGGCCGCTTCCTCACGGATGCGAGCAGCCATGTGGTCAGCGCCCTTGGCCAGCAAAATCGGGGCGCCGTCTCCGGTAGGGTCGTATGACAGGGCTACCGCAAAGTGTTCAGGGTTGGTGATGACAACGTCTGCATCCTTGACCTTTTGGATCATGCGGGCGTTGGCCATTTCACGCTGACGCTGACGGATCGCTGCCTTGATTTCAGGACGACCTTCCATGTCTTTCATTTCATCCTTGACCTGCTGCTTGGTCATCATCATGCGTTTGTTGAAGGAGAAGCGCTGGTAAGGTGCATCGATGAATGCAATGATGAGCAGGCTCAACGACAGCCACATGGCCGACTCGCCGATCATGGCACCTGCGGCCCCCAGCGCGGGCTCCAGGCTCATTTGACCCAAGGCCATGAGCGCATCCATCTGACGGCTCACCAAAACCCAAAGCACCACGGTGACCAGTGAAAACTTCAGCACCGATTTGCCCAGTTCAACCAGCGCATGTGTACCAAACATGCGGGTCAAACCTTTGAGTGGGTTGATTTTTTCAAATTTTGGGGTCGCGCTTTTCATGGTAAACAAAAAGCCGCCGGTGGCACCACTGGCCAGCACAGCCAGCACCAGGGTGAAAAGCAGAACAGGCAGGATCAGCAGAAAACTCTCCCCCATGTGGTGCATGAAGGTGGTGGCCATCAGGTCAGGGTTGTCCAGCGTTTTGCGGTCAAAGCTGAACCCCTTAGCAAACGATGTGCTTAGCCGTTGAATCCAGGCACTGCCTATCATGTAGAGCAGCACGATCGCCCCAATCGTGACTGCAGCAGCGGGTAGCTCCGTCGAGCGAGCGACCTGACCGTCTTCACGCGCTTTGCGCAGGTGTCGCGAGGTGGGTTGTTCGGTTTTTTCTGCGCTGCTCTCAGACATGCTTTGCCTCTCTCATGTCAAACCCACCAGGGTGCGCACTTGCAAAAACCCCTGCATCCAGAGCCACTGGATGCGAGCGCCAATGCTGGGAAGAGCCAGCACCAACACGCCAAAGCCAGCAAAAATCATGGCGGGAAATCCCACCGAAAAAATATTCAGGCTTGGTGCTGCACGCGTCGCCACACCTAAGCCAATGTTGATGAACAAAAGCGCCACCATCACGGGTAAGGCGGTGAGGACGGCGCCTAAAAACAGCATGGAGCTCCAGGCGATGAGTTGTCGCCAGGCCACATCGGCCACCAGACTTTTGCCGATGGGCAGCGTGGTAAAGCTCTCCACCACCAAGTTCAGCAACAAGGCGTGTCCGCCTAAACCGACGAAAATCAAGGTGGCCATGACCAGCAAAAATTGGCTCAGCACTGGCACATTGCCCATGTTGGGGTCGATCATGGTGGCCATGGACAGGCCGATGGCATTGGCTATGGACTGACCAGCCACCACAATGGCTGAGGTCACAACCTGCAAGATCAAACCCATGAGCAAGCCAATCATGAGTTGGTTGCCCACCTCGAGCAAGCCGTCACCGCTGAGGGGGTCGATTTGTGGCCAAGTGTGCAAGGGGTAAACCAACCAGGTGAGGGACAGGGCCAGCAAAATGCGCACACGCAGGTTGAGCGCTCGGAGTGAAAAAATCGGGGCTGCCACCAACAATGCCGAGATGCGCAGCATGGGCCACAACAACGCATTGAAATGCGCCATCAAATCGGGGATGGTGAAGTCCATGAGTGTCAGGTGAACAGGCCCGGAATCCGCTGGAAGATGGCACGTGTGTAATCCACCATGGTGGTGAGCTGCCAGCCCCCAGCAATTGCCAGTGTGATGGCCAGTGCAGCAAGTTTAGGAATGAAGCTCAGCGTGGCTTCATTGATAGAGGTGGCCGCTTGAAGCACACCAATGACCAAGCCCACAAAAAGGGCCACGCCCAGCAAGGGCGCCGAAATCAGCACCGTCATCCACAAGGCCTGTCGGCCTAAATCCACAACAGCAGCGGTGTCCATGGTGTCCTTTGTTTGGGTGAATTCAAACCACAAAGCTCGCGGCGAGAGATCCGAGAATCAGACTCCAACCATCGACCAGCACAAAGAGCATGAGCTTGAAGGGCATAGAGATCATCATGGGCGAGAGCATCATCATGCCCATTGACATCAACACGCTCGAGACAATCAGATCAATCACCACAAATGGGATGTAGATCAGAAAGCCAATGGTGAATGCGCTCTTGAGTTCAGAGGTGATGAAAGCCGGTACCAGGGTCGCAAACGGTACTTCAGCCGCGCTGGCGACATCGGGGCGGCGCGCCATTTGCATGAACAGCGCGATGTCATCTTCCCGGGTTTGTTTGAGCATGAAGCCGCGCAGCGGCTCTTCGGCAGCCGCCAGGGCTTTGTCAAAAGCCATGGTGTTGTTCATGTATGGAGCAATTGCCCCAACATAAAGGTCTTGCAAGACCGGCGACATGATGAACAGTGTGAGAAACAAGGCCAGACCCACCAGCACAGTGTTGGGCGGGGTTTGGCCGGTGCCCAAGGCTTGACGCAAGATGGACAGCACGATGATGATGCGCACGAACGAGGTCATCATGAGCAAAAAAGACGGCAGCAGTGTGAGCGAAGTCATCAGCGCCAGAACCTGCAAGGTCAGGCTGTACTGCGTACCCTTGGCGCCACCACTCACATTCACCATGGGAATGCCCTGGGCCTGAGCCAAGAAGGGTAAGCCCATGAGGGCCATGCTGGCCAACAGGACCAAGCAAGATTTAAGCTTCATGAGTGGCACCCACGCGATCTTGCAAATCAACAAGGGCCTGGTGATCAGGCGTCACCGTTTGACCGTCGGACCACTGCGCCAGTGCTGTGATGTGTGTCGGGCTCACACCTACCAACACCTCATGTCCACCCACCCTCACCAGGGCGAGTTTGTGGCGGGTATTGAGGCTCAAACTTTCCACCACCTGCAAGCGACGCGCGCCAACTTGGCTCACCATCTTGGCCTGCATGCGTTTGAGGACCCACAACAAAACTGCCATCACGATGAGGACCAGCGCCATGCTGCCGATCATGCGGAACAAGTCCGCGCCTGAAAAACCTGGAGGCATGTTGTTACTCAGAGATTTTTCATGCGCTCGGAAGCAGGCGCCACGCGGGTCAGGCGGACGCCGTAACGGTCATTGACCAGCACGATTTCACCCTGCGCCACCACGGTGTTGTTGACCAGCAGGTCCAGCGGTTCGCCGGCAATGCGATCGAGCTCCACCACACTGCCTTGGGTCAGTCGCATGAGGTCGCGGATTTTGATCATGGCGCGTCCCACCTCGATGGACAAAGTCACCGAAATGTTTTGCAAGACCTCGGGGTTGATCTGGCGCTGGTTGTTGGCCGATTCGGCCTGGTCGATGGATGTGTCAGTCATGATGTTGTGTGGGTTATTGCAAGTCAGGAATACAAGCGCGTTCAATTTGTACAGCGGTCTGGGCACCTAAGCTGCCCACTTGCACATCAAACGCAGGCAAGCCATTGACCATGAGGCGCGCCAGTTCGGGTTTTTTGAAGAACAGGACATCACCTTCCTGCATGGCTTCAATCTGGCCAATCGAGCTGTCGATCGCACCCAGGATCACACGCAGCTCCAGGCTAGCGCTGTCAACAGCAACGGAAAGCTCCTCGGACCATTGCTTGTCGGACTCTTCGTTGCCATCGCCCGTCTGTACGCGACTTCGCAACAGCTCACGGATAGGTTTGAGCGATGCGTAAGGGTGGACCAGGTCAATGAAGCCCCGGGCATCCATATTGCCCTCTGCATCAAAGCGGCTCAGGATGACCAGGTCGTTCTCATCAGCGATTTGGGCGAACTGCGGGTTGATTTCCGAGCTCACGAGCTCGAAGTCCACAGGCATCACAGGCGACCACGCGTCTTTGAGACAACGGAAGAACACATCCAAAATCATGTTGATGATGCGTGTCTCTGTGGGTGTGAAAAGACGCCCAGGTGGCAACTGTCCAACGCCTTTGCCAAAGCCACCAAAAAAGCTGTCGAGCGAGCTGAACACCACCGTGGGGTCGAGCACGACGATGGAGTAGCCCCGCAGTGGGTTCATGCGCACCACATTGACTGACATGGGCGCTTGCAGACCCTTGAGGTAGTCGCCAAACCGTACGATTTGCACCTGGAGCGGATTGACTTTAGGGCTGCTGCGCAGCATTTCCACCAAACCCAGACGAAACATCCGGATGAAGCGCTCGTTGATCATGTCTAGCGCTGTGACATTGACGCCTAAGCTGCTGTCTTCGCTGGCCAGGTCATGTTTCTTGACCCGCACCGCGGTGTTGAACCCAGTGTCAACCGGGATGGGGCCGTCCTGCACGCCTTCGGCCAAAGCCGTGAGCTCGTCAGGGGTGAGTAGGTTGTTGGCCATGGACGCTGAGGAATGGAACGTACGGCTTACTGGATCACGAAGTTGGTGTAAAGCACCTCTTCAATGCCTCCAAAGTCTTCGTACTTTTCAAGCAAGGTGTTCATGGCGTCGCGAATCTTGCGGGACAGCTCAACGCGGAACTCTGGCTTGTTCACTTCAGACTCTGGCACTTGCCGCAGGATGTCCAAGATGGCCGAGCGCAAGGCAAAGTCGTGTTTTTTAACGTTGGCAAACACACGCTCGTCGTAGTGCGTCATGACCGCCAGCGAGATGGACATGACTTTCTTGGAGTTCATGATGTTGACCAAAAAGTCCTTCTCGATTTGCATGTAGTTGTACTCAAAGCGCGTGCTCTCAGGACTCTTCTTGGCCAGCTTGGCAGGCTTGGCGCTCTTGCCATCTTTACCGTCTTTCTTGCCTTGACCCGCATGTCCGTCAGCCGCTTCAGCGGCATCAGGATCGACCGGCGGCTTGGGATTGAAATAGCCCGAGAAAAACAAAGTGCCAAAGACCGTGCCGACCAGCATCACGATCACGCCCACCACACCAAGAATGATCTTGACGATGGGTTTTTTTGGCTTGGCCTCAACTTCACCACCTTCTTCGGCGGCGGGTGCTGCTGCAGGAGCTTTTGCCATATTTACCTCTTTCAATGCGTTGCGTTGGTGGACGGTGCTTTAAACCAGCTCGTCCCATCCACCCATGGATTTTGCTCTTGGTGTCTGAACTTTCACTTCAGCGTGGTGATTCAACACAGAACCAGTGCTGGGGACGTCCTGGGGCATTTGCCGGGGTGTCGGATTTCCGCCAGTTTGTTGCTGACCATCGCTGTTCACCCAGACATTAGCAACTGCCATGCCTGCTTGTGCCAGGCTGTCACGTAATTTGGGTGCACTTTGGGCAATCAGTTCGCGGGTCAAGGGGTTCTCGCTCTTGAACAGGGCGTCCAAGCCACTGGCGTTCATGTCGAGTTCGACCGAGATTTTGCCCAGATGACCTGGTTTAAGACGTAACTCCAGCTTCCACTGACCTTGAGCCATTTGGTCTTGGAGCCGCTCGCTGAGGGCTTTGCCCAGTTTGTCGGCCAGTTGGCTGATCTGGTCAGCGCGCTCGCCAGTGCTCGGTCCTGTGGTTGTCTGACCCATTTCCCCCAAGGTCAGCGCTGGCCGGTTGCTCGCAGCACTGCTTTGTTGTGCGCTGTTGTCATTGTTGAATGTGGCTGACACTGTGCCCACGCCGTTGCCGGTGTCGGTGAGCGCGCCGATCGATGTGTCGCCCAGATCAATGTCCATGGCGGTTACGCCTGATGCCTGGCTATCGAGCAGGTCGTTGGCAAAAGAGGCCCAAGAAAAAGACACGTCGCTGCCTGTGACCTTGGCAAGGCTGCGCGTCATGCTTTCCCAGGCTGGTATGAGTCGCATGCGGATGGCATCGAGCGGACCCGGTTCGGGCGGCAGCGCCAGGCCCTGGGTAGGTGCTAGCTCGGCTGCAGGTGTGTTGATCACCTGGCCTAAGCGAGCCAAAGTGGCCGAGGCGCCCGAGTTGACCAAGAGTTGTTCGAGCGTCTCAGCGTTGGTGGCAGGGTGACTTGAGGGCAACACGCTCTGGCTCGAGCTGATCGGGGCCAGGCTGGGTGTACCAGGCTGGGTGGCATTGATAAACCAGCTCGGAGGTGGGCTGCCAGCAAGCTGACGGTCTACAGGGCTGTTGGTGAGCCAAGCCATGGGGTCTGGGGTGGTGGTGACGGTCAGAGGGGGCTGCGTCACCCCCAAGCCAAGAGCTGGTAGCTGCTCCAGATCGCCAAACAAAGCCTGGACCGCTCGGTCATCCAGGCCCTGGGCTTTGGCAAAGGCGGCCAAGCTGTTGGCATCTGGTTGCGGTGCGTCGGCGGTGATGACGGAAAACTGTGTACCCAAGGCCATGGTTTGCAAGCCGCCATGGCTTGCCGCCAAGTCCGCAGCGGCAAGATCTTGCCGCTCGCTGTCGGGCAGCAGCCCCCGCATCAGGTTGGCAAATTCTTTGCCCAACATCGACTGCCCAGTAGCGGGTGCTGCCCGGCCGATGGGTGTTTTTTCCCCTATTTGCAGGGCATTGGGGACCGAGGCGTTTACAAAGTTCAGGTTCGCGTCCATGCTCATTCCAGTCATTTGGCTTGGTTCGTACCGGCGCATGTCTGGCCGGCTCACCAAGAGTTAGCAAAAATCGTGACCGGACAAGGCTTGCCACTTTGACTGGGCTGGACTGTCGTAATTTTGGTGGCATGGACCTTGCTCACTAACCCGCCATGAGCACGCTGACCCTGTCAACGGTTCGACAGAACCTTAACAAATTTGATTACACCGGCCTGGGTCTTCCTGCGCTGGTGTTGCTGATCATGGCCATGCTGGTTGTGCCCCTGCCTGCGCTGCTGCTGGATGTGATGTTCACATTCAACATCGCTTGCAGTTTGGTGATCATCATGATCGCCATCGGTACCCGAAAGCCACTGGAGTTTTCGTCGTTTCCTTCGGTGCTGTTGTTGGCCACCATGCTTCGACTGGGTCTGAATGTGGCGTCGACGCGGGTGATTTTGGTCAACGGGCATGAAGGACACGAGGCGGCTGGCAAGGTGGTCGCTGCCTTTGGTGAGTTTGTGATCGGTGGCAACTATGTGGTGGGTTTCATCATCTTTGCCATCTTGATGATCATCAATTTCATTGTGGTGACCAAAGGTGCGGGTCGTGTGTCGGAGGTGAACGCGCGCTTCACCCTGGATGCCATGCCTGGCAAACAGATGTCCATCGACGCAGACTTGAATGCCGGCGTGATTGACCAAGACACCGCCAAGAAGCGTCGCGAAGAGTTGGCACAAGAATCTGATTTCTTCGGCTCCATGGATGGCGCTTCGAAGTTTGTCAGCGGCGACGCGGTGGCGGGCTTGCTGATTTTGATCATTAACCTGATTGGCGGCTTGGCCATTGGCGTGGGACAACACAACCTCTCACTGGCCGAGGCAGGTCGTATTTACACACTGCTGACCATCGGTGATGGGTTGGTGGCACAAATTCCCTCCCTGTTCTTGTCATTGGCAACGGCCATCATCGTGACGCGTGTGACCACCTCAGAATCCATGACCGAGCAGGCCACCACGCAACTGGCTAACCCCACGGCTTTGTACATGTCGGGTGGGATTTTGGCCGTGTTGGGCGTGGTACCAGGCATGCCACACATGGTGTTTTTGACGTTGGCAGCTGTTTCGGCGGCGTTGGCTTGGCGCATCAACCAACGCAATGCCACGCCTGTGGTCACGCCCGAGCAACAGGCGGCGGCCTCTGCCTTGGAAGAGCCCAAAGAGTTGGACTGGGACGATGTGGACCAGGTCGACCTCATTGGTCTGGAAATCGGTTATGGCTTGATCCCTTTGGTCAACCCGGAGACAGGCGGTCAGTTGATGAACCGCGTCAAGGGGGTGCGTAAAAAACTCTCCGCCGAGTTGGGCTTTTTGGTTCAACCGGTGCGTATCCGTGATGCCCTGAGCATCGACCCTGACAGCTACCACATCGTGCTCAAAGGTGTGGTGCGCGGCAAAGGTCAGGTGCGTGTGGGCAAGGAGCTAGCGATCAATCCTGGACAAGTTTATGGCTCCCTCGAAGGCGAAGTCACCAAAGAGCCAGCCTTTGGTCTGGATGCGGTGTGGGTCGAGGCTTCTCAACGCGATTACGCCCGTACGCTGGGCTACACAGTGGTCGATGCCAGCACGGCCGTGGCAACGCACCTCAACAAGGTGCTGCGCGACAGTGCTGCGGATTTACTCAGCCACGACGAAGTTCAACAATTGCTCGACAAATTGGCTGCCAAGTCGCCCAAGCTGGTCGAAGATCTGGTGCCAGGCAAGTTGTCCTTGGGCGTTTTGACCCGAACATTACAAAATCTCTTGAGCGAGTCGGTTTCGATCCGCGACATGCGCTCGATCGCTGAAGCACTGTCGGAAGCGGCAGGCCGCACCCAGGAGCCAGACCAACTCACGGCCATGGTGCGTCCCAAGCTGGGTCGCATGATTGTGCAAAGCTTGGTCGACGAGAGCAACAGCTTGGCTGTCATGACCTTGGATCCTGGCCTTGAGCAGCTGTTGCACAACGTGTTGCAACAAAGTGGGCCTGGTCAAAACCTCACCATCGAGCCCGGTTTGGCCGAGCGCTTGTTCGCGGCATTGCGCGAAGGCGCACGCCAGGTGGAGGAGCAAGGACACCCGGCAGTTTTGGTGGTGTCACCAGCCATCCGCCCTTGGCTGTCCAAGGCCGTGCGCTACCGTGTGACCGACTTGACCATCTTGTCCTACAGCGAAATTCCAGACGACCAAAGCGTCAAGGTTATTCATAACGTCCACGCTGCAGTGCAGTGAGTCTGACCCAATCCAAGAATCTGACCGAGCCTAACCACCATGGAACTTCAACGTATCCTCGCCCGTGACACCCGTAGCGCCACCGAGCAGGCCTTGTCGCGGTTTGGCCCGAATGTTTTGGTGATTTCCAACCACCGGGTGGCTGGTCAAACCGAGTTGGTTGTGGCTGTGGACGTGCAAGCCTCCAGCCAGCACGACGATGCTGTTTGGGCCGCGCCCGACCCGGCTCCTGCACAAACCCCACCAGAATCCGCTGCTGCCACCAGTTTTGAGGCCAAGTTGCATGCTGTCATGGCTCACACGTCCTCAGCTGTCGAGACACCGGCAGACGCACAAATTGCTTCAAAAAGCGTAGCAAAGAACGTTACAGATACTGGGCTTGACCGGGATTGGATCCGCAGCCGTGAAATTGTTGCTACGGTGCGCGAAGAAATTGCCGCCTTGCGCCAGGAGTTTCGCTTGAGCCAACAGACGGTGATGTGGCAAGCCCAGCACAACTGGCCTCAAGCTCTGGCGCCTTTGGTTCAGGGCCTGAGCGAGGCCGCCGTGCCCGCCAGCTTACGGGCCTTGCTGCTGGATGGCTTGCGCACAGAAACCCACTTGGCCTCAGCCATGGAGAACATCACGCGCCAGCTTATTTGCAACATGTCTGAGCATCGTGCCCAAGCGCCATTGCGAGGCGTGCATGCGCTTGCTGGTCCATCCGGGGGGGGCAAATCCCTCATGGTGGCGCGACTCACCCGTGAATTCTTAAAGCAGGGCACACCCGAGCTAGTCGCCGTGATCGCCTTCAATGACGCCCGCGCCGGTGCTTGGCCACAGACGCAGATGTTGTGTGCCCAGGTGGGGGTTGATGCTTATCGTGCCAAAACGCCAGAGGTCCTGCGCTTGTTGTTGGACGAACTCAGCGACCGCTCCTTGGTCTTGATCGACACCCCCGGCGTTGAGTTGCATGACAACCTGGCTCAAATCATGTCGATCTGTCCTGCTGCTCAAAGCCATGCTGTGGTCCCCACCGATGCCTCCAGTGTGACTTTGCAGCGGGTGCTCAACCACGGCCAAACCGCTTGGTCGAGCCTGATGTTGACCAAGCTCGACGAATCCAGTGCACCTTGGCCGCTGCTGCAACACCTGATGAACAACCCAGGCTGCCCCAGCCTCTCGGTAGGTTCTGGCTCCAACGCACTGCGTGACGGCGTGCTCGAAATCACCCCCGCTATGCTGGCAGACCTTGCTGTTGCACAATGGATGCCTGAAGCCAATGTTGTCGCTGCTCCCGCTGACCGCTTGGCTGCAAAAGTTTCCAACCGACTCATGGAGCTGCAGGCTGTTCATGGATAAAAAATACTGTCAGGTCATAGGTATTGCCAGCGGCAAAGGCGGCGTGGGCAAAACCACAGTGTCTGTCAACCTGGCCGTGGCCTTGCAAGATGCTGGACACCAAGTGATGTTGTTTGATGCTGACTTGTCGCTTGCCAACGCGCAGATCGCGCTGGGCTGCCGATCGCCTTACAACATGAGCCACTTCATGAGCGGTGAAAAATCCCTCGAGGACATCGTGGTCACGACCCGCCAAGGGGTCAAGCTCGTGCCGGGTGCCTCAGGGTTACAAGACATGGCGGCTTTGAGCGAATTGCAAGCCGCACGCATTGTGCAGGCATTCAGTTCCCTCGAAGCCGACCTTGATTTCCTCATTGTGGATATGGCCGCTGGGATTGCCCCAGTGGTGATGGCCTTCATGGCGGCTTGCAGCCGCCGTTTTGTGGTGGTGCGTGATGATCCATCGTCGATTGCCGACGCCTACGGCACCATCAAGGTTCTGATTCAAGACCACCATCTCGATGAAATCTACCTGGTGCCCAATGCGGTGAATTCTGAGCGAGAAGGGTTCGAGCTCTACCAACGCATCAACCAGGTTTGTGCACGTTTCCTCAACCAACCCGTCAAGTACCTGGGGTCGATTGAAAACGATGAGCTGATTTTGCAGGCACTCAAAAAATACAAATCTGTCATGGAGTTCGCCCCTGGAAGCGCGGGTGCCCGTGACTTTCGTCGTTTGGCCGCCACCACAGAGCACCTGCCGCCGCTGGCGCAAGCTGCGGGTGGGTTGCAATTTTTCGTGGAGAGGCTGGTGCAAGCGCCAGCCTGATGCCCATGCCAAAAATCAGCATGTACGACGAGGTCCAAAACAACAGCGAAGCGCTGGTGATGGCGCATCTGGGCATGGTCAAACGTGTGGCCCTGCACCTCAAGGTGCGTTTGCCGCCTTTCATGGAGCTCGACGAGTTGATCCAGGTCGGCATGATTGGTTTGCTCGAAGCTGCCCGCGCCTACAACCCTGGTAAGGGCATCGAGTTCGAACATTTTGCGCACAGCCGTGTGCGCGGTGCCATCCTCGATGAGGTGCGCCGCCTGTCGTTTTTGCCGCGTTCGGCGGTGGCCATCAACAAGTCCCACAGCGATGCCAACCATGAGCTCGCTGTGCAGTTGGGTCGCACCCCGACCCAGGCTGAGCTGGCTGACCACATGGGCAAGGACATTGAGCAGTTCCACAAGGAGCGTACCCAGGCCAGGCGTTTTGAGACCTATTCCCTGGAGGTGGTCACCGAGGAGGTGATGAACCTTTCCACCGATGCCTCACAACAACCCGAAGCCATTGTGGAACACCAGCAGTTTATGGGTGCCCTGGCCGCCGCCATCGGTGAGCTGCCTGAGCGCGATCAACTGGTCATGAAGTTGTATTACGTTGAAGAGCTCAACCTCAAAGAAATTGGCGATGTGCTGGATGTGACCGAATCTCGTGTCAGCCAAATGCTCAGCGCGGTGGTGAAGAAATTACGTGGTACGTTGCAAATTGAACCGCTCAGCAAAGGTAAAGCAAGGGCCTCCAAGGTGGCTTGATGGTGTGATGGGCTTGTGGTGCTCAAGTTTTCTGTGCTGCCTCCGAATCCTGTGGTATCAGGATCAAAGGAGTCACGAAACATGCGAGTCAATTTCAAAGCCATGGAAGATTACGGTCACGGTACACGGACCTCACAAGCCATGGTGGCGGACAAAGTCGAGCTCATTCAGATGCTGTTTGACGGTCTGATCGAAAGCATGGTGACTGCACGCGGTCACATTGAACGAGGTTCGATTGAGGACAAAAATAAAAGTCTGGCACGCGCTGGGCGCATTGTGATTGGTTTGCAAACTGGTTTGGATTTGGACAAAGGCGGTGACTTGGCCCGTAATCTGCATGAGCTTTACAGCTATGTGACCCGTCGTTTGGTGCATGTCAACGCTTACAACGACCTGGTTGCACTTGAAGAGATCGTGTCGTTGATGGGAGACATCAGCCAAGCATGGCGTGATGTACCTAAGTTGTTACCAGGTGCCTCACCGGTGGCAGCTGCGGCAATGTCCACCATGCACTGAGCGGGGTGTGAGGCCGCATCGCTCAACAGAGTTCGAGGTCACAGGTGATGTCGGGAGCCTCCCGGCGACTTGTTGGCCTTTGAGGAGATATGAATGATTGCGATAGTCGGTCTGGTTGTTTTGTTTATTTGCGTCTTTGGTGGTTACATCATGGCTGGCGGCTCCATGGCGCCCATCATCAAGGCAGCACCTATTGAGACCTTCATCATTGCAGGTGCTGGCGTTGCCGGCATGATGGTGGGCAATGGCATGGATGTCATCAAGGGCGTGGGCAAGGGCATGGGCAAGGTGTTCAAAGGCCCAGCCTACAAAAAAGACGATTACCTCAGCACCATCTTTGTGGTGGCCAAGATCATGAAAACCCTCAAGACTGAGGGGGCGGTGGCGCTTGAAGCCCATATCGAGAACCCCGAAGCCAGTGCGATCTTTGGCGAACATCCCAAAATGTTGCACGACCACGCCTTGCTGCACCTGGTCACCGATACCGTTCGCTTGATGGTGGTGTCGTCCAGCAACCTGAGCCCTTACGCGGTCGAGGAGGTGATGGACCAATCCATCAAAACCCACCACCATGGTGAGCTCAAAGTGGTTGATGCCATTGCCACCCTGGCAGGTGCACTGCCAGCACTGGGCATTGTGGCGTGTGTGTTGGGTGTGGTTAAAACCATGGGCCAAATTGACCAGCCACCCGCCGTGTTGGGCGCCTTGATTGGTAGCGCGTTGGTGGGAACGTTTTTGGGGGTGTTCATCGCTTACGGTCTGGTCGAGCCCATGGCCAAGCGCTTGGCGCAGATCGTCGAAGAGGAAAGCGAGATCTACAAAGTGGTCAAGCAAATCATCATCGGCACCATGCACGGCCACCCGATGCCGCTGATCATCGAGGCTGCCCGCGTGAGCATCAGCCACCACAACCAGCCCAGTTTTGCCGAAGTGTTTGACGGCATGCGAGGTAACTAAGCATGGCCCAAGCCGAAGCTGTGGCGGACGTCACGACAGACGCACAGGACGAGGCACGTGCAGCCATCGCGGCGGCACAAGCCGCTGCGGAGACTTCGGCAGAAGCACCGCAAGCCAAGCCACTGATTCCCGAGGAGGCCGCACCTGATGCGCCTGTCACGGTCGCCCCCACCATCATCATCAAAAAAGTGATGGGCGATGGCCATGGTGGTGCCCATGGTGGCGCCTGGAAGATTGCCTTGGCCGACATGATGACGGCCATGATGGCCTTTTTTTTGCTCATGTGGCTGCTCGGTGCCTCCAACGAAGACCAGCGTAAAAGCGTTGCTGATTATTTCCAGCCCAGCTCCCAAAGCAACCTGACCATCGGCAAATTGGCTGGTTCAGATGGCATGTTGGGCGGCTCCTCCATCATTGATCCTGATGGCTTGCCTTTCGCTGCCAAGCAAACCAACATGCTCAATATCGTCACCCCGCGTTCTCAGGGGGGGCCCACAGAAAACGACCCGTCCCCTAAAGGCGCTGACAGCAAAGAGTCTGGCCAGGTGGATGAGGAGTCACTCAAAAAAGCCCAAACCGACAAAGCCAACTTTGAAAAGCTTGAGAAAGACATCAAAGAAAGTTTAGAAAATAACCCCAACCTCAAGAGCCTCAAAGACCAAGTTCAGGTCGTCCGCGACAAGGACGGACTGCGCATCGAAATCATCGATAAAGCTGACTTCGCCATGTTTGGGTTGGGCACCACCTCGATGACGGGGCGTGCCCAAGGCTTGCTTATCGAAGTGGGTAAGCTGCTTAAAACTTTACCCAACAAAGTGGCCCTGCGCGGCCACACCGACAGCATCGCGTTTGCAAATACCAACGACCGCAACAACTGGTCTTTGTCGGCTGAGCGGGCGGAGGAAACACGAAAAAATCTTGAGCGTCAAGGCCTCAAAAGCGATCGCTTCGCCCGTATCGAGGGTGTGGCCGACACAGCCCCTTACAATCCCAACGACCCTAAGGACCCGCGCAACCGGCGCATCAGCATCACGGTGCTCAACCAGTAACCCTGCCCATCTTTTGTGTGCAGGCCCCAGCAAGGGCGCCTAAGATTTTGGCGCTGCTGCGTCGTTGTGGATGCACCGCCACAACGCGATTTCCTCTTGGGTCAGCCGGTTTTTATGCTGCGCAACCACCTCAAATTTTTCCTTGTCTGTCATGATGGCTAGCATGCGCATTTGACTTAACACCAATTTGAAATGCTCGACAGCATGCTCTGGGTTAGCGGCAATTTTGTGCAAAGGTAAAACCGAGACGTCTTCTTTGAGTTCTCGTTCACGTTTGGCTTGAATGATCAAGCGTTGCACCTCTTCCTTGCTCAAATGCAAGCGTTTGGCTTCCCGATTCAGGTTGACCTTTTCTTCCTCAGACAAGGTGCCATCAGAGAGCATTTCATAGAGCTGGTTTTTGAGGGATTCGCGCTCAATGCGTAGCTGGTCGCTGAAGGCCGAAGACAGCAAGGCCGCTGGAATGGCAAAAATGCCAATCCCCAACAAGGCCAAAATGATGGTGATGATCCGTCCCATCGGTGTGATGGGTGAAATGTCTCCGTACCCCACTGACGCCAGCGTGATGACAGCCCAGTAAATGGACTGAGGAATATTTTCAAATTTTTCCGGTTGTGCGTCATGTTCGAACAAATACCCCAAGCTGGCAGTCATCACCACCAGCAGAAGCATCACAAAGGCAGAGGCCGCAAGCACTGGCCACTCGCGCACCACAACTTTCATGAGCGTGTTTGTTGCTCCTGTGTAGCGTGTGAGTTTGAGCAAACGCAGCAAGCGAAAAACGCGCAAGAAACGAAGGTCAAAGAGGTGGTGCAAAAACACCTCGAGGAAGAAGGGCAGGATGGCCATCAAGTCAATCAAGGCGGAGGTTGATCGTGCTTGTTTCAGCCGCCCAACCACGGGTCTGGTGTAGCCAGGGGTTTCCACACACGCATAAAGCCTTAGTCCATATTCCAGGGTAAAAACGCTCACAGCAATGGCATCGAGCACAATGAACTCGATGTTCAAAACATAGTGGATGCTTTGTACCGACTCAAGGATGACGGCGATCACTGAAATAATCACCCAAAAGACAATGAAGTGATCAAACAGTTGGTGTAGGCTTCCGCCAAATTCGCCCGGAAACACCAAGGCATGTACTTTTTGCCGGAATGTGCGGCCCTGGTTGGCTTGTTTGAACTCAGACCAGGCTGGAATCAACACGCGAAACAGCTTGAGCAGACGCAGCAGCCGCACAAACCGCAGGGCGCGCAAGTCAATCGGGACGACGGCCTGCAGGTAGAACGGGACGATTGCCAGCACATCAATCACTGCAAAAGGACTGCGCATGTAACGAAGGCGAGGGTGTGGCGAATCTGCGAACTCTTTGTCTTCAGGCGCTAAGTACAGACGCATCATCTATTCGAGGGTGAACACTGCGACTGAAAAAACATCAAACACCTGAAACCAGCCTTGGTAAGCCTCGTAGATCACCGACACATGCTCAAACAACAGTGCAAACAGGTTGAAGATGATCAGCAAAGCAATCCAACGATCGATGGCTTTTTGGTAATTGCCCTCAACCGTTTCGTCGAGTAGCCAGAGGTATGCCTTTCGTCGAAAGCTCATGTCCTCGGTGATCACAGGGCCTTCAAGAGGCTGGTCCTCGTTCAGGTGTAAAGGGTTGGAGGCAGCCATGTTCAAGACCCCTTAAAACTCAAACTCACCCACGCGTAATGCGTTGGCGGCTTTGTCACACACAGTGATACGAAGATGCATCGTGCTGTTGAGCACGTCGTTTTCCCCAAGCGCTGTGAACGTTAAGGGCACCGGCGACCCAGCTGCAGTGGGCGTGATTTTTTCAACAACCAGGGCACCCACAAGTTCGCGCGATTTGGGGTCGCACTGGGTGGCCAGCCGCTGTGGTGCCAACGTGAAGGGGTTGGTGATGCCATCCATAGGTCCGCCAGGGGCAACCAGGGATTGGTAACACTCACCCCATGTGGTTTTGACATCAGGTTTGGCTGCGCAAGCGGCCAGTGGGTAGTTGTCTTGAGCGCGCAGCGAGGCTTGGGCTGCCAAGAAACGCCCCCAGCGCTCGCCGTGACGTTTGAGGTGTTCGGTGTTCAAACCCTGCTGGTAAGCATGGTTTCCGACCCAAAACACACCAGCCATCGCCAAGGCCATGCAGCCGATGAAGAGCCAATCAGAGAACAGGGGTTTGCCGCTCGAAGGGGAGGCTGCGCCGGGCAAGTTCATGGTTTTGCTCGCTCAAGCTCAAAACCACAGATTGAAACGCCACTTGACCAGCGTCAAGAGTATTTCTATTTATTTTTATCAAATTTTTCAGATTTTTCCCAAATTCAGCACAGCGTCGGCCACTTTACCGGTGTCACGTTCCAGGGCCAAGATGTCTGAGCCTACCCTGATGAAGGTGTAGCCAGGGTCAAAGTTGAGTTTTTCAACCAATTTCAGGTCGACAGGGAAGGTTTTTGCGCCCTGGGGGAGCCGCTCGCCAAAGCGCCAAGCGACCGGGAAGCTGGCCTCGCAGCGGTCAGTGCGCCAAGCCATTCCCTCGGGACACTTACCAGGCGAGAGGTTTTCCATGAAAAAGGACCTGACAAATTGCCGACGAATTTTCCCAAAGTAATTCAGCATAGGCGTGCCTAATTCAGGCGGGAAGCTGAAAAGGGGCTCGTTGGGTGGCGGCATTTTGCGCGACATGTCCACCTCGGGCAGTGGGGCCGCCGTGTTGATGTTGATGCTCTGGCCCGCTGGCGCCAGTGCTACGGCCGCGCCTGTCATGCCAGCTGCACCGGGTAAGCCCAGACCCGTGCCCACCACTGCCGACACACCCACAGGCGGCGCGCTTGCCACCACTGGCGCGGGCGACGATGCGCCTGCAGTGCCAGCGTCAGGGCCAGCCACAGCGGTCTCGCGTCGCACAGGTGATTGGACTTGGGGGCGGTACAAACGCTCTAGCGCACCGGGATCGTTGCTGGTTTTGATCTCCAGCAAGCGCGAAATGCTGGCCGCGAGCTCGGGGGTGTCACCTGTGCCCATCCAGGTTGGCCGGTTGGACATGATCATGGTGAGCTGGGCTGGCGTACAACCTACCCCATTGGTTTGCATCCACGCCAAGGCTTTGTCTGCGCGCTCTTTGGGGTGATGCGTGGTCATGGCCAACGCATGAAACTCTGCCACTGTGCACGTCACAGGTGGCGTTGGGCTGGGGGCGTTTGGCCTTCGATTGGCCTGTGACCAAGCGGTGGAGGCCCCACCCATCACAAGCGTAAGCACAAACGCAGTCATTGCAGAGCGGTAGATCATGCGCAGAGCTTACCAAGCGTTGCCAATAAAGCAACCTTGTGGCCTCATGCACAGGCGACCACCGCTGTGTCTGGACAGGTTCGGGTGGCATCCGGGGAGCTGCTCAAGCCTCAAGTCCAGGCACCATCGCGCCGATAAATCAGGTGTTAACCAAACAACACCTCAGATGACCAAAGCGATGATTCTGGCGGCCGGGCAGGGCATGCGCGTGCGCCCGCTCACCCGTAACCTGCCCAAACCCATGGTGCCTATTTTGGGCAAGCCTTTGCTCGAATACATCATTGAGCATTTGGCGCGCAACGGCGTGCGCGAGATCATGATGAACGTGGCTTACAACCACTACAAAATCGAGAATTTCTTTGGCGATGGCAGCCGCTGGGGGGTGGAAATCGGTTACTCCTACGAAGGCGTGCGTGAGCACGGCGACATCACGCCCAAACCGCTGGGCTCGGCCGGTGGCATGCGCCATATTCAGGAATTGGGTGGATTTTTCGACGACACCACGGTGGTTCTTTGTGGCGATGCCATCATCGACCTGGACCTGCGTGCGGCGCTCAAAGAGCATTGGCTCAAAAATGCGCTGGCTTCTGTGATCACCCTGCCAGTGCCGCGCGAAGAGGTGAAAAATTACGGTGTGGTGGTCACCGATGAGAACAACCGCGTCTTGTCGTTCCAAGAAAAACCCAGCCCAGCCCAAGCCAAATCTAATTTGGCCAGCACAGGTATTTACATTTTCGAGCCGCAGGTCATAGACCTGATTCCTTCCAAGCAGGTGTTTGACATTGGCAGTGAGTTGTTCCCTATGCTGGTGGAGCGTGGTTTGCCTTTTTTTGCGCAAACAAGGCCCTTCAACTGGATTGACATTGGACGCCTCACCGATTACTGGGCCGTGCAGCAGCGCGTGCTGCGTGGAGAGGTGGAGGGTTTTTCTATTCCTGGTAAGCAGGTGCGACCTGGTGTTTGGGTGGGTCTGAATGTTCAGGTCAATTGGGACGAGGTGAACATCCAAGGCCCTGTGTACATAGGATCGAACACGCGCGTGGAGGCTGGTGCCACCATCACCGGCCCGACCTGGATTGCGCGCGGTAGCCACGTCAGATCAGGTACCCGGGTCGAGCAATGCATCTTGTTCGATTACACGCGCATCAGCAACGACCAGGTGTTTGTGGACAAAATTGTGTCACCTCAATATTGTGTGGACCGCTCGGGCGACACCATCTATGTGGGAGATGAAGACTCACCCCTGCGCTGGGGCGATGCCCGGGCCTGATGTACCCAGGCCTGAGGCTTAAAGCCGGCGTGCCAGATGCACGGCCACGACCGAGCCTGTGCCCACCACAGCGCACCAGGCGCGCAGCAACCAATGGGGGGCGCCTGGGCTCAGGCTGGTGGCTTCATCGCGGTGGTGGCACTCGTCTTCTTGGCATGTCAGCAAGGTATCAAGCAAAGCGCGGTGGTCGGGGCGGCCTTGCAAAAGATCGATTTGCGCCTGGTAATGTTGATCGACAAAGGTCTCTACCGCGGCAATCGTGCCAAACACCGCCCGTGGGCCAAACAGCGCGGGCAGGGCCCCAGTAAGCCAACCCGCCGCGCACCAGGGCAGCAGCAAGATGCTGCGGCGCAAAGGCGGCAACAAGTCGCACATGCGTGCCAGGTGCTCTTGCTCTGTATGCATGTGGCGCTGAGCAAATTCACGCACTGCCGCATCGCGCGAGACCATCAAAATACCGCGGTATATCCACACGGCCCCAGTTTCGCCAGCGTGGTCAGAGCGCAGGTCAGCCACCAAGTCTGCGGGCAGGTGGTCGATGTTCCAGGCGCTTTTAACGCGTTGCAAAGCTGAAGTTGCGGTTGTCATTGACACATTGTCCTCAAATGCACAAAACCCGGCAGCTCAGAGGCTTTGTGCTGGGTCTGTGCGCTCGTCTTGGGGATACCAATCCTTGCCCCAAGCGGGGCATCAACAAGCCCATGCGCGCGTCATGTGCAAGCTTGGTGGTGGAAAATAAGTTTGGCTTGGGCCATGTGGCTCAAGACCGCAAGCTCAGCCCTTTGTGAAAACGACCCATGAAAATCTACGTCGCAGGCCATGAAAGCATGGTGGGCGCTGCCATTGTCAGGCTGCTTCAGGCGCAAGGCCAAGATGAGGTTTTGACGTGCCCCGAGCAGGCACTTGATTTGACCCGTCAAGCCGCGGTTGAGGCGTTTTTTGCCGACCACCGGCCCGACCAGGTTTACCTGGCCGCTGGCAAAACTGGCGGCGTTCACGAAGGCAACAGCTACCCGGCCGATTTCATTTACCAAAACATGATGATCGAGGCCAACATCATCCAAGCAGCACATGCCCACGATGTGCAGCAGCTGGTGTTTGTGGCGTCCAACGATGTGTACCCACCGGCGGCTGCGCAACCCGCGCTGGAGGGCGCCATTTTGAGCGGCGTGCTCGAAGCCGCGCGCGAGCCCGACGCGGTGGCCAAAATTGCCGGCATCAAGCTGTGCGAAAGCTTCAGCCGCCAGCACGGCCGTGACTACCGCAGTGTGGTGCCCACCAGCGTGTTTGGCCTGGGCGACAACTACCACCCCGATAACCACCACGTGGTGCCGGCCTTCATCCGCGGTTTTCACGAGGCCAAGCTGCTCAACGCGCCCAGCGTGTCGGTCTGGGGAACGGGCACACCCATGCGCGAATATATTTTTGCCGATGATGTGGCCGACGCGTGTATCTACCTCATGAACCTGGACAAAGCCACTTTCGAGGCCCACACCCAGCCCATGCTCAGCCACGTCAATGTGGGCACCGGGTTTGAAATTTCGATAGGCGACTTGGCCCAGGCCGTGGCCGAGATGGTGGGCTACGAGGGCGAGGTTTTGTGTGACCCCACCCGGCCTGACGGTGTGCCGCGCAAGGTGGTGGATTGCACCCGTTTGTACGCCCTGGGATGGCAGGCGCAGGTGGGCTTGGGCGTGGGGCTCAGGCTGGCTTTTGAGGATTACCTCAACAACCACTTCCACAAAGACACCCCACCTCCCTTGGCACAATGAACGCATGGACACGATCAATACCGTGGTGATTGGGGCTGGCGTGGTCGGCCTGGCCGTGGCGCGTGCGCTGGCGCTGAGCGGGCGCGAGGTGCTGGTGCTGGAGAAAGAAGACGCCATAGGCACCGAGACCAGCGCGCGCAACAGCGAGGTCATCCACGCCGGCATTTATTACCCTGCCGGATCACTCAAAGCGCGCCTGTGTGTGCAGGGCAAAGAACGGCTGTATGCCTATGCCCAAGAGCGTGGCGTGGCGCACCAGCGTTGCGGCAAATTGATCGTGGCCACCTCGGCGCAAGAGGTGGCGCAACTCGCGAGCATCCAAGCCAAAGCCGCGGCCAACGGGGTGGCGTTGCAAGCCTTGAGCGCGCAAGAGGCCCGTGCCATGGAGCCGGCGCTGCATTGCGAGGCGGCCTTGTGGTCGCCCAGCACCGGCATTGTGGACAGCCATGGCTTGATGCTGAGTTTGCAAGGCGACCTCGAAAACGCGGGCGGCATGGTGGCGCTGAATGCGGCTTTGCAAAGCGCGGTGCGAACCTCGCAGGGTTGGGTGTTGCAGGTGCAAGACCCCAACACCGGCGAGGCCAGCGAGCTGCTGGCGCACACCGTGGTGAATGCCGCGGGCTTGCATGCGCCCGTGTTAGCGCAGCATTTCGGCTTGAAGGTGCCCTTACCCCAAGCGCATTACGCCAAAGGCAATTACTTCACCTTGGCTGGGCGCGCACCGTTTTCAAGCTTGATTTACCCGGTGCCACAAGCCGCGGGTTTGGGCGTGCACTTGACGCTGGATTTGGGCGGACAAGCCAAGTTTGGCCCGGATGTGCAGTGGGTAGATGGCCCGAACGATCTGCAAGTGGACCCCGCGCGCGGCGATGCGTTTTACCGCGAAATTCGCCAGTACTGGCCCGATTTGCCCGATGGCGCTTTGCAAGCCGGGTACGCGGGCATACGCCCAAAAATTCAAGCGCCTAACGAGGCCGCCAAAGATTTTTTGATCCAGGGCGAAACGCAATGCTTGGGTGAGCCCTGGCCTGCGCATGGCGAGCCGGGCTTGGTGAATTTGTTCGGCATCGAGTCGCCGGGCCTCACCAGCAGCCTGGCCATTGGCCAAGCGGTGGTGGGTATGCTTACCGCAGCGCCTTGATGGCCGCAGCACTGTCTTTGACCAAGTCTGGCCCCTGGTAAATCAAGCCGGTGTAGATCTGCACCACATCTGCACCGGCTTTAATTTTGCTCACCGCATCGGCCGCATTCATGATGCCGCCCACCCCAATGATGGGGTAGCCCGCGCCCAAAGCCGTGCGCAGTTGGCGAATGACGGCGTTGCTTTTTGCCAGCACGGGCGCGCCCGAGAGCCCTCCGGCCTCATCGCCATGCGCCAAGCCCTGCACCGCATCGCGCGCCAGGGTGGTGTTGGTGGCAATCACGCCGTCCATGCCGTGCCGCTGCAAGGTGGCGGCAATCACGGCAATTTGCGCTTCGTCCAGGTCGGGCGCAATTTTCACAAAGATAGGTTTGCGCTGGCCATGCTGCTGTGCGAGTTCTTCGCGCTTGGCGGCAATGGCGCCGAGCAAAGCATCAAGAGCTTCGTCGCTTTGCAGGGCGCGCAAATTTTTCGTGTTGGGGCTGGAGATGTTGACGGTCACGTAGTCGGCGTGCGGGTACACCCCCGCCAAGGCAATCAGGTAGTCGTCGGTGGCGCGCTCAATGGGCGTGACGGCGTTTTTGCCGATGTTCAGGCCCAACAAAAGCGGGTGTTGGCCAGGCTTGACGGTGTGACGAAAGCGCGCCTGTTTCACATTGGCAATGAAAGCGTCCAGCCCCTCGTTGTTGAAGCCCAAGCGGTTGATGAGCGCCTGGGCTTGGGGCAGGCGAAACATGCGCGGCTTGGGGTTGCCGCTTTGCGCCAGCGGGGTGACCGTGCCCACCTCGACAAAGCCAAAGCCCATGGCGCCCAAAGCGTCGATGCAGCGGGCGTTTTTGTCCAAGCCTGCAGCCATGCCCACACGGTTGGGGAAGGTCAGGCCGGCCAGGGTCAGGGGGTCGTCCACGCGGGCGCTGCTGTAAGCGCAGGCCAACACAGAACGCTGGGTTTTGGCCAGCAAGTCCAGGGTGAGGTCGTGCGCGGCCTCGGGGTCCATGTTGAACAAAAACGGGCGCGCCAGGCTGTAGGGGATCAAAGACATCCGATAATTCCTTTTGAACATTTTCTCACGCGCGCCCGCAAGGGCTGGCAATCCATATAAAGTCCATCGCATGTCCTCATCACTCACCCAAGACGAACTCAAAACCCTGGTTGGCCAGGCGGCCCTGGCCTATGTGGTGCCGGGGCAGTTGGTGGGTGTGGGCACGGGCTCAACGGTCAACAAGTTCATTGATGCGCTGGCCACCATCAAAGACCAAATCACTGGCGCGGTAAGCAGCTCAGAGGCCAGCACGGCACGCTTGCTGGCGCTGGGCATTCCGGTGTTGGATGCCAACGACGCGGGCGAGCTCGCGGTGTACATCGACGGCGCAGACGAGATCGACCACGCCGGCTACATGATCAAGGGCGGGGGCGCGGCGCTCACCCGCGAAAAAATCGTGGCCGCGCAGTCCAAAACCTTTGTGTGCATTGCCGATGAGAGCAAGCTGGTTGATGCCCTGGGGGCGTTTGCCGTGCCCGTTGAAGTCATCCCCATGGCCACGGCGCGCATCATGCGGCAGTTTGCTCGCATGGGTGGCCAGGCTTCGCTGCGCCTCAAAGACGGCGCGCCCCTGGTCACCGACAACGGGCAGCACATTTTGGATGTGCGTGGCCTGCGCATCCTCAAGCCCTTGGATTTCGAGAGCGAGGTCAACCAGTGGCCTGGCGTGGTGACGGTGGGTGTGTTTGCCCACCAGCGCGCCCAGGTGTGTTTGCTGGGCACCGCTGCGGGCGTGAAAACGCTGACGTTTTAAGCCTGGCCCTGGGGCATCGCTCAGGGCTTAGGGCTCAAGACTTTAGGCTCAAGGTTAGGGTGCTTAGCTCTGCGGCGCCATGCCCTGGTGACGCAGCAAGGCGTCCAGGCTGGGTTCGCGGCCACGGAAGGCTTTGAACGAGGCCATGGCTGAACGGCTGCCACCGGCTTCCAAAATGGCTTGGCGGTATTGGCGTCCCGTTTCGATGCTGTGGCCAGCATCTGTTGCGGTTTCTTCAAACGCGGCGTAAGCATCGGCGCTGAGCACCTCGGCCCATTTGTAGCTGTAGTAACCCGCAGCGTAACCACCGGCAAAAATATGGCTGAAGGTGTGCGCGGTACGGCTGAAGGCCGGGGGCTGTAACACCGCCACTTCGGCGCGCACCAAGTCCAGCAAGGGCATGAAGTCTTGTTTCGGGTCGTGCTCGGTGTGCAGCAGCATGTCAAAGAGCGCAAACTCAATTTGACGCAGGGTCTGCATGCCGCTTTGGAAATTTTTGGCAGCCAGCATTTTGTCGAACAGCTCACGCGGCAGTGGCTCGCCAGTGTCTATATGCGCGGTCATGTGCTTGAGCACCTCCCACTCCCAGCAGAAGTTCTCCATGAACTGGCTGGGCA
>DKJZ01000023.1 GCA_002454975.1 Hylemonella sp. UBA6679
CGGATCGGGCTGGTGAAGTGGGTGTAGGCCTCAAAAGCCAAACCAAAGTGGCCGCTGTTGTGCGGGGTGTAAATGGCCTGCTGCATGGAGCGCAACAACATGGCGTGGATTTGCTGCGCGTCGGGCCGCTCTTTGGTGGCGTTGGCAATGGTCTGGAACTCACCGGGCTTGGGGTCGTCGCTCAAGGCCACGCCCACACCCACGGCTTTGAGGTAGTTGCGCAGCAACTCGATCTTTTCAGGGGTGGGGCCTTCGTGCACCCGAAACAAGCCGGCGTGTTTGCTGTGACCGATGAAATCCGCGCTGCAAACATTGGCCGCGAGCATGGCCTCTTCAATCAGGCGGTGGGCTTCGTTGCGGGTGCGCGGCACGATTTTTTCAATGCGGCCGTTGTCATCGCAAATGATTTGGGTCTCGGTGGTTTCAAAGTCCACCGCGCCGCGCTTTTGTCGCGATTTGTGCAGTGCCAAGTACACATCATGCAGGTTGAGCAGGTCTTGCACCCGCTCTTTGCGCTTGAGGGCTTGTGGGCCGCGCGTGTTGGCCAATATCGCGGCCACCTCGGTGTAGGTAAAGCGCGCATGGCTCCACATCACCGCGGGGTAAAACTGGTAGGCCGACACCTCACCGTCGGTGGTGACAAACATGTCGCACACCATGCACAGGCGGTCCACCTCGGGGTTGAGCGAGCACAGCCCGTTGGAGAGCTTCTCGGGCAGCATGGGGATCACGCGACGAGGAAAGTACACGCTCGTGGCGCGGTCGTAGGCGTCCACATCAATGGCCGAGCCGGTCTCCACATAGTGGCTCACATCGGCAATGGCCACCAGCAAACGCCAGCCTTTGACGGCGTTTTTTCCACGGCCTTGCGTGGCGGGCTCGCAGTACACCGCGTCGTCAAAATCGCGTGCGTCTTCACCGTCGATGGTGACCAGCGGCACGTCGGTCAGGTCCACGCGGTGCGTGGTGTCTTGGGCGCGCACCTTGTCTGGCAAGCCGCGGGCCTGGGCAATGCAGGCTTCAGAAAATTCATGCGGCACGCTGTACTTGCGCACGGCAATTTCAATTTCCATGCCGGGGTCGTCCATCTCGCCCAGCACCTCTTTGACGCGGCCCACGGGTTGCCCAAACAAAGCCGGCGGCTCCACCAACTCAACCACCACCACTTGGCCGGTTTTGGCCTCGCCCGTGGCACCTTTGGGGATCAAAATATCTTGGCCGTAGCGCTTGTCTTCCGGGGCCACCAACCACACACCGCTTTCTTGCAGCAAGCGGCCAATGATGGGTTGGTTCGAACGCTCCACAATTTCAAGCACGCGGCCTTCGGGGCGGCCCTTGCGGTCAAAGCGCACCACACGGGCTTTGACGCGGTCTTTGTGCAGCACTGCGCGCATCTCATTGGGCGGCAGATAAATGTCGGGCTGATCGGTGTCACACACCACGAAGCCGTGACCATCACGGTGACCCTGAACGGTTCCTTCGATTTCTTCCAGCAGCGCGCCGGAACTCACAGAATGTTTGATACAATGCTCTCTTTCCTGAAATGCCCAGGTGGCGGAATTGGTAGACGCACTAGTTTCAGGTACTAGCGAGTAACATCGTGGGGGTTCGAGTCCCTTCCTGGGCACCAATGTATAACAAAACACCGCCTGTTTTGTTGTCGGATATGAAACAAAGCCGCTTCTTCAAGCGGCTTTTTTTATGCCCCATGAACGTCGATGCGGCAAGGCCCTGGCCCATCAGATGGGCAAGGCCACCAGGTCGTGCCCCTGGGTGCCCACAATGCGGGCTTTGGTGAACTCACCGGCCTTCAAGGTTTTGCTGATTTTCTCGGGCGGCAAAAGATGCACCACGCCATCAATCTCGGGCGCATCGGCGTACGAACGCCCCACCCCGCCTTTGCGGCCCAGGGCAGGCGCCGAGTCCACCAGCACTTGCATGGTGGCACCAATGCGGCGTTGCAGTTTCTCTGCCGACACCTCTTCCACCACGGCCATGAAACGCGCACGTCGCTCTTCACGCACCTCGGCACTGAGCATGCCCGGGATGTCGTTGGCCACCGCACCTTCAACAGGGCTGTAGGCAAAGCAACCCGCGCGGTCAATTTGCGCTTCACGCACAAAGTCCAGCAGGTGTTGGAATTCATCTTCGGTCTCGCCGGGAAAGCCGGCAATGAAGGTGCTGCGAATCACCAACTCAGGGCAGATCTCGCGCCAACGTTGGATGCGCTCCAAATTGCGCTCGCCGCTGGCCGGGCGCTTCATGCGCTTGAGCACATCGGGGTGGCTGTGTTGGAAAGGCACATCCAGGTATGGGAGCACCAAGCCGGTGGCCATCAGCGGGATCACCTCGTCCACCGAGGGGTAGGGGTACACATAGTGCAAACGCACCCAAGCGCCATAAGGCGCGGCCATCTCGCCCAGTGTTTGCACCAGCTCGAGCATGCGGGTCTTGAGCGGCTTGCCATCCCAAAAACCGGTGCGGTATTTCGTGTCCACGCCATAGGCCGAGGTGTCTTGGCTGATCACCAGCAACTCTTTGACGCCGCCTTCAAACAAAGCCTTGGCTTCTTTGAGCACATCACCCACAGGGCGCGACACCAAGTCGCCGCGCATGGAGGGGATGATACAAAACGTGCAGCGGTGGTTGCAGCCTTCGCTGATTTTCAGGTACGCGTAGTGGCGCGGCGTGAGCTTGATGCCCGCCTCACCAAAAGAATTGGCGAAGGTGTTGGGCACCAAATCAATGAAAGGGTCGTGCGGCTTGGGCAGGTGCGCGTGCACCACGTCCATCACCTCCTGCGTGGCATGTGGGCCCGTCACAGCCAGCACGCTGGGGTGGATTTGCTTGACCAGGTTGTTGCCATCGGTGCCCGCCTTGGCGCCCAGACAACCTGTAACCACCACCTTGCCGTTCACATTGAGCGCCTCGCCTATGGTGTCGAGGCTTTCTTTGACCGCATCGTCAATGAAACCGCAGGTGTTGACGATGACCAGGTCCGCACCTTCAAAGGTTTTGGAGGTCTGGTAACCCTCAGCGCTGAGCTGGGTCAAGATGAGTTCAGAGTCGGTCAGCGCCTTGGGGCAACCCAGGCTGACAAAACCAATTTTCGGGGCGGTGGAGGTAACAGCGGTCATCCCGCTATTGTCCCAGTTATTGGCCAGAAGCCACCAAGATCAGCCAAACATCAACGCTTGATGCCCATGTTGGCCAGCATCTGCTCAGTTTGCTTTTGCATTTGCTCTTGCATTTGGGCAAAAAGTTGCTGCGACTGCTCGAGGTTTTTGTTCATCAACGTCTGCACGGCCGGGGTTTGCAGGCCCATGAACTGGGTCCAGACTTCAGGCGACATGGCTTTGGAAGAACCGCTCATGGCCGCTTGCATGTCTTGCAAGGACTGCATGTTCTTCTCAAGGTAACCGCCCATGAAGCCCTGCATGGCATGGCCATAAAACCGGATGATGTTGGCCAGCACCGAGGTGGTGAACATGGGCGAGCCAGCGGCCTCTTCTTCCAAAATGATCTGCAACAAGATGCTGCGCGTGAGGTCGTCGCTGGTTTTGGCATCGCGCACCACAAAGGGCTCACTGGCCATGACCATGGCCTTGATGTCACTCAAGGTGATGTAGCTCGACGTGCTGGTGTCGTAGAGGCGGCGGTTCGGGTATTTTTTGATGACACGCTCGGTGTCTGCACGCGTTTCAGCACCCGTTTCAGCACCCTTTTGTTTGGCTTTATGGTTCATCGTGTCTCCTGTGCCTGTGCACCCTGACAGTGCTGCATTGCAACATATTCTAGGGTCATGGTAAACCCATTTTTCTGGATCCAGGTCAACACGTCAAACCCGGCGAAAGCCTGGCATGCCTTGCAGCAAGCGCTGGCCGTAGGCGGTATCGGTCAAACGCTTGTCGTAGCAAATCACCTGGCCTTGGTCTTGCTCGGTGCGGATGAGCCGCCCCACCCATTGGTTGAGCTTGATGCTGGTGGCCGGCACCACCAACTCGCTGAAAGCATCACGCCCGCGCGACTGCAACCACTCTGAGCGAGCCTGCCCCACGGGGTCGGTCGGCGGGGTGAAGGGCAGCTTGGCAATCATCACGGTTTCGCAGTAAGCCCCGGGCAAATCCACACCCTGACCAAAGGACTGCAGGCCAAAAATCACCGAAGGCTTGCCCTCGTCGACCCGCTGTTTGTGGCGACGCAAAATTTCTGGGCGAGACACATCGCCTTGCACCAACACCTGTTCGCGCAGATCGGCAGGCAGCGCAGACACCGCTTGGGACAAATGCGCACGTGAGGTGAACAGCACGAGTGCGCCTTGCTGCACGCTGCGCAGGTCTTGGGCGATGGCCTGGCTCACCTGGGTGTTGTAGGCCTCAAATTCTCTGGGCTCCGCGCTGGTGCGGTGCACCCGCAAACTGGCCTGGCGTTGAAAGTCAAAGGGGCTTTGCACCTCCAGCGTGCTCACCGCTGGGTCACGAGCCAGCCCCGACTCTGAGAGGAAAAAATCAAAGCGGCCACAAGAGGTGACGGTGGCTGATGTCACCACCGCGCCCCTGACGCGTGGCCACAAATAAGCCCCCAGCAAAGGCCCGGCTTGGAGCGGGCTGGCGTGCGCGGTGATGCGTACCAGGCCGCGCTCGTCGTCAAACGCAAACCACTTGGCATCGGGTGCTGTGTGCGCATCGGGCTGGCTGAGCATGAGGCGTGATGTGTTGACCACACCGTCCAAACGCGGCACCAAAGCCCCCAGCGCGGCGTACATGCTGGAGAGGCGCTGCACCCGCTCGGGGGCGTCTTTGATCTGTTTGCCCAGCATGTCCGACATGCTTTTCATGTGCCCGGCCAGCGACTGCGCCAGGCGCGAGACCAGGCCCAAAGGCTCCAACAAAACCTCAGGCAGCTGGCCAAACGGCAGGCGTTCAGGCGCGCCTTTTTTAAGCGCCTCCAGACCCCATAAATCCATGACCAAAGTTTGCACATCGCTCAAGGCTTGGCGCACATCGCGGCACAAGGTGATGGCTTGGGCCGTGCTGTCGTAGCGCAGCTCGGTGCCCACTTTTTGAATCCGTTTGGCAAGCTGGTCGGTCCACCGAAGGCTGGAGAGGTCCATGCTGGCGGCAAACTGAGAGCTGGCCACCTGAGGCAACTCATGGGCCTCGTCCAAAATGAGCAGGCTGTTGCTGACATCGGGCAACACATTGGCCCCCAGCGAAGCCAGCAACAAATCGTGGTTGGCCACAATGACTTGCGCGGTGCCCAGCTGCTTGCGGGCCTGGTAATACGCACACACACCAAAATCTGCGCAGTGTCGCCCCGTGCAGGTGCTGCGGTCGGCAGAAATGCTGGGCCAATCCACCTCGGCCTGCGGCACTGGCAAGCTGTCGAGCTCGCCGTTCCAAGCACTGGGTGTGAGCTGTTTGGCCAAGCTTTGCAAGATCACGCGTTGTTGGCTGTGGGCATCCAGGGCTTGGGGGGCGGCGGGTGTGGGCAGCTCGTCGTCAAACAAATCGGCATGGGGGTCGGCCTCACCGCCGGCTGCCCGCATGAGCTTGGTGCGGCACACATAACGCCCTCGCCCTTTGGCCAAAGCGACCGTCACGGTCTGCCCCACATGGTCGCCCAACAGCTCGATGAAGCGCGGCAGGTCTTTGTTGACCAGCTGCTCTTGCAAAGCCACGGTGGCTGTGGAGATGATGACGCGGGTGTTGCGAGCCAAAGCGATGGTCATGGCGGGCACGCAAGCTGCCAAGCTTTTGCCCACCCCGGTGCCGGCCTGAATCACGGCAATGCGCCGCACCGGCGCGTCTTGGTCGCCCAGGGTCACATCGCACAGGGTTTTGGCCACTTGCTCGGCCATGGCCTGCTGCCCCGGGCGATGGCTGAAATCACCCGCACGCGCGACCACCACCTCAAAAGCCGCCATGGCTTTGCGGTCGAGTGCCTCTTGGGCACCAAAGCCGTTTTGCGGTGATGTCATGTGCGCCGTGGCCTCACGCTGTAGGCGTAAAAAAACCTCTCGGGCCTGGGGGCACGCAAGAGGTTGATGTTGTTTGGTAGGCGATATTGGACTCGAACCAACGACCCCCACCATGTCAAGGTGGTGCTCTAACCAGCTGAGCTAATCGCCTGAAGCCACAGATTGTAGCAGGTCGAATGCGCAACCGTGGGCCGGTTTGCTTGGGACATAATTCCGCTTGACGTTGACGTAAACGTCAACCCACACAACACCTTATTTGGAGAGATTCATGGAGATAGCAGGCAAGGTTTTTATCGTCACCGGTGGCGCATCGGGTTTGGGTGAGGGCACGGCCCGCATGTTGTCGGCCAATGGCGCCAAAGTGGTGATTGCCGACATGCAGGTCGACAAAGGCGAGGCCATCGCCCAAGAAATTGGCGGCGCCTTTGTGAAGTGCGACGTGAGCAACGAGGCCGACGGCCAGGCCGTGGTGGCCAAAGCCACCTCGCTGGGTAAGCTCATGGGTTTGGTGAACTGCGCTGGCATTGCCCCCGCAGAAAAAACCGTGGGTAAAAACGGCCCGCACAACCTGGCCGTGTACACAAAAACCATCATGGTCAACCTGGTGGGCAGCTTCAACATGATTCGCTTGGCCGCCGATGCCATGTGCAAAAACGAGCCCGAGTCCACCGGCGAGCGCGGCGTGATGATTTCCACCGCTTCTGTGGCAGCTTACGACGGTCAAATTGGCCAGGCCGCTTACAGCGCCTCCAAAGGTGGCGTGGTGGGCATGACCCTGCCCATCGCCCGCGATTTGGCCCGCAACGGCATCCGCAACATGACGATTGCCCCCGGCATTTTCGGTACGCCCATGATGTTTGGCATGCCCCAAGAGGTGCAAGACGCGCTGGCGGCGGCGGTGCCCTTCCCATCACGCTTGGGTACGCCCGAGGACTACGCCAAACTGGCCAAGCACATCATTGAAAACGACATGCTCAACGGCGAAGTCATCCGTTTGGACGGCGCAATCCGCCTGGCACCGCGCTGAACGCTCCTTGCGTTTGCGCTAAGCCGCAGGCCAGCTGGTCTGCGGCTTTTTTATCGCCTTCTAGAATCGGGGGATGGCCATCCCTCAGACCTTCATCCAGGAGTTGATCGCGCGTGCCGACGTGGTGGAGATCGTCGGGCGCACGGTGCAGCTCAAAAAGGGCGGGGCCAATTACATGGGACTGTGCCCGTTCCATGCGGAAAAATCGCCATCTTTCACGGTGAGTCCGGCCAAGCAGTTCTACCATTGCTTTGGGTGCGGCAAAAACGGCAATGCCATCAGCTTTTTGATGGAGCACGCCGGCATGAACTTTGTGGAAGCCGTCAAAGACCTGGCGCAGCAATACGGCATGCAGGTGCCCGAAGACGAACGCGATCCGCAAGACCGCGCCCGCGCTGCCGCACAACGCGAAAAACAAGCCACCCTCACCGATGTGCTCGACCAGGCCGGTCAAGCCTGGCGCGAGCAACTCAAAAAAAGCCCGCGAGCCATTGACTACCTCAAGTCACGCGGGCTCTCGGGGCAAGTGGCCAAACAGTTTGGCCTGGGCTACGCCCCCGAGGGCTGGCGGGGACTTGCCAGCGTGTTTGCCAAGTACGATGACCCGTTGCTGGTGGAGAGCGGCCTGGTCATCACCGCGGCTGACGAAGGTGAAGAAGAGAAGCGCTACGACCGCTTTCGCGACCGCATCATGTTCCCCATCCGCAACGTCAAGGGCGAAACCATCGGCTTTGGCGGGCGGGTGCTGGGCGATGAAAAACCCAAATACCTCAACTCACCCGAAACCCCAGTGTTCAGCAAGGGGCGCGAGCTCTATGGCCTGTTTGAGGCCCGCACCGCCATTCGCGAGGCGGGTTATGTGCTGGTCACCGAAGGCTACATGGACGTGGTGGCCCTGGCCCAATTGGGCTTTGCCAACGCGGTGGCCACCTTGGGCACGGCCTGCACCACCGACCATGTGCAAAAGCTGTTTCGTTTCACCGACAAGGTGGTTTTTAGCTTCGATGGCGATGCCGCAGGCCGGCGCGCTGCGCGCAAAGCCCTCGATGGCGCCCTGCCCTATGCCAACGACACCCGCAGCGTGAAGTTCTTGTTTTTGCCGGCCGAGCACGACCCCGACAGCTACATCCGCGCGTTTGGGCAAGAGGCTTTTTCTCGCTATGTGCTTGAGGCGGTTCCGCTGAGCCGCTTTTTGATCGACAGCGCGCGCGATGGCTGCGACCTCAACACCGCCGAAGGCCGCGCCCACCTGGCCAGCAATGCCAAGCCGCTGTGGATGCTCATGCCCGATGGCGCGCTCAAACGCCAATTGCTGGGCGAGCTCGCGGAGATGGTGGGCCTGTCTGTCAAAGAGCTCAGCGAGCTGTGGGACCCAACGGCAGCCCAGTCTCGGCCTGCCAAATCAGACAAATACCCCAAAAGCTACCAAAAAGATAGCAACAACACACCGTACGCTAAGGCTTACAAGCCAAAAACGGTAAGAGGTTTACGCCAGGTGCCCAACAGCCGGGCCGACCACGCCACCCGGCTTTTGCTCAGCTACAGCGCCTTGTGGCACGAGTTGTCCAACGAAGACCATGAACTTTTAAGCCGCCTGCCGGGCGACCATGGCGCTTTGTTCACCTGGCTCGAAGGTCAGTTGCATGAACACGGGGCACTGCCTTGGGCCGCGCTGCGCGAGGGTCTGCGCGAGCACGCGCTGGAGGGCCATGTGCTGCGTCTCATGGGCCAAGACACGCTGGCCCAAGACAACGCCACCAGCGAAGTTCGCCATGAGCTGCGTCATGTGCTGGACCGCATGCTGGTGGAGCACTTGAAAATGATGGAAACCCAGGCCATTGAAGAGGCCAACATCGACCCGCAAGCCCTGGGCCGCTACCGGGCCTTGCTGGCAAGGCGGCGCGAACTTGAAAGCCAGCAAGCGCCAGCGGCGAATAACTAAGGTCAAACTGACCAAGCCCGGGCCATGAAGGCGCCTGGGTTTTGGGTATAATCCATTTTGCAAGTGCGACAGCAACACCTCCGGGCCCTGCCAACCGTTGACACAGCTTCACGACCGGCTCCCTCACCGCAAGGACTGCACACCAAATGTTCGCCCCACAGCTTGCACCAGCCCCTCTTTTCCCTCTCGCCTGCTGGCGATTTTTACTCCGTGTTCGTCGATTTTTCTGAGGTGTTTTTCCATGCCCGCTAAAAAGTCCGCTCCCGTCAAGCCCAAGGCCGCGCCCAAAGCCCAGCCCGAAGCATTGAGCAAAAAAACGGTGACTGCCAAGTCATCGGCCAGCACGGCTGCGTCCAAGAAAGCCGCCCCCTTGCCTGCTGCCAAAACCCCCAAAGCTGAAAAAACCACCGCCAAGGCCACGGCCCAAGCCCTGAAGAAAACAGCTGCTGCCGAAGAAGACACCCCGAAAAAAGCAGCCAAAGCTGCTGCACCTGCTGCGCCAGCCGCCAAAACCGGCGCCAAGCGCGGCCGCAAGCCCAAGGCCGACGCCGCCAAGCCCATGGAAGACGAAGACTTGTCCGACATCGAAGCGGAGTTTGCCGAAGAGCCTGCTGCTGCTGAAACCACGGGCGAAAAGGTCAAGCCTTTGCGCATGAAGATCAGCAAGGCCAAAGAACGCGCCTTGATGAAAGAGTTTGGCTTGGACGAGACCGTCTTGTCTGAAGAAGACATGGCCAAGCGCCGCCAACGCCTCAAAACCCTGATCAAGCTGGGCAAGACCCGCGGCTACCTCACGCACGGCGAAATCTCCGACCACTTGCCCGACAAGCTGGTCGATGCCGAGACCCTCGAGGTCGTGATCTCCATGCTCAAC
>DKJZ01000093.1 GCA_002454975.1 Hylemonella sp. UBA6679
ATCACCACCTTGATGCCCTCGCGCAGCAAAGCACCCTGCTGGGCGTTGCGCATCACGCCAGCAAGCTGTTGCTCTAATTTTGATAGCTGACCAGCCGCATCTGCCTTGGCCAGGAAGTCAATTTCTTCTTCAGGAAAATCAAGCGTGGCCTCCACCAACATGCGCAAGTGGATGAGCCCGTCACGCAGCACATGGATCTCACGCGAGAAGTCGCCGGCCATCGAACGCGTGGCACTGCGGGCAGCAGCCTCGGTGCTGGCGTCGATCAAATCGGCAATGGCTTCGGCTTGCGCGAGGTCGATTTTGTCGTTTAAAAAAGCTCGCTCGGTGAACTCGCCAGGCTGGGCCACGCGCAAACCGGGCAGGGCGTCTTGCGCGGCTTGCAGGCAGCGCGCCAAGAGCAGCTGCAACACCACCGGCCCGCCGTGGGCCTGGAGCTCGAGCACGTCTTCACCGGTGAAAGAATGTGGGCCAGGAAAGTAAATGGCCAAGCCCTGGTCGAGGGTGCTGCCGTCGTCTGCTTTGAAGGGCAGGTAAGTGGCCACACGCGGGCTGAGCACCCGGCCACAGATGGCTGCTATGAGCGGCTGTAAACCCCGCCCAGACACCCGCACAATGCCCACCGCCCCACGCCCAGGCGCCGTGGCAATCGCAACTATCGGTTCCTGTTGGCGGGCAAGCATGAAGTGATTGTGCCCTGAAGTGGCCCCAGATCAGGGACACCGCGGAACCGGCTTTGCCGGTCTGCTGGTGTCGCCCCCTTCAAAGGGGGGAGGCGCCAAAGGCGCCTCGGGGGGTTACTTGAACTTCGGCAAATTGAACTGCGGCGGCACACCCATGCGCACGTTGATGAGCCACTGCTGCGCAATCGACAAGATGTTGTTGGTGATCCAGTACAGCACCAAACCGGCCGGGAAGAAGAAGAACATCACGCTGAACATCAGCGGCATGATCCACATCATCTTGGCTTGCATGGGGTCGGGTGGCGCGGGGTTGAGCGCGGTTTGCAGCAAGGTGGTCAGGGTCATGACCAGGGGCAAGATGAAATACGGGTCAGCGGCAGACAGGTCGTTGATCCACAAAATCCAAGGCGCGTTGCGCATCTCCACGCTGGAGAGCAGCACCCAGTACAACGCGATGAACACCGGAATTTGGATGGCAATGGGCAAGCAGCCGCCCATGGGGTTGACCTTTTCCTCGCGGTAGATTTTCATCATCTCCGTTTGCATTTGCTGCGGGTTGCTCTTGAGGCGTTCGCGCATTTCCATGATGCGTGGGTTGATGGCCTTCATCTTGGCCATGCTCGCGTAGGCCTTGGCGTTGAGCCAGTAAAACGCAATTTTCAGCAGCAGCACCAAGGCCACAATCGCCCAACCCCAGTTTTGGATGTAGCCATACAACTGGTCAAGCAGCCAATACAAAGGCTTGGCCAAAATGGTGAGCCAGCCGTAGTCTTTGACCAGCTCCAGGCCAGGCGCCAAAGTTTCAAGAATTTTTTCTTCTTGTGGGCCAACAAACAAGCGGCTTTCAAGCGCTTTGCTGGTGCCCGTGGCCACCTCGCCGAGTTGGCTGATCATGCCTACGGCGTAGAGGTTGGTGTCCACCTTGCGCATGAACAAATCGCGCTGCACACCATCGGCCAGCAGCCAGGCGCTGGCAAAGTAGTGCTGCACCATGGCGGCATAACCGTTGCTGGCTTGCTTGTCGATCTCGAATTTGTTTTTCTCGATGTCGGCAAACTCCACTTTTTGGTATTTCTTGGCCTCGGTGTAAACCGCTGGGCCGGTGAAGGTGGAGTAAAAAGCAGACTCGCCCGCAGGCTTGTTGCCATCGCGCACCAGTTGCAGGTACAGCTGGGGCGCCACAGCTGCAGCGCCGGTGTTGCTCACCTCGTGCTTGACGCCCAAGGTGTAGTCACCGCGCTTGAGGGTGTAGGTTTTGACCAGCTTGACGCCGCCCACCTCAGGCGACTCAAACTTCAGCACCAGCTCATTGGCGCCCGCCTTGAGCTCTTTGTCGCCATTGAAGCTCATCACGGTTTTGTGCGTGGGTAGCGTTGCGCCTGCTGTGCCAGAGATCAGGCCGGTTTGGGCCAGGTACACACGCTCTTTGCTGTTGTCGAGCAACACAAAGTTTTTCTTGGGGTCAGCCAAGTCGGCGTGCTTGAGGAATTCGGTGCGCACCAGCGAGCCGCCTTCGGTGTCGAAGGTGAGCTTGAGCACGTCGGTGGTCACAACCACACGCTCACCCACCGCAGAAGCCGCGCTTGAGGGCACGGCACTGCTGCCAGCCGTAGCGCTTGTAGCCACGCCTGCTGGAACGCTGCTGGCCTCTGTGCCTGCGGCCACCGAACCGGCAGCAGGGGCGGCAGTTTTCGTCGGTTGCGGGAAGAAAGTGGCGGGGTGGCCGTTGTGAATTTGCCATTGGTCCCACAGCAACACCATGGAGAAGCCAAAAATCACCCACAAAATGGTGCGGCGGATGTCGTTCATGTCGTTTTCTTCAAGGTAGAGGGGAACAAGCGTGCAAAAAGAGAGCCGCTGGGGGACTGGGGTGGCACAGGGTCGCAGCCGCCTTCGCAGGCAGGATGGCAACGTACCAAACGCTTCAGGGTCAGGTAGCTGCCAGCAAAAGCACCATGCTGGTCCAGTGCTTGCAAGGAATACGCCGAACAGGTGGGCTCAAAGCGGCAACCTGCACCGATCCATGGGCTGAGCAACAAGCGGTAAGCCTTGACCAAAGCCATGAGCAATGCTTTCATGACGACACCCCACTGGCTAGAGCCACTAAGGTCTGCGCAAGCAACGGCTGGTTCGCAAGATGAGCGCGTTCAAACAACAAAGCCATTTCTTCACGAACGGCTTGTTTGAGCACGTCGGAAGCGGCGCTGTGAAACTGCTTGGGGCTGAATGCTGCGCGCAGACGCACCACATGGGCGGCCTGGCTCAGGTCGTTGGCATGCTCGGTGGCTGTGGCGTACACCTGTCGTTTGATCAGATGGCGGGTGACTGACCGCTTGGCCCATCGCTTGGGAACCATGGCCCCCATCCAGACGTCGCGCTGGCGAAATAAGCCAGCAGGTGCCGAAGCGGATTCAGACAGGGCGCAGCGGTGCATCACGAAATGAGTCGTCTTGGCCACGGTGGTACCGGCAAGGACGGCTTGAAACTGAGCCCGTGTTTTGAGATGCAGCACGTGCAAGTCAGTGATGGTTGAAACCGACTGACCTACACGCGTGGGTCGCGTTGAGAAAACTCAGGCAAGCTCGGGCTTAGACAGCCAGGCGCTTGCGGCCCTTGGCGCGGCGTGCGTTGATAACAGCACGGCCACCACGGGTTTTCATGCGCACCAAGAAACCATGGGTGCGGGCGCGGCGAATTTTGGAAGGTTGGTAAGTGCGTTTCATGTTGCTCTTCTATCAGGGAAACCCAGGATTATCACAAATTTTCGCCATCCTGACAATTCAATGCCTTTTGGACAGCAAGATCAACCCACCAACCCGTCTTGAGGTGGCGCGGTGTGGATAAATGCTTGATAAATTAGAATATGGGCTTGAGCTCAGAACACCTATCCACAGAACAGACCACGCCGACATGACCGAGGGAATCACCAATCAGCAGATCGGCAACAGTGGAAGCGCAGGCGATCACCTCTGGCAAAGTTGCGTCGAACAACTCGCCCAAGAACTCCCCGAACAGCAGTTCAGCACATGGATCAAACCCCTGGTCGCACAGGTCTCGGATAACCTGAGCAAGGTCACTATTTTTGTCGCCAACCGCTTCAAAATGGACTGGGTACGTGCCCAGTACAGCCAGCGCATTGCCGCTTTGCTGGAGAAAACTTACGGTCAGAAAATTCAGATCGAGTTAGTGCTTACTCAGCGTGAAAGTGGCGCAAAACAAAAGTCTTCACCTCAATCATTTGAAGCGCAGGTGCTCGACGAGGTGGTTGATGCGCCCGAAGACAAAGCCCTAGGCCCAGGCAAAAACAAGCTGAACTCCGCGCTGAACTTCAACACCCTGGTTGAGGGCAGCGCCAACCGCATGGCGCGCGCTGCTGCCCTGCATGTGGCGGGATCGCCTGGCCAGCTGTACAACCCGCTGTTCATCTATGGCGGGGTTGGTTTGGGCAAGACCCACCTGATGCACGCGGTGGGTAACAAACTGCTCTCAGACCAGCCGCAAGCCAAAGTTCTCTACATCCATGCCGAACAGTTCGTCACAGATGTGGTTAAAGCCTACCAACGCAAGACGTTTGACGATTTCAAAGAGAAATACCACTCGCTCGACTTGCTGTTGATCGACGACGTGCAGTTCTTTGCCAACAAAGAACGCACCCAAGAAGAGTTTTTCAATGCTTTTGAGGCTTTGTTGGCGAAAAAGTCACACATTGTGATGACCAGCGACACCTACCCCAAGGGTTTGACAGACATCCATGAGCGTTTGGTCTCGCGTTTTGACTCAGGGTTGACTGTGGCCATCGAGCCACCTGAGCTGGAAATGCGCGTGGCCATTCTGATCAACAAAGCCCTGGCTGAAGGCAGCGCCATGCCCGAAGAAGTGGCCTTCTTCGTGGCCAAGAACGTGCGCTCGAACGTGCGCGAGCTCGAAGGCGCTTTGCGAAAAATTCTGGCTTATTCGCGCTTTAACCAAAAAGAGATTTCGATTCAGCTCGCGCGCGAGGCGCTGCGCGACTTGCTCTCCATCCAAAACCGACAGATCTCGGTGGAAAACATTCAGAAAACGGTGGCGGACTACTACAAGATCAAAGTCGCCGACATGTACAGCAAAAAGCGGCCCGCCAGCATTGCCCGTCCGCGTCAAATTGCGATGTACCTGGCCAAAGAACTCACGCAAAAAAGCTTGCCTGAAATTGGCGAGCTGTTCGGGGGGCGCGACCACACCACCGTGCTGCACGCTGTGCGCAAAATTTCAGGTGAACGCCAGCAGCTCACCGAGCTCAACCAGCAGCTCCATGTGCTGGAACAAACCCTCAAAGGATGAGCTGTGCGCAACCGTATAACCCTGTTGATAAAAAAAGGACAAGTACCCACTTATCCACAGGCCAGCGCCTCTTTCGCGAGTTATTCATGTTGGACAGCGAACTTCAACCCTTTTCACCCACAGGCTTTTGGACCGCTTAAAGCGTTGATAAAACAGGGGAAAATGGTGCTATTCACAGCTTAAGCGCTTGCTTACCTACTACTACTAATTTGATATAGAAGATTTAAGGAAGAGATACATGATCGTCCTCAAAGCCACGCAAGCCAAGCTGCTCGGCGTTTTGCAATCCGTCGCAGGCATCGTTGAACGCCGTCACACCCTGCCCATCCTGGCCAATGTGTTGATGCGCAAAAACGCTGCAGGCTTGCAGCTCACCACCAGTGACCTGGAAATCCAAATTCGCACGACGCAAAGCTTTGACGGCGACGCAGGCGACTTCACCACAACCGTGGGTGCTCGCAAGCTCATCGACATCTTGCGCACCATGCCCAGCGACCAAACGGTTTCGCTCGAGTCAAGCCAAAACAAACTCGTGCTCAAAGGTGGCAAAAGCAAGTTCACCTTGCAGACCCTGCCTGCCGAGGATTTCCCTTTGGTGCAAGAGTCGGCCAACTTTGGCCCAGTGTTCAGCGTGCCTCAAAAAACGCTCAAAGCTTTGCTCGCCCAGGTGTCCTTTGCCATGGCCGTGCACGACATCCGCTACTACCTCAACGGCATTTTGTTTGTCGCTGAAGGCAAGCAACTCAGCCTGGTGGCCACCGATGGTCACCGCTTGGCATTTGCATCGGCCAACCTGGATGTGGAAGTGCCTCGCCAAGAGGTCATCTTGCCGCGTAAAACCGTGCTGGAGATGCAGCGTTTGCTCAGCGATGCCGAGGGTGCCATCGAGATGCAATTTGCCAACAACCAGGCCAAATTCAGCTTTGAGGGCATGGAGTTTGTGACCAAGCTGGTGGAAGGCAAATTCCCCGACTACAACCGCGTGATTCCGAAAAATCACAAAAACAGCATCACCTTGGGTCGTGTGCCCTTGTTGGCGACCTTGCAACGCACAGCCATCCTCACCAGCGACAAGTTCAAAGGTGTGCGCCTCAACATCGATCCGGGCAGCCTGCGTGTGTCGTCCAACAATGCGGAGCAAGAAGAGGCCACCGACGAACTCGACATCGACTACGGTGGCGACAGCATTGAAATTGGCTTTAACGTGACCTACCTCATTGATGTGCTCACCAACATGTCGCAAGACATGGTCAAACTCGAACTCACAGACGCCAACAGCTCTGCTTTGTTCACCATTCCTGACAACACGCAGTTCAAGTACGTGGTCATGCCCATGCGGATTTAAAGAAAGACCTTGATGACAGACGATAACAAGAGCGCTGAGTTGGGCGCAGAGTCAGGGGCACAAGAGAGCATCAACGCTCAGCCTAAGATTGACACCAACCAAGCCGGTGCCTCTGAAGGCTACGGCGAAGGCGCCATTCAGATCCTGGAAGGCCTGGAAGCTGTGCGTAAGCGCCCAGGCATGTACATCGGTGACACCTCAGACGGCACGGGTTTGCACCACCTGGTGTTTGAGGTGGTGGACAACTCGATCGACGAAGCTCTGGCGGGCCATTGCGATGACATCGTGGTCACCATCCACACCGACAACTCCATCAGCGTGACCGACAACGGCCGCGGCATCCCTACGGGTGTGAAGATGGACGACAAGCACGAGCCCAAGCGCAGTGCGTCTGAAATTGCTCTGACCGAATTGCACGCAGGCGGCAAATTCAACCAAAACAGCTACAAGGTCTCCGGTGGTTTGCACGGTGTGGGCGTGAGTTGCGTGAACGCTTTGAGCAAGTGGTTGCGCTTGACGGTACGCCGCGAAGGCAAAGTGCACCAAATCGACTTTGCCAAAGGTTTTGTGCAAAACCGTTTGCTGGAAACGGTCGACGGCGTGGAAGTCTCGCCCATGCGCGTGACCGGCCAAACCGAGAAGCGTGGCACAGAAGTGCACTTCTTGCCGGACACCGAAATCTTTCAGCAAAACAGCGAATTTCACTACGAGATTCTGGCCAAGCGCCTGCGCGAGTTGAGCTTTTTGAATAATGGCGTGCGCATCCGTTTGAAAGATGAACGCAACGGCAAGGAAGACGATTTCTCGGGCGCCGGTGGCGTCAAAGGCTTTGTGGATTTCATCAACGCCAACAAAAAAGTGTTGCACCCCAATGCCTTCCATGCCCTGGGCGAGCGCCCGGCTGAAACCTATGGTGGCATTCCTGGCACCAGCATTGGTGTGGAAGTGGCCATGCAGTGGAACGACGGCTACAACGAAAGCGTGCTGTGCTTCACCAACAACATCCCACAGCGTGACGGCGGCACCCACCTGACCGGTTTGCGCGCGGCCATGACGCGCGTGATCAACAAGTACATTGAAGAGCACGAGTTCGCCAAAAAAGCCAAAGTTGAGGTGTCGGGCGACGACATGCGCGAAGGCTTGTGCTGCGTGCTGTCGGTCAAAGTACCTGAGCCCAAGTTCTCGAGCCAGACCAAAGACAAGCTGGTGTCGAGTGAGGTGCGCGCGCCGGTGGAAGACATCGTGGCCAAAGCCTTGACCGACTATTTGCTCGAGCGCCCGAACGACGCCAAGATCATTTGCGGCAAGATTGTGGAAGCCGCGCGTGCGCGTGAAGCGGCCCGCAAAGCCCGCGAGATGACGCGCCGTAAAGGTGTGCTCGATGGCATGGGCTTGCCCGGTAAATTGGCTGATTGCCAAGAAAAAGACCCGGCGCTGTGCGAAATCTACATCGTGGAGGGCGACTCCGCCGGCGGCTCAGCCAAGCAAGGTCGCGACCGTAAATTCCAGGCGATTTTGCCCTTGCGCGGCAAGATTTTGAACGTGGAAAAAGCGCGTTATGAGAAGCTGCTCACCAGTAATGAAATTCTCACGCTCATCACCGCTTTGGGCACGGGCATAGGCAAGGCGTCGGCCGAGTCGGGCAAGTCAGCCACCGATGACTTCAATGTGGACAAGCTGCGTTACCACCGCATCATCATCATGACCGATGCGGACGTGGACGGCGCGCACATCCGCACGCTCTTGCTGACCTTTTTCTACCGCCAAATGCCAGAGTTGGTCGAGCGTGGTCACATCTACATTGCCCAGCCGCCGCTTTACAAGGTCAAGGCCGGCAAAGAAGAGCTCTACCTCAAAGATGCCTCGGCTTTGGACACCTTCTTGTTGCGCATTGCGCTCATCAATGCCTCGGTGCACACCGGCGAGGGTGGCACGCTCATCAATGGTGATACCCTGGCTGAGTTGGCGCGCAAGCACCAAGTGGCTGAAAGCGTGATTGCCCGTCTGCACAACTTCATGGATGCCGAAGCGCTGCGCTCGATCGCCGATGGCGTGGCTTTGAACTTGGACACCGTGGCAGATGCAGAAGCCTCAGCTGTAGCTCTGCAAGAAAAATTAGCGGGTGCGGAAGTGGCCGGCGAGTTCGATGTGCGCACCGACAAGCCGATTTTGCGCATCAGCCGTCGCCACCACGGCAATGTGAAAAGCAGCATCATCACCCAAGACTTTGTGCACGGCGCAGATTACGCTGCCTTGGCCGAAGCGGCCAACACCTTTCGCGGTTTGTTCAGCGAAGGTGCCAAGGTCATGCGTGGTGAAGGCGAGAAGCAAAAAGAAGAGCGCGTGGGCGACTTCCGCCAAGCCATGAACTGGCTCATTGGCCAGGCTGAAAACGCCACCGCCCGTCAGCGTTACAAAGGTTTGGGCGAGATGAACCCCGAGCAGCTGTGGGAAACCACGATGGACCCCCAGGTGCGCCGCTTGTTGCGTGTACAAATTGACGATGCCATCGAGGCCGACCGCGTGTTCACCATGCTCATGGGCGACGAGGTGGAGCCCCGCCGTGAGTTCATCGAGAGCAACGCTTTGCGCGCAGGCAACATCGACATTTAAGGCCAACGCTGTTTTCAATCAACCGCACAGCTCTGCCCAGGTCTGTGCGGTTTTTTTCTTCCCTAACGCTTATTTACTATAGACAGTCCGCCTGCCTGTCTTCAAAGTCTGGTTATCGCGCAGGTGTGTGAGACATCGGTTGGCGATGCATTGCCGACTGCAAAAAACCTGGCGCATGAAACCGTCCAAACTCCTCATCATCGACGACCACCCCTTGTACCGTGAGGCTTTGCAAGGCTCGCTCACGGCCCGCCTCGACCCCGAGGTTTTGACGGTGGAGGTGGCCAGCTCGGTGGACACGGCTTTGCAGCAACTCAAAGACGACACGCAAAGCCGTTATGAAGTGATTTTGGACATCATGTTTTACGGTGTCTCTTCCCTGGATTACATCCAGCAATTCAAAGCCTTGCCGCATGTGCGTAAGTTGTTGGTGTTGACCAGCCTGGACGATGAGCAGACCCGTGCAGTTTGTCGCGATCACGGGGCCGATGGTTTCATTTCTAAAAACGAAAGCACCGACAGTATTTTCAACACCATCAGCGGGTCGTTGGGTCATCGCAGCGACCACAAAATCCGCCTCACGCAGCGACAAATGGACGTGTTGGCGTGTTTGATGAAGGGCGAGTCCAACAAGCTCATTGCCGCTAACTTAGGGATCAGTGAGCAAACGGTGAAGATCCACATTGGCCAAATTTTCAAAGAGCTGCACGTTTCAAATCGCACGCAAGCTGTTTTAGAAGCCCGCAAGAAGCAACTGATTCCTTCGGTGGTTTAACGCGACGACCACCTCATGACACCAGACATCACACAAGCGCAAGAAGCGTTCATTGCGCGGCAAAAATTTCTCTACATGTCGGCAGGTTCTAAATCCAGCACCATCGGCATGTTGGCGGGAGCTTTGCTGTGCGTGCCCCTGTTCATCGATGCGGTCTCGCCACTACAACTTTGGACGTGGATTGGCCTGATTGTGCTGGCCATTGTGGTGCGTCTGGCCTTGCTCAGAATTCCTAACCAAGACGAGCAACTCAGCAAGAACGTTGGTGGGTTGATACAGCGCGTGAGCTGGGCGACTTTTGTCACCAGCTTGGCCTGGGGTTCGGGTTGGTTCATCTTGGCGTTTGACATGGGCCGTGAAGACCAGCTCATGTTCTTCCTCATCCTGCAGATGGTGGCCTTTCTGGGCATGATCAACTACTGTATCCACCTGCCCTCTTACGTTTACTTTTTCCTGCCGCTCAAATTGCCCGAGTTTCTGCTCGAGATTTTCCAGTTTGGCAACATCAGCTGGCCGCTGATTTGCGGTTCGATCATCACCACGCTGTACTCACTCAAGATGGTCAAGGCCTTTGGCAAGTCGTGGGAAAGCGCGATCTTGCTGCAAATGAAGAACGACGAGCTGTTTGAAAAGCTGGTGCAAGAGCGCGATGTGTCGGTGGCGGCGAACTTGGCCAAGTCCAACTTCATTGCCATTGCCAGCCATGATTTGCGCCAACGCATGCATGCCATCACCCTGTATTTGAACGCGTTGAAGATGGACGAGGTGGGTGCGAAAAACACCGACATGCTGGGCAAGATCAAAACCGCGGTGAGCACCATCAACCAGATGTTCTCGGCCCTGCTCAACATCAGCCGCTTTGATGCCCAAAACGTCACCATCAAGCAAGAAAGCTTCAGCCTCTCAGACCTGGCCACCGACCTTAACCACAGCTGCTGGCCACAAGCTCAAAGCAAGGGCTTGGCTTTTCATTTTGTTTACCAAGACGCCACCGTGGAAGGCGACTTGCAGCTGCTCAAGCAGGCGCTGCTCAACATCATCAGCAACGCCATCCAGTACACCCAAAACGGCAGTGTGACGGTGATTTTTGTGTCGCGCGATGGCTGTTTGTCGGTGGAAGTGGCCGACACCGGCAAGGGCATTGATGCAGCCGATCGCGACAAAATTTACCAAGAGTTTTACCGCAGTCACAAAACCCGCAGTGACCACGATGGCCTGGGTCTGGGCTTGTCCATCGTTAAGCGCATTTGCGAGCTCACAGGCTCGAGCGTGAGTTTTGAGACCGAGGTGGGCCTTGGCACGCGCTTCATGCTTCGCACACCTTTTGCACTGCATCTGGCAGCCCCTGAGCAAGTGCCAGCCGCCAACACATCGCCGGTGGTGATCGCGCCGTTCACAGAAGGCCACGGGCGCGTGATAGGCCTGTTAGAAAACGACCCGCACATCCGTGACGCCTACCTGCAAGCTTTGAGCAAGCACCGCTTTGAGGTGGTGGTGTTTTCGGAAGACGAGGCCGAGTTGCAGCAGCAGTTGGCAGACTTGAACCACATCGACTGTCTGCTGACCGATTACCACCTGACGCACAGCACGGGCGATGTGTTCATCTCACGCATCCGCGATGAGTTCAACGAGAGCATCCCAGCCATCATCGTCAGTGGCGACACCTCGCCGGCCGCTCTGCACAAGCTCCACGCGCTCAACTTGTCGGTGTTGCACAAGCCGGTTGACATCGAGCTCATTGCCCAGGAAATTCGGCGCCTGACAGCACCCGTTACAACTTAGGTTCTAAGCCTATCGTGGGATTGATTTCGGCGCCCACCCAACTACCATGAATGCTCAGCCAACACCGTCATTCCCATGGGCCAACTCACATTGCATTACGCTTTCTCGGACCAATCGAGTGATGCTCGCATTGAGCATCCACTGGTGACCTTGTTGCGTGCGGTCAGAGACCAAGGGTCCATCACGGCAGCGGCCAAGAAGCTCCAGTTTTCTTACCGTTATTACTGGGGTGAACTCAAGCGCTGGGAAAAGGAGCTGAGCGTGGAGCTGGTCGTGTGGGGCCGCACCAGCAAGGGTGTTTCTTTAACGCCGCAGGCCTTGGCATTTCTAGATGCCGAAGAGCAGGTTCAAAAGAAATTCTCAGACCAGATCGCTCAAATCAAATCGCATTTGAACCAGAGTGTTCGCCTTTTGAAACAACTCAGCACGCGCGACACAGAACTGGCAGTGGCTTGACGCGGGGCCACCCGGGAGAGGTGGCGACAGGCCCTGAAGGCCTGGCGCCAAGAGAATAAAACGACCTCAGCGCTTAGGACGGAAACCACCCCCGCCGCCAGGTGTGCCGCGGTTTTCGATGTGGCGGAAGTTGATGCGGCCTTTGCTCAAGTCGTAAGGCGACAGTTCCAAGGACACACGGTCACCCGCCAAAATGCGGATGTGGTTCTTGCGCATTTTGCCGGCCGAGTAGGCAATGAGCTGGTGGCCGTTTTCCAAGGTCACGCGAAAACGGGTATCGGGCAGTACTTCGTTGACCACGCCCATCATTTCAATCAATTCTTCTTTGGCCATGTTGGCTCCTGTCAGGCCCGAGGCCTGGGTGTCCGGCCAAGGCCGGTATTGCAAGGTGCAACCTCAAAAACATCGCAAAGGGCGACGCGCAGGCTGCGGCGGGATGTGAGAGGGATGAACTTGCTGGGCAAGTCGCGCTCAATGCCGGTGCAAGCACAGGGTGGGCGGTTCAGCAAGAAGAGAAGCTCTGACAAGACCCCGTAACTTTACCACGCTGTGCCCTTTCTTGTCTGGATAATGGTCTGCGTGCCCAAGTCCCCCCTGCCGGGGGCGGGCTAGGCATGGACAGTCAAAGATGGCGAAGAACCCACATTTCAAACTCCTGCGCGAAACGCTCAAAGCGCTTTCCGAGCGTGAACTCGCGCCTACGCCAGACAATTACCAGCGGGTTTACGACGAAATTTTCTCGGGCGGCCCCGTTTGCGACGACGACGCACACATTTCTGAGAGCTTGCTCAAGCTGCTGCTGCTGGTCATCGACAACATGCAGGTGCTCACCGCCGACGAGTCTTGGTTGCACGGCCAAATGACCGCCTTGCGCATGGCCACTGAGCCGCCGCTGTCGTTGCCGCGCCTGGACAAAGTGGGCAAGCTCTTGCAAGAGGTGATCGACAAGCAGGGCCTGGCCAAGAGCCGCGCAGACCAGGCGCAGGCCGAGTTGCGTGGCATGTTGGCCATTTTTTTGGCCCGCCTGACCACCATGAGCGAGACCAGCGGCATCTTTCAGGGCAAGCTCGAGACCAGCGTGGTGCGCATTGAGCAGGCCCGCTCCATCGAGGAAATTGCCCCGGTGCTGCGCGAAGTCATCAGCGCCACCCGTGCCATGAGCCAAGAGTCGCAACAGGTGCGCGACGAGCTGCGCACCATCCGCGAAAAAACCGAAGCCACCGAGGCTGAGCTGACCAAGCTTTACAAAGAGCTCAACCGCTTGAGCAACCAAGCCCGCCACGATGCCCTGACCGGGGTGCTCAACCGCCAGGGCATGGAAGAGGCGCTGAACCTGGAAATTGCGCGGGTCAAGCGCAAAGATGCCGACCTGTGCGTGGCCATGCTCGACATCGACAACTTCAAAAAGCTCAACGACACCCGCGGTCACGCCACGGGCGACGAGGCCCTGACCCACCTGGCCAATGTGGTGCGCGAAGCCCTGCGCCCGCAAGACACCTTGGCGCGTTATGGCGGCGAAGAGTTCGTGGTGATCTTGCCCGACACGGCCCTGGCCGACGGCGTAGAGACCTTACGCCGCCTGCAGCGTGAACTCACCGCGCAGCTCTTCTTGGCGGGTAAGGATAAGATCCTCATCACGTTCAGTGCTGGCGTGGCGCAACTTGCGCCCGATGAAACCGGCCTGGAAGCCCTCAAACGCGCTGATCTCTCGATGTACAAGGCCAAGCGGGCCGGAAAGAACCGGGTGGTCGGCGCCTGAACAAGGACGCGATGATGGAGATGTTGGTCACAGGCTTGGTGGTGTTTTTGGCGGCCCACTCGGTACGGATTTTTGCAGACAACTGGCGCACCCACATGCGCGAGATGCTGGGCGACAACGTGTTCAAAGCCGCGTACGCCGTGGTGTCGCTGGTCGGTCTTGGGCTCATCATCTGGGGCTTTGGCATGGCACGCGAACAACCCGTGCAACTGTGGTCGCCCCCAGTGGGCATGCGCCACGCTGCTTCCCTGTTAACCCTGGTCTCGTTTGTTTTCTTGGCAGCCACCTATGTGCCGGGCAACGCCATCAAAGCGCGCCTGGGCCACCCCATGGTGCTGGGCGTGAAGGTCTGGGCTTTGGCGCACCTCTTGGCCAACGGCACCCTGGCGCATGTGGCGCTGTTTGGCAGTTTTCTGATCTGGTCGGTGCTGTGTTTTCGTGCAGCGCGTCAGCGTGACCGCGCCGAGGGCGTGTCGCGTCCTGCGGGTAACGGCCGAGCCACAGCGCTGACCGTGGTTGTGGGTGTGCTGGCCTGGGCGGTGTTTGCCTTTGGCCTGCACGGCTGGCTCATCGGCGTCAAGCCCATGGGCTAAAGCGGCTTTAGCCCATTTTTCCGTTGCTAAAGTCTTCCACAGCGGTCATCAGCTCCTCGCGCGTGTTCATCACAAAGGGGCCGTATTGCACGATGGGTTCGCGCAAGGGCGCGCCCGCAATCAGCAAGGCGCGCACAGCCTCGCCAGTGGCTTGTAGGCGCACTGCCGAGCCGCTGTTGCTCAAAATGGCCATGTGGCTGCGCGGCACCGTGCTGTGGCCCACCAGCGCTTGGCCTCGGTACACAAACACAAAAGCGTTGTGGGCGGCTGGCAAGGCGTGTTCAAAGCTTGCGCCGGGTGCCAGGTGCACATCGAGCATGAGGGCTTGCGTGGGGTGCGTCTGGGCATCGCGCAGCACAGCGCCGTTCACGCCTTGGGTGCTGCCGGCAATCACCCGCACAGTCACCCCTGGCGCGGTCCACTCGGGGATGTCTTGGCTTTGTATGTCGCGGTAGCCCGGCTGGCACAACTTGTCGCGCGCGGGCAGGTTTAGCCACAGCTGAAAGCCTTCCATCAGCCCCTCTTCTTGCTCGGGCAACTCGCTGTGGGTCAAGCCAAATCCAGCGGTCATCCACTGCACGCCGCCGTTTTGCAGCAAGCCTTCGTGCCCCGCGCTGTCTCGGTGGCGCATGCGCCCGGCAATCATGTAGGTCACGGTTTCAAACCCCCGGTGTGGGTGGTTGGGAAAGCCGCCGATGTAGTCATCAGGGTTGTCGCTGGCAAAGTTGTCGAGCATCAAAAATGGGTCGAGCCGCTGCTGCAAATCTTGGGTCAGCACGCGCGTGAGTTTGACCCCATCCCCGTCAGAGGTGGCCTGGCCTTTGACCAAGCGCTCCACCTGCCGCATGGCCAAAGCTGCTGTGTTGGCGTTGCTCATGCCTTGGCCTCGTAACCTTCTTGCACAATGGCTTGTACAAGCGCTGCCACATCAAGCACAGGTGCTTCCACGGTGACACGGTCATGGGTGCGGTCGATCACCACCGTGGCCCCGGGTTGAACCCGTGCAATGGCCTGTGAGACGGCTTTCTCGCAATGACCGCAGGTCATGCCGGTGACTTCAAAAGTGTGTTGCATAGGGCGCTTTCGTTCGGAGCCTCAATTATCGAACCTCAGAGCAAAACATACCCGTCTTGTGTTTGATCTGTGTCAAAGCCTGGCTGGGTGCTGTGCGCGCCACAATAGCGCATGACCGAAGCCAGCCCGATGCCCAGCACCGACCAAGCCTGTTCCCTGGACGTGGGGGTTGGTGGCATGACGTGCGCGTCGTGCGTGGGGCGCGTGGAGCGTGCCCTCAAAAACGTCCCTGGCGTGTTGGATGCCTCGGTCAACTTGGCCACTGAAACAGCCCGTGTTCGTCTGAGTGCTGCCACGAGCGGTGAACCAGACGCCGTGACCCGTGCGTTGTTGCACCGCGCCGTGCTCAACGCCGGTTACGAGCCACGCCCAGCTGCGCCCCCCAACGAGCCCGAGCCTTCGCCTTGGGCCGGCTTTGCGCCCGTGGCTTTGGGTTTGCTGCTGTGCGCCCCCTTGGTGGTGCCCATGCTGGCCATGGCCTGGGGCGCGCACCTCATGCTGCCCGCCTGGGTGCAAGCCGTGCTGGGCACCTTGGTGCAATTCACCTTGGGCCTGCGGTTTTACCGCGGTGCTTGGCACGCCCTCAAAAACAAAACAGCCACCATGGATGTGCTGGTCGCCTTGGGCACCAGCGCTGGCTGGGCGTTGTCGCTGTGGCTGTGGTGGCAGGCCGCACCTGGTGTTGAGCCACACCTCTACTTTGAAGGCTCGGCGGTGGTCATCACCTTGGTGATGCTGGGCAAGTGGTTGGAGGGCCGCGCCAAACGCCAGATGGGCGCTGCCATTCGCGCCTTGCATGCCCTCAAGCCCGAGCAGGCCCACTTGCTGCGTGATGGCCTTGAAACCGACATCCCCGCAGCCGACCTGCTCGTGGGCGATGTGGTGAGCATCCGCCCCGGCGAGCGTTGCCCGGCCGACGGCACGCTGCTGAGCGGGCGCACCCAGATGGACGAGTCCATGCTCACCGGTGAAGCCTTGCCTGTGCCCAAACAGATGGGCGAAGCGCTCACGGGTGGGGCCATCAACGGCACCGGCCATGTGCACATGACCGTCACGGCCGTGGGTGCGAAAACCGTGCTGGCCCACATCATTGCCTTGGTGGAAGACGCGCAGGCCGCCAAAGCGCCCATTCAGCGCCTCGTTGACCAAGTGGCGGCAGTGTTTGTGCCCACCGTGTTGTTTTTGGCTGTGGGCACCTTGATGGCCTGGTGGCTCACGGGCCACAGCTTTGAGGTGGCCCTCATTCATGCCGTCGCCGTGCTGGTGATTGCCTGCCCCTGCGCCCTGGGCTTGGCCACGCCGGTGGCCATCATGGCGGGCACCGGTGTGGCGGCCAAGCATGGCCTGCTCATCAAAGACGCGCAGGCCCTGGAGTTGGCCCACAAGGTAGACATGGTGGTGTTTGACAAAACCGGCACCCTTACCCTGGGTAAGCCGGTGTTGCTGTCGGTGGATGCGGCCCCAGGCTTGTCGCGCGAGGCGGTTTTGGCCGCTGCCGCCCGGTTGCAGACCGGCAGCGAGCACCCCTTGGCGCGTGCTGTGCTCGCGGCCATGCCAGCAGGCAAGGCGCCGGGCGCTCAGCAGGCGCTGGATGTGCACACCGAGCCTGGCTTGGGCCTGCAAGGCACGGTGGGTGCCGACACCTACCGCTTGGGCAGTTGGCGCTGGATGGACGACATGGGCGCAGATGCGCAAGGGCTGCTGGCCCAGGCGCAAGCGCGCATGCACGAAGGCGCCACGGTCTCTGCGCTGGCGGTGCAAACCGCGCAAGGCTGGCAGGTTCAAGCGGTGCTGGCTTTTGGCGACGAGCCCAAGCCCGACGCCGCGGCCGCCTTGCAGATGCTGCGCGCGCGTGGCTTGCGTTTGCTCATGCTCTCGGGCGACAACCCGCAGTCTGCGCAGGCCATGGCACGCCGTTTGGGCCTGGCGCCCGTTGAGGTGCTGGCGGGTGTTTTGCCGGGCGACAAGGCCCGCGAGATCACGCGTCTTAAGGCCGCAGGCCATGTGGTGGCCATGGTGGGCGATGGCGTGAACGACGCGCCTGCCTTGGCCGCTGCCGATGTGGGTCTGGCCATGGGCCAAGGCACCGATGTGGCCATGCACGCCGCTGGCATCACCCTCATGCGCGGCGATGTGATGGGCGTGGCCGATGCGCTGGATGTGGCGGGTCGCACCGTGCGCAAAATCCGCCAAAACCTCTTCTGGGCGTTTGCCTACAACGTGGCGGGCATTCCCTTGGCCGCGCTGGGCCTGCTCAACCCCATGGTGGCCGGTGCGGCCATGGCCATGAGTTCGGTCAGCGTGATGAGCAACGCCATGCTCTTGCGTCGCTGGCAACCCTCACGCTGAGTCTTTGTTGCGCAGCTTGGCGTTTTCAAACCAGGCCACGTACAAAACAGGCAGCACCACCAAGGTCAGCAAGGTGGCGGTGAACAAGCCACCAATCACCACAATGGCCAGCGGCCGCTGCGTTTCGGAGCCGATGTCTTGCGACAAGGCCATGGGCAGCAAGCCCAAAGCCGCCAGCATGGCCGTCATCAGCACGGTGCGCAAGCGCTGCATGGACCCCATGCGCGCGGCCTCGAGCACGCTCACGCCCGAGTTGCGCAGCTGCTGAAACACCGAGAGCATCACCACCCCATTGAGCACAGCTTGCCCTGACAACGCTATAAAACCAATAGCAGCCGACACAGACAGCGGAATGCCAAACACCCATAAAGCCACAAAACCGCCAATCAACGCCAAGGGAATGTTCACCAAAATCAGCGCGGCTTTTTTGAAGCTGCTGAAGGCATCGAAGAGCAGCACAAAAATCAGCAGCAAAGAAATCGGCACCACCACCGCCAATCGGGCCATGGCGCGCTCTTGGTTTTCAAACTCGCCCGACCAATTGACCGCGTAGTTGGGCGGGATGGTCACGTTTTTGGCGATGCGTTTTTTCATGTCGGCCACCACCGAGCCCATGTCGCGGTCGCGGATGAAGACCCCAATGGCCATGGTGCGCCGCCCACCTTCGCGCGCGATGTTCATCGCGCCGCTGCTCTCGGTGATGGTGGCCACCTGCTTGAGGGTGATGTAGCCCCCATCGGGCGTTGCCACCACGGTTTGTGGCAGCTGGTTGAGTTGGCGCTTGTCAGCCGGTAGCCGCACCGTGACGGCAAATTTGCGCTCGCCCTCCCACAGGTAAGTGGCCGCGCGGCCCGCCAGGGCCGACTCGATCACGTCTTGCACGTCGTTCACATTGAGCCCGTAGCGCGCGGCGCGTTCGCGGTCGATGTCAATCAGCAGCTGCGGCAGTTCACCTTGGCGGTCGATCTCGGCGCGGTACACCCCCCGCACTTGCCGGACCTCGCGCTCCATGGCCTGCGCCACATCGCGCAATGTGCTGAGGTCGTCGCCAGCAATCTTGATGACGATTTGCCCGTCAATTTGCGAGATGGACTCCAGCACGTTGTCGCGGATGGGTTGAGAAAACACTGGCACCAAACCAGGAATGGCGCTCACAGCGCGTTCCATCTCGGAGATCAGCTGGGTTTTGGTCAAGCCATCTCGCCACTCTTGCGGCGGTTTGATGTCCACAAACACTTCGGCCATGCTGATGGTTTTTGGGTCGGTGCCGTCTTCGGGCTGCCCCGCTTTGGAAACGGTGGTGCGCACCTCGGGCACTGTCAGCAGGGCTTGTCGAGCTTGGCGCAGGATGCGGGTGGCCTCGTCGTTAGACACACTCGATGGCAGGCGCAGGTTGACCCAGATGGTGCCCTCGTTGAGCTCGGGCAAAAACTCCGAGCCCAAGCGCGAGGCCACCACCATCGACAGGGCAAACATGCTCAAGGCCAAAACCACCACGCGGCGGCGGTGCGCGAGAGCCCAGTTCAGCACCGGGGCGTACAAGCGCTTGGCTGTGGCAACCAGGCGGTTGTCGCCGTGCGGGAGCTTGCGGCGCAGCATCCAATAGGCCAACAGCGGCACCAGCGTGAGCGAGAAAATCAGCGAGCCCACCAGCGCAGTGGTCACCGACAGAGCCATGGGCTGGAAGATGCGGCCCTCGTGCCGCTGCAGCGCAAAAATGGGGATGTGCGCAGCGATGATGATGAGCATGGAAAACAGCGTGGGCCGGCCCACCTCGTTGGCCGCATCAATGATGACTTGGCGCCGCTCGTTCTCCGACATGTCTTCGCGGTTTTTTTCCAGGCGGTGCATGATGTTTTCAATCACGATCACCGCGCCGTCGACGATGATGCCGAAGTCCATCGCGCCTAGGGACAGCAGGTTAGCCGGTACCCCCATGATTTTCAAGCCCATGAAGGTGGCCAGCAGCGACAAGGGGATGATCACCACCACGGCCAAGCTGGCGCGCAAATTCGACAGAAACAGGTAGAGCACCAAAGACACCAACAGCGCACCTTCCACCAGGTTTTTAAACACGGTGGAGAGGGTTTTGTCCATCAGCCAGGCGCGGTCGTAGTAGGGCTCAATTTGCACCCCAGCGGGCAAGGTTCGCTCGTTGAGGTCTTTGATTTTTTCTTTGACGCCTTTGAGCAATTCGCTGGGGTTTTCGCCTTTGCGCATGACCACCATGCCGGTGATCACATCGTCATCTTGGTCTTGCCCCACCGTACCAAGACGGGGCACGGCGCCTATGGTGATCTTGGCCACATCGCGCATGAGCACAGGTGTGCCGCCGCGGCTGGCCACAACGATGCGCCCAATGTCATCGGGCTCGCGCAGCAAGCCCAGTCCGCGGATGGCGTATTGCTGCACGCCTTGGGCCACGTAGCTGCCCCCCGCGTTGGCATTGCCTTGGCCCAGGGCGTCGTGCAAATCTTGAAAGCTCAGTTTGTAGGCCCGCATTTTGTCCATGTCGGGCTGCACCTCGTACTGCTTGATG
>DKJZ01000110.1 GCA_002454975.1 Hylemonella sp. UBA6679
ATTTTGGTTGTGATTCAACAGCCTGTCCAAGCAGACGCACGTCATTTTGTGGCAGAACATAACCCTCGCTCTGGGCATCAAGGCAGTGTTCCTGCTGATGGCCATCTTTGATGACGCATCCATGTGGATGGCGGTTTTTGCAGACATGGGTGCGAGCTTGTTGGTTGTCTTCAACGGACTGCGTCTTCTCAAGGTAGCCAAATGAGTGCTGTTATCCGCATACCATCGAACTGCACTGACCTCAAGAATCATGAGGTCAAGGACCTGGCAAGTGGCGTTCAAAGCCTAAAGCTACTACACTATTTGGCATGAGAAAGTTCTTGGCAATCTTTTTGCTAGTTCTGTTGCCCTTGCAGTTCAGCTGGGCAGCAGTGGCTGGCTATTGCCAACATGAGGCCGGTGTGACTGCCAACCACCCTGGACACCACACCCACGACCATCAAGCAGCTGACCACCACGAATCTGGCAAAGATGGCACTGCATCAACTGGGGTACACCACGACTGTGCGACATGTCATCTGGGTTGCGCAGCTGCGCTGACCAGTGATCTGAAGACGCCCACGGCGGCAACGGCTCAGGGCCATCAATCAGAATACCACGTCAACCCGACTCGGGCTCATACCGAGCGGCCCGAACGGCCGCAATGGCCTAGGCTTGCCTGATCGGCGAGCCTCGGGTTTCCTCTTCCCCTTTTTCGAATCCCTTGTGCGCTGACGTGCATGACGCATTGAGCGTTGTGCACTAAAGTCCGCGACCGTTGCGTCGCCGCTCGCTGATCTCCTTGGATGTTTTAACCATTGGAGATGAGTCATGCATTTGAATGAAAAAAGAACAGCTCCATTTAGATTGGTGCTGTCGATCATTGCCATGAGTTGTGGGGTCCTTAGTGCCCACGCGCAAGACAATACCGCCGCAACGACTACTGGCGCAGCGTCATTGAAGGAAGTTTTCGAGACAGCCTGGCAAAGGCAACCCGAGGCACGCGCACTTCAATCGCGCCGTGACGCCGCGCAAGCCCAAGCCAAAGTCGCTGGGCTGCTCTCGCCGGAGGCACCCTCACTGGAAATCAGTCAGCGATCCGACCAGGCGACCGGAAACAACGGTGTGCGAGAAACCGAGGTCGGTATTGCGGTTCCGCTCTGGCTGCCCGGGCAGCGTACGGCCAGCGCCGAATTGGCTCAGGCTGAAATCTCATTTGTTGAGCGCCGAGTCCTTGCCTCCCAGTTGCGGCTGGCCTCTTCAGTCAGGGACGCTTGGTGGAGCTGGCAACGTGCTCAGGTCGATGCAGAGCTGGCGCGCGAGCAGTTGACCAATGCCAGACGACTGGCCGCTGACGTTGCCAAGCGAACACAGGCAGGTGACCTAGCACGGTCAGACCAGCACCAGGCAGAAGGCGCTGTGGCTGCGGCTGAAGCGCTTGCCGCTCAGGCGCAGGCTGCATCAGCCGTTGCGTCTGCGCAGCTTGCTGCGCTCATGGGTGGGGTCGCTGCACCCGAACCGATCCACAACGGAACAGGTGAACCGTCACCTGTTCCGTCTCAAACTGCCAGTCATCCGCTGCTCGCAGAGTTGGAAGACCGCATCGCTGTTGCCGAGCGCACGGCCAATCTGATCAACACCCAAAAGCGCGCCAACCCCGAACTGACGCTCGCAACCACGAGAGACCGAGGAGCTTTTGGAGAGCGGTACGGTCAGACTGTGCTTATCGGCGTTCGGGTTCCCTTTGGCGCAGGCCCCAGGTATGACGCTCGTGTCGCGACAGCACAGGCCGAAGCGATTGAGGTGCAGTCTCAACTCACCCTCGAGAGGGACCGCATTCAAGCCGATCAGCGTGGAGCTGCGTCACGCGTGGAGGCCGCTCGCACACAACTCGACGCCGCCCAGCGAAGGGCTAGGCTGGCCAGAGAGTCACGTGGCTTTTTTGACAAGTCATTCAGGCTTGGAGAAACCGATCTGCCAACCCGCTTGCGCATCGAGGCTGAGGCCGTCGAAGCAGAACGCCAAGAGGCTCGCAGCCGAATCGATCTGGCCAGCGCCATCTCAGCGTGGCGGCAGTCCTTGGGCTTGCTGCCCCAGTGACGTTGACGCCCCGCAAAAACTCAAGGAACACCATGAAGCTCATTCACTCAACAGCGGCCACTCTTTTGGCACTGTTACTTACCCTGTTTATCCCATTGGCTATCGCAGGCCCTGGACACGACCATGGCGACACAGCCCCGCAAGCCACAGGTTCCGCGCTGCCTCGCTTCACTGCAGTCTCAGAGGATCTGGAACTGGTCGGTATCGTCAATCGGAAGCTGATCACGCTTTATCTGGACCGCTTTAAAGACAACAGCCCGGTCAACGACGCCCAAATCGAAATTGATATCGCTGGCAGCAAATACCAAGCGCAAAAGCATGCCGATGGCGAATACGAGGTCACTCTTAAAGAACCGCTTAAACCTGGCGTGATGGCAATCACCGCAACGATCAACACGGGCGAACTGATCGATTTGCTTGCCACCGAATTTGATTTACACGCAGATGCAGATGCGCCAGGCATCCGCGATGCATGGAAAGCTATCGCCATGTGGATCGGTGCTGGTTTGCTGGCACTGATAGCGCTGGGCGCGATCGTCCGCTTTCGTCACCAAGCTCGTCGCGCATAAGGGGGAATCCACATGAAACTCAAAAACACTTCGAACAAACTCCGCTGGCTGGCGCTCTGCACAACTTTGAGCCTCGCAAGCGCAGGAATGCCGTCTTTCGCTGGTGAAGGTCATGACCACGGCGCGGCGCCTGCACTAGCAAACGCAAATGGTCCGCAGCGTATGGCCGATGGCAGCGTATTTCTTCCCAAACCAGCCCAGCGACAACTGAATGTGAGAACACTGGCAGTGGAAGTTGCCGACGTGCCGCGCTCATTCGAACTCAATGGCCGGGTGCTGATGGACCCCAATGCGGGCGGAAAGGTGCAGCCGATTAACGCCGGACGGATTGAACCGGGTCCCAAGGGATTGCCCAGTGCGGGACAAGCAGTGACAAAGGGCGATGTGCTGGCCTATGTGGTTCCGGCGGTGGCACCACTAGAGAGGGCCAGCCAGTCGGCTCAATTGGCCGAGTTGCGTGCTGCCAAGTCCCTGGCCGAAAAGCGACTTGCGCGCTTGCGGGAGTTGTCTGACACAGTCCCACGCAAGGATATTGAGGCCTCTGAGAGTGAGGTGGTGAGTTTGACTGACCGAATTGCCGCCCTTGGCGGTGGGCTGGCCAGTCGCGAAGCTCTCCTAGCCCCGGTCTCAGGGGTCATTGCATCTGCCCAGGCGGTCACGGGTCAGGTCGTAGACGCGCGTGAACTGATCTTTGAAATCATAGACCCCCGACGCTTGCGGATCGAAGCCTTGGCATTTGACGGGACCTTGGCCAACAACATTGGTGGTGCGTCGCTAGCAGTCGGTGAGCAGCATGTTCCTTTAAGCTTCATCGGCGCGGCGCGCAGCTTGCGTGAACAGGCATTGCCCCTGAACTTTCAGGCACAAAACCCACAAGCCCTGGGCCTGGCTGTAGGGCAGCCTGTGAAAGTCTACGTGCAGTCCAAGCAAAAGACTTCGGGCATCCCTGTGCCCCTGTCGTCGCTCATGAAAAACGCTGCCAACCAAACGGTGGTCTGGGTCAAGACGGCTCCCGAGAAGTTTGAGCCCCGTACAGTGACTTTTGAGCCTCTGGATGGCACGCGAGTGGTCGTGACCTCCGGCCTGAAATCAGGTGATCGTGTGGCCACTCAAGGGGCCACTCTGATCAATCAGATTCGCTAAGGGAGCCACAACATGTTCAAGTGGCTTCTCGAAAACAGTCTGGCCAATCGCTTACTGGTGCTCATTGCCGGTGCTGTGCTGATGGGCTACGGGGCATTTACCCTGACCCGAACTCCTGTGGATGTCTTCCCCGACCTTAACAAGCCCACAGTCACGATCATGACCGAGGCAGGAGGGATGGCAGCCGAGGAAGTGGAGCAAGTGATCACCTTCCCGCTGGAAACAGCGATGAACGGATTACCAGGGGTGGAGTCCATCCGCTCCACCTCATCGGCTGGCTTGTCCTTCCTATATGTGACCTTCAATTGGGACACCGAAATTTTCCGGGCTCGTCAACTGGTGTCTGAGCGACTCTCCGCCATGGATCAGGGATTGCCTGCGAACGTCACGCCTCGAATGGGTCCGATCAGTTCCATCATGGGAGAAATCATGCAGATCGCTATCCCAGTCGATCCACAAAAGATTTCACCAATGGCAGTTCGCGAATACGCCGACTGGGTTCTGCGTCCCCGGTTGATGTCCATCCCGGGCGTCGCGCAGATCATTCCCATCGGTGGCGAAGTCCGACAGTTTCAAGTGCAGCCCAGCACAGCGCGCATGTCTGACCTTGGCATCTCGCTGGACCAGTTGGAAGCCGCGCTACGCAGCTTCTCGGCCAACACGTCAGGGGGCTTTCTTGAACTCAATGGTCGCGAGTACCTCATCCGCAACCTGGGGCGAACCTCCCGGCTTGATGACTTGCGAAATTTGGCGATCGCCGCCAAAAACGGGCAACCCATTTTGCTCAGGCAAATCGCGGAGGTGACCTTTGCCCCAGCCATCAAGCGTGGTGATGCGGGATTCGAGGGCAAACCAGCTGTCATCCTGGGGGTTCAAAAGCAGCCTACTGCAGACACCACCAAACTTACCCAGTCCATTGAAGAGGCGATCGTCGGCCTGAAGGCATCGTTGCCTGAAGGGATGGAAGCTCCTCGCGTCACGTTCCGTCAGGCCAGCTTCATCGAGGCGTCAATCTCGACGCTGCAAGGCAAGCTGATAGGCGCGTCGGTATTTGTGGCGGCGATTCTGTTCTTTTTCCTGGGAACAGTTCGCCCGACTATCATCGCGCTCACCGCCATTCCGGTGTCGATTTTCATTACAGCGCTGGTGTTCAAGTATTTCGGCCTGTCGATCAACACGATGACTCTGGGGGGCTTGGCGATCGCGATCGGCGGTCTGGTGGACGATGCCGTGGTGGATGTGGAAAACATCCTGCGACGCTTGAAAGAAGACCGTTCCAAGGATGCCAATAACCGTCTGCCCTTGCTGCAACTCGTGGCCAAGGCGTCTATGGAGGTTCGCTCCGCCATCCTCTACGCGACCGTCATCATCGTGCTGGTGTTTCTGCCGCTGTTTGCGCTTCCGGGCTTGGAGGGCAAGCTGTTTATGCCACTGGGCATCGCCTTCATCGTCTCCACGCTGGCCTCATTGCTGGTGTCGGTCACGGTGACGCCAGTGCTGAGCTACTACTTGCTGCCCCGAATGAGAAATCTGGACCATGGCGACACCAAGGTCCTGGCGTGGCTCAAAAATCGGTACAAGAGTGGGCTTCAACTGGTTCTGGACAAGCCTCGCGCAGCCCTGGCCAGCGCCGGTGCCGCCGTGGTCTTGGCGGCTGTTGCGGTCCCCTTCTTCCCCACCACATTCCTGCCCCCTTTCAATGAGGGCACGCTTCTGGTGGGCTTGCGTCTCAACCCGGGCGTCACCCTGACGGAGTCGTCAGCCCTGGCTCGCCAGGCCGAAATTCTGGTCAAACAGGTGCCTGAAGTTGTTCATGTGGGTCGACGCAGTGGGCGCGCTGAGTTGGATGAGCACGCCGAAGGCGTCCATGTCAGCGAGTTGGACGTGGGCATCAAGCCCGCCGGACAGTTGACCCGCTCGATGGACGAAGTCCGGGCGGACATCCGCGCGCGTCTGGTCAACTTGCCTGCATCCATTGAAGTGGGGCAACCGATCTCTCACCGGATTGATCACATGCTTTCTGGAGTTCGATCTCAAATCGCCATCAAGATCTTTGGCGAAGACCTAGATGTGCTCCGGGGCCAGGCGGATGCACTGAGATCCCGTCTGGCCAACATACAGGGCATTGCGGACTTGCAAATCGAAAAACAGGTCCTGGCACCCCAGATCAAGGTTCGGGTGGACTATGCGGCTGCGTCTCAATATGGCTTGTCCGGCTCGCAAGTGCTTTCCACGCTGCAATCGCTGGTCGAAGGTGAAAGGGTCACCCAGATCATGGAAGGCGGACGACGGTTTGCACTGGTCGTGCGGTTGCCTGAGTCTGCACGCTCGCTCGAAGGTCTGGGACAGATGCTGATTGAGACCCCTTCTGGCAGGGTACCACTGTCCAAGATCGCCTTGATTGAGGATGCCGATGGCCCCAACCAGATCAGCCGCGACAACGGCAAGCGTCGAATCGTGATCTCTGCTAACGCCTCAGGTCGTCCGCTGTCGGAGGTCATTGTCGACATCCGCAAAGTCGTCTCTGAATCGCGCTTGCCCGAGGGCTACTTCATCACTCTGGGCGGGCAGTTCCAAGCGCAAGAGGAGGCCTCTCGGCTGATCGCACTGCTGTCCGTGATCTCCGTGGTTTTGATGTTTGTGGTGCTTTACAGCCGCTACAAGTCCGTCGTGCTCTCCGGGCTGATCATGGTGAATATTCCGCTGGCACTGGTAGGCGCTGTGCTGGGCTTGTGGCTGTCTGGGCAACCCCTGTCGGTTGCAGCACTGATTGGCTTCATCACACTGGCTGGAATTTCCGTGCGTAACGGAATCCTGAAGGTGAGCCACTACATCAACCTCATGCGCTTTGAAGGAGAGACCTTCAACACGCAAATGATCCTGCGGGGATCACTGGAGCGCTTGAGCCCGGTCTTGATGACCGCTTTGGTGACCGCTTTCGCTCTGGCGCCCTTGCTTTTCGAAGCTGAGCGTCCAGGCACGGAGGTCTTGCATCCGGTAGCGGTGGTAATTTTTTCCGGGTTGATCAGTTCCACCCTGCTGGACACATTCCTCACACCCGCCATGTTCTGGCTGTTTGGCCGAAAGCCTGCTCAAGCGCTTTTAGAGCAAAAGGACGCCGAGGCGTTTTGACATTGTTTTGATTGACTCACACAAAAAGGAACTCCTATGAAAATCTTCGCCCTCATGATCAGTTTGATTTTTTCGCTCAGCAATTCTGCATGGGCGGGTCCCAGTGATACAGAACACAAGCCCATGCACGGCGGCGTTCTGGTCACGGTTAAGGATATCGACTACGAACTGGTCGCCAATCCCACCACACTGCGGCTGCATGTCCGAGATCATGGAAAGCCTGTAGACGTCTCGAAAGCCACTGCCAAGTTGACGCTACTGAGCGGGACAGAGAAGCAAGAGGTCGAACTCAAGGCAAGCGGAGACAAGTTTGAAGCGTTGGGCAGTTTCAAAGTGAGTCCGGGCACAAAAGTCGTAGCGGTCGTTTCTTCAGGCGCAAAGCAGGCTACCGCTCGATTTGTTATGAAATAGCAGACGTCTGCTTTTGGCCGTTTGCAGTCAAATCAAGCTAAGCAAGTCACACAAAGGCAAGCATCTTTTTTTGCTCCTCCCAGTCGCGTGGCAGGGTCTCTTGACGCCCACGGATCGTCTGCAGATTCAGATGCCGTGGCTGGGAACCATCCAGGATGGCTTCAATGATCTCAGGAGCTAAATTCGCCATGCGCAGGACCTCCGCAACCCAACCGGGCTCCAGCTTGAATGCACGAGCCAGATCTGTCGCCGTGGCGTACTTGCCCTCATCAAGCAAGCGCTGCCAATAAAACGCCTTGCCCAGCGTTTTGATCATCGGAATGTCCATCCCGCCCGACATGACGTTCGCACTGGAGCCCGGCGGTGGGGTCAAGAGCTTGCGGTTTTGTTTGCGACGGATCGTCAGCGGGACCATCGTCACACGTTGCGTGCCGTCCATGATTTGCCGCGCAGCCCCACCCACTTCAATACGCACATTGCGCAACCTTGGGTTGCCCTGATATACCTCGTTAGTCATGCCATCACCTCCTCTGAATACTCTTTGGCCTCTTCCACATATGGGTGCGCCACGATGCTTGGGTCAAGTCCGATCCAACCATCCTCGCGCCAATGGATGTCTAGACTGCCATCCTTGAAGTCCACGCGCTCAATGAGCAACTGTGCAATGCGCTGTTGCTCCGCAGGGAACAATTGCTTCCAGACATCAGCAATTCTCCTCATCGACACCACCACCTGGTCCTCTTGAAGATCGGCTCCGGCACTGTGCTGAAGGCATGAGCGCCACACACCAATCAATGCCTCCGGCTCCATCAGCGCCAGCTCGATTTCATTCAAAACCGCAGCTTCGATTTCAGCTGCCGGGAGCGCACCGATGCTTTGACCGAGTCCATCTTGGGTTGCGCCTGCGCTGCGTCGTTTCTCCAAGTACGGCACGTAGTACCGGTACATACGGCCATTCTTTTTCTTGGTGTAGTGATGGATCATGCGCTGCCCATCGGGTGCAAACAACAAGCCGCCCAACAGCGCTGGGTACTCGTCCCTGCGCTCTCTGGGGCCTTGCTTTCGCTTGTTGACGAACGCTTGCACGCCATCCCACAACTCCTGCGAAATGATGCTGGCGTGCTGCGCCGGGAAGTACTCGCCCTTGTGACTGATCTCACCAAGGTACAAGCGATTGCGAAGCAGACAAAACAGGTACTGCTGATCAATGGGACGGCCCGCACGGTGCTGGCCGGATTGTGTGACCCAGGACTTGGTACTGTGACCTTCGATATCCAACTCACGTACCAGGCGTGCTGCCGAACCGTGCTCGGCGTACCGGCGGAAGATGTCTTGCACCAGACTAGCCTCTCGCTCGTTGACCAGCAGTTTGCGATCAACCACGTCATAGCCCAGCGGAGGCGTACCACCCATCCACATTCCCTTAGCCTTGCTGGCTGCGATCTTGTCCCGGATCCGTTCGCCCGTGACTTCACGTTCAAACTGTGCAAAGGACAGCAAGATGTTGAGCGTCAGCCGCCCCATCGATGTGGTCGTGTTGAACTGCTGGGTGACCGAGACAAACGAGACGTTGTTGCGATCAAACACCTCTACCAGCTTGGCAAAGTCAGGCAGGCTGCGTGTGAGTCGGTCAATCTTGTAGACCACAACCACATCAATTTTTCTGGCCTCGATGTCTGCCATCAAGCGCTTGAGTCCAGGACGATCGATATTGCCGCCGGAGAATCCACCATCGTCATAGGTGTCGTCCAGCGCCAGCCAACCTTCATGGCGTTGGCTGCTCACAAAAGCAAGACCTGCATCGCGTTGTGCTTCCAGGCTGTTGTACTCCTGGTCCAAGCCTTCATCGGTCGACTTGCGCGTGTAGATGGCACATCGCTTTTTGGGAATGAACAAGGGCGTGCTTGCCACTGCTGTGCGGGAGGTTCTCATGCTGCTTCCTTCTTGGTGGACTTCAACCCAAAAAAGGCAGGTCCCGACCATGGGCAGCCAGCGATCAGCCGTGCGATCGCCGACAAGCTCTTAAACCGCTGGCCACGGTATTCGAAATCTCGCACGCCGCGCACGACCACCTTGTGCTCTTGGTCGTCAAAGAAGCGGCTGAGCATGGTGCCTGGCAGCAGGCGATCCGCATCACCTTGCAAGCGCTTGGGAAGCACCCCTGTTTCGCCGATTTCCTCCAGCTTCCTACGCGTCGTCAGCTTGAGAGAGCCGAAGGCCTTTTCCTGAATCTTGTAGGCCAGTCGGGATTCCAGCCAGGTGCGATGGTGGTGCTGTGGTCGTTCATCAAAATGCGCGTCCCACATGGCCCATATGTTCTGCATGGGCAGGTGCGGTAGCTGCGCGACTTGCGCCGCGATGGATACCGTTTTTGATTGTTGTGCGTGTGTCGTCATGTGCAAACTCCTTCTTAGTGATCGGTGTTTGCATTCACGCTCTTCTGGCCAGCGAAGCCAAGTGAAACCTTCCTACTGTCGCGAATAGGTGAAGGTTTCTGCGCAGATGATTCAGCTTCGCGCAATCGCAGCAGGGCCACTGCGATTAGATCGACGACTTCTTGTTGCGGGTGTCGGGGGGCTGCGCCAGCTCTGAGATTAGAGATTTGTTCGTTGTTGTGCATGGTAAGCGTTCCAGTAGAAAACGCTTGTCATGCTATGGGTCATCCCCCCTCCAAGTAACTACTTTCGTGGAGATGAGTGGAGGACGCGCAAAGTCCGCTAGTTATTCGAATTCGTAATCGCGAGGTTCGTCGTAATTTCGCTCGCGACAGACGATTCCTTCTTCGCGCATCTTCTTGATGAAGCCTGGCCCATCACCCGTGAGATGACTTCCATCGTCCTGCTTTCCATTGTGGCTAGAGCCAGCGGTCAATGGCGAACCAAACGTTTCCTTGTGCATCTTCAAGCATTGACGCCCCACGCCTTGCCCCTTGCACCCCTCTAACCCTAAATTGGTGATGTGGTAGTAATCATCGCCATCACACTCTCGGTAGCTCAACAGGATGGACCCACACTTCTTCCCATCTTTTGTCACAAGTATTTCCGATCCATCTGTGACATCAATGTCGTACTGCTGACCCGATTTAGACGTGAACAAAGTGGTCGTCATTGATCGTTCCCCATGAACTTCCCCGGCGGCCACCCAAAG
>DKJZ01000068.1 GCA_002454975.1 Hylemonella sp. UBA6679
TCCCCCCCCCCCCCCCCCCCCCCCAACTATGGGGTATCGAGCTTAGGCGAATCATTGCTATCCTCTATGAATAAAAATCAGGGAGGAATGTAATGGCAAAAGTTTTGTGTGTGGATGACGTCAGCTCAAACCTGGGTTTGGCGCGCGATGTGGTGTCACGGGTGGAGGGGGTAGAGGTGGTTTTGGCCAACAACGGCCACACCGCCTTGGATTTGGCAAAAGTGCATGCCCCACAAGTGATCGTGCTGGACATCTTGATGCCGCAAATGGACGGCTACGAGCTGTTGCGCAAACTCAAAGCCCTGCCTGAGCTCTCCAAGAGCCGCTACATCGCCTTGACCGCGCTGGCCCGCCCAGAAGACCAAACGCAAGCCCTCACAGCGGGCTTTCACCACTACATCAGCAAACCGTTTGATATTTTGGAGCTGATGCAGGTGGTCAGAGCTTTCCTGCGTTAAGCACCACCCAAAAGCGGCTGCCTTGGCCGTCTTGGCTTTCAAAGCCAATCTCGCCGTCCATCAAATCCACCAGCTTGCGGGTCAGGGTCAGGCCCAAGCCTGTGCCTTGCACGGGGGTGTCGTCGGCGTCGCCGCGCTCAAAGGGCTGGAAAATCATCGCCTGCGCGGTGTCGCTGATGCCCAAGCCGTTGTCCACCACGGTGATTTGCACACGCCCATCGGCCAGATGCGCGCTCTCCAGGCGCACAAAGCCGCCTTCGCGGTTGTATTTAACGGCGTTGGACACCAAGTTGATGAGCACCTGGCTCAAGCGCTTGGGGTCGGCCCGCACCACGGTGTCTGGCGCGATGTTCATGTGCAGGCTCACGCCAGCGGCCAAAGCCAGGGGCTCGAGCAGGTCCACATTGTCTTGTGCCAGGGGTGCGAGCAACAGGTCTTTGACCTCCACCGTCATGCGGCCAGCTTCAATTTGGTGCAGGTCGAGCACCTCGTTGACCAGGCCGAGCAAATGCCGCCCAGCCTGCAAAATTTCATTGAGGTAGTCCAGCTGAGAGGCCGTGAGGCCCTCATCGAGGCTCATGAGTTTGCCAAATCCCAAAATCGCATTCAGGGGTGTGCGCAGCTCGTGGCTCATGCGCGAGAGAAACTCGCTCTTGGCTCGGTTGGCCGCATCAGCCACTTTGGCCTGCACCAGGGCAGACATGTCGGCCTGGGTACCAAACACCCGCACGGCCTGGCTGGTGGTGTCGTCCATGCGCGAACCACGGATTTGCACCCATACCCAGTGGCCCTGTGCGTGCTGCAAGCGCAAGGTCTCGCTGTGCAGCGTGTTGCCCTGGCGCACCCAGGCTCGCAGGGCTTGGGCGCACAGAGCTTGGTCGTCTTTGTGCACCCGCGCTGTCCACTGCGCCATGGTGTAAGTCTTGAGCTCTTGCGGGCTGATGCCCAGCATGCTGGCAAAGTGCTGGTTGATGAAGAGGCGGTCTGAGGCCACCTCCCACTCCCAGGTACCCGAGGCGGTGCCTTCAATGATGTTGCTCAGCCGGTGCTGCTCAAGCGTGCGTTCGCGCAAGAGTTGCTGCAGGCTTTTCTTTTGGCGCGACAAGGCCAATTGTTGCTCCACGCGAATGCGCGCAATGCCCACGTGAATGGGCTTGTGGATGTAATCCACAGCACCCGCTTTGAGGCTCAAAATTTCGCTGTCGGGGTCGGCACGGTCGGTGACAAACACCACCGGGATATCCGCGGTGGCTGGATTGGCCCGCAGCTTGGCAAACAGCGCGTGGCCATCCATCTCGGGCATCATCACATCGAGCAAGATCAGCTCAATGTCGTTGTTGTGCTCGAGCAGCCGCAGGGCTTGGGCGCCAGAGATGGCCGCAGAAATGTCGTAATCGTCGGCAAAAACGTTGGACAGCAGGTGGATGTTTTTCGGCTCGTCGTCAACGATGAGAAGGCGTGCTTTTTGTGTCATGACGCAGACGTTTCCACGCTGACCGCATTGAGCACATCAAGGGCGCCGAGAAAATCGTAGGCGTCGAGTTTGCTTTTGATGGTGGTGAGCACGCTGTGCTTGCTCTGGTCTTGGTAGCGCATCAAGGTTTCGGTGATCTCGATGGCTTTGATGTCGTGCTTTTTCAGGGCCTGCGCCAGTGTTTGCAATTGCTTGCGCTGCTCATGGGTGTCGAGCAACAAGGGCAGCTGGGTGGCACTGCGCGCTTCTTCCACATGCCACTCTGAGGGCTTCGAAGCGGGGGCGCTGCTGGCCTGGGTGTCAAGTAGCTTGAAATTGGCCGTGAACCAAAAGCGGCTGCCCACGCCCGGTGTGCTCTCTACACCTAAGCTGCCACCCATGAGGGTAACGAGCCGCTTGCAAATGCTCAAGCCCAAACCGGTGCCGCCAAAGCGGCGGGTGATGGACGAGTCAGACTGAAAAAACGGGGTGAACAAACGGGGCTGGTCGCCGGGCTTGATGCCAATGCCCGTGTCTTGCACCTCAACCATCAGCTCAACCTGCCCATCAATGTTTTGTTGCAGCCGCGTGATGTTGATGTCGACCCGGCCCACCGAGGTGAACTTGATGGCATTGCTCACCAAATTGTTGAGCACTTGCTGCAAGCGCAAAGCGTCGCCTAAAAACGCCTCGGGCACATCGGGTGCGATGCGCGCCGACAGGCCGATACCAGCCTCTTTGGCGTGGCGGGTAAAGAGCACCATGGTCGAGCCCAGCAGCTCGCGCAGCTCAATGGGCGTTTGCTCGAGCTCCACACCGCCAGCCTCGAGCTTGGCGTTGTCGAGCAACTCGTTGAGGGTGTTGCGCAGCAAGGCGCTGCTGTCGTGCATTTCATGCAGCAGCTCTTTTTGCTGGGGCTGTAAGGGCGTGTTTTCCAGCAGCTCAATCAGGCCCAGCACGCTGTTGAGGGGGGTGCGAATTTCATGGCCCAAATTAGCCATGAACTCGCTGTTGATGCGCTGCGCTTCTTCGGCTGCGAGTTTGGCGGCTTCCAGCGCGTGGGCTTGGGCCATCTCGTTGGAAATATCCACCAAGGCACCGGCCACGCGCTCAGGCTTGTGGTCTTCGTCGCGCTCAATCACACGACCGCGGTGTTGCACCCAAATCCAGCCGCCCAGCTTGTGGGTGAGCCGAATTTTGTGGTCGAAGGTGTCGGCCTGCGCATGCTGGAGCTGGGTACGTATGGCCAGCACCGCAGCTTGGTCATCGGGGTGCACCAGCTTGACCCAGTCGTCCATGGTGATGGGCAGCAATTCGTCCAAGGTGTAGCCTTGAATCTCTGCCCAACGCGCGTTGCAAATGAGCGAGGGGTTGCTCATTTCCCATTCCCACACGCCGCTTTGGCTGGCCCAAATCACCTCGCCCAGGCGCTGGGTTTGTTGGCGGTAACGCTCTTCGCTCAGGCGCTGCGCCTGCACGGGGCTTTGGTCCAAGATCACGAGCAGGCTCATTTGCCCGTCGTAGCTGGCCACGTCCAGCTCGGCATCCAAGCGGGTGATGTGGATGTTGCAGGGCAGCACGTAGCCTTCGTCGATGTTGAGCTGCACATCGAGCATCTCGTGCATGCCGGTGTGGTTGCGCTGGGCCAAGCACCACTGCAGCCGGCGCCGCGACTCGGGGTTGAGGTAGAGCAGCATGGATTTGTGCTGCAAAGACGGCTCATGGCTGAGGTCAAGCAAGTCGCTGGCACGCTCGTTGGCTTGCTGAATGAAGGCCAGGCTGTCCACCACCAGGGCCGGCACTGGCAAGCTGGTGAAAAAACGCTGGTAGGCTGCTTTTGACATCGGTTCTGTGGCAGCCCAGGCGGATGGTTCACCGCACCGGGCTTACGCGTTTACTTAATCGTGGGCGTGCCACATGGTCGTTTCGAAATGGCTGACCACCGCACGCATGGTGGGGTGGTTGATGTAGCCCACGTTCATCATGAACCAACGTTGCTTGTCGGGGCCGTGGCAGGCGTACTCGGTTGAAAAACTCGGCATGGAGCCATCGAGCACACGCTTGAGTTTGAGGTTGATGTCCACCGGGTTGCCTTTGGCGTCCACGGATTCGTCGGGCGCGCCGGTGCAGGCGCTGAGGTAGTTGCAGCCCACGCCCAGGCCGTTGTTGGGGTCGCCCCCGTTGTCCATGGCAAATCGGTTCCAGGCCGAATTGACCATGATGATGGCGCCTTGCTGGTCGAGTACCGCGATGTTTTCTGGCAGTGCGTCAATGATCACTTGCAGGCGCTGCGCATTGAGCAGCTCGGTGATGTCCACCAAGGTGATGACCGCGCCCGTACCCAGGGTGGAGTGCATCACATAAGGCAGCATGCGAACCAAGTAGGTTCGGGTGTCGTCGGCGGTGCGGACTTCACGCTCGATCATGCGGCCGGTTTGCAGCGTGAGCGCCAGGTCTTCCATCAGGCCGGGGTAGCGCAGCACGTGGGCGATGTCGTCAAGGCGGCGCCCCACGTCGGTTTCTCGCAACTTGAACACCAGCTTGGCATCGGGGCTAAAGCGGGTGATTTCCAACTTGTCGTCCACGAACACCGTGGGCACGCCCGAGGCCTTGGCCATGTTGTCCAGGTCAGCGTTGGCCTTGTTGAGCAAGGTCATTTTTTCTTGGAACTCGGCGTTGACCGAGCCCATTTCTTCGTTGACCGACTGCAACTCTTCGTTGGAGCTTTGCAGCTCTTCGTTGGAGGCCATCAGCTCTTCGTTGGTGGCCTGGAGTTCTTCGTTGGAGGTTTCCAGCTCTTCAATGGTGGCTTGCAGGTTTTCGCGGGTCACGCGCAACTCACGCTCCAGCGCGCCCACGTGGGCCATGGTTTCGGCCTCCACGTCGATGGAGCCGGCGATGGTGGCGTCGCTGGTTTCTTGCGCCTCAAAGCACACCAAGGTGAGCGGGTCTTGGCCATCGCGCAAAACGGGGTGGACCGAGACGCGCACCCGGTGCTCGCGCCCATCGGCCAGTTGCACCCGCACCGGATCGGATTGCAGGCTGATGCCGTCATTGCCAACTTTGTAAAGCATGGCTGAAACCACGGGCATGAGCGACTCGGGCAGCAGCTTGGTGACGTCCAGGCTCACGGCGCCTGGGCGCGGCATGATGAAGCGCTTGGCATCGCCATACAGGTGCACCATTTCTTGCAGGTGGTTCACCAGAATGGACGGCGGTGCGTAGCGTTGCAGCAAGGCGGCCACGGCTTCGTCGTTGATGCCGGACTCTTGGTTGCGCCGTCGCACACGGCCTGGGCCCATGCGGTTGGCGGGGCTGGCCGTGCTCAGCACAAAGTCTTTGCGGCTGCCATCAATGAGCGGCAAATTCAGCAGGCTGATGCAGCGAAACACCTTGTGCTTTTGGCTCACGGTTTGCAAGCCCTCGCCAGAGTTGGTGAGCGATTCGCTCGAGCCCAGGAGCATGGCGCCACCGAGTTTGAGGGCGTAATGCAGGGCGCGCAAAGCGCGGTCTTGCGCTGCCGACTTGAAGTAAATCAAGGTGTTGCGGCACGAGACCAAGTCCATCTTGGTAAAGGGTGGGTCGGAGAGCAGGTTGTGGCGCGCAAACACAATGCACTGGCGCAGCTCGCTTTTGACCGTCAAGCCGTTGTCACGCCGTACAAAAAAGCGGTCGATGCGCTCAGCCGACAGCTCAGTGGCCGACGACTCTGGGTAGTGGCCGGCGCCGGCAATTTCCACGCATTGCTGGTCCACGTCGGTGGCAAAAATTTTCAGCATGGGCCAGCGACGTTGCTTCTCAAAGGCCTCCAAAAACAGCATGGCGATGGTGTAGGCCTCTTCGCCAGTGGCCACGCCAGCAATCCACACGCGGATGCTTTCGCCCGTTTGGCGCTCGGCCACCAGGGGTTCGATGACTTTTTCTGAGAGGGTTTCGAAAGTGTCGGGGTCGCGGAAAAAGCTGGTGACCGGGATGAGCATTTCACGGCGCAAGGCCAGCAGCTCGGCGCGCTCGGTGTCGAGCAAGCGCAGGTAATCTTGGTAGTGCGAGGTGTGGCGCACGTTCATGCGCCGCTCGATGCGCCGCATCACCGTGGCTTGCTTGTACTCTTCAAAGTTGATGCCCGAGTGCTGGTGCAAGCGTCGCAGAATTTCGAGCTTGGCTTCGTCGGCAGTGAGCTCAACGTCTGACAACTCGCTGAGTGCCGGGATGGCCGGCACGGGCAGGTTGTTGAGGTGGGCGATCAAGCGGGCGGGCAGGTCTTCCACAGGCAGCACGGCTTTGACAATGCCCGTGTTGATGACGCTGCGCGGCATGCCGTCGAACTTGGCCGACTCGGGCTCTTGCGCCATGACAGCGCCACCCGCATCGTGGATGGCCGCAGCACCCCGGGTGCCATCGGTGCCGGTGCCCGAGAGGATGATGCCCACGGCCTTGTTTTTGTAAACGCTGGCCAAGGACGAAAAGAAAATATCGATGGGCAGCGTCAGGCCACGGGGGTTTTTGGGCGTGAGGTGCAGGTGGCTGGGCGTGACGTGCATGACCTGACCGGGTGGAATCAGGTAGACGTGGTCGGGCTCCATGAGCATTTCGTCTTCCACCATGGTCACCGGCATGGTAGTGTGGCGCGCGAGCAGGTTGCTCATCATGCTTTTGTGGTCGGGCGACAAATGCTGAATGACCACGTAAATCGCCCCGGTATCAGGCGGGCAGTTTTTGAAGAAGCGCTCCAGCGCGTCTAAGCCGCCAGCAGAGGCGCCCAAACACACCACAAATTGACCGCCGACAGAGGTCTGAGAAACATCAGTTTGAGGGGTGTCAATCATGGTGGATGAGCTCATGGGCTAGAAGGGTTGAATCGTGGGTACAGCTTTACAAGCCAAACTGCATGGCAACCTGACCGAGCACGCCAAAGTCGGCCTGCACCGCGTCGCCAGGGGTGATCTCCAGCGGCGTCATGCACGTGCCCGTGGTGATGAATTGGCCAGCTTGTGCGGTGATGCCCAGGGCGCTGAGCTCGTTGATGAGCCAGGTCAGCGCCACACGCGGGTCGCCAAGCACGGCAGCGCCACTGCCAGACCTTGACCAGCTTGCGCCGTTGCTTGTTCGTACATGGCCATGTACCGCCCAGGTGCTTAAGTCCAGGTCGCGCCAAGAGGCAGGGGCTGCTGCACCCAAAATGAAATGGTGCGCGCAAGCGTTGTCGGCCAGCAACTGCGCTTCGCCTGCTGCGGTGAAGGTGGCAAACCGGGAGTCGGGCATTTCGAGTGCGGTGTGCAGGGTGCCCACTGCGGCCAGCACCTCGGCGGTGGTGTAGGGCTGGTTTTTTGGGGGCAGGTCGTGTGCGAGCTTGAAAGCCATTTCGGGCTCTGCCACGCGCATGCGGTTGCCTGCGCTGGGCACGGTCGCGCCATCGGCATAAATTTGGCCGCTGAGCAAACGCCCGGCAATGGGGCCGCTGACGTTGATGTGGGCTTGCCCGACGCTGCTGGTGGCGGCAATTTTCCAGCCCACCACGTCGCGCTGAGACACCAGGGGCAACTGCGCTTGCACGTTGTAGCCCTGCGCGCGGGTTTGGGGGCGACAGTCTGCAGGCAGGTTGTCAAGAACGGTGCCGGCTTGCCAGTGCTGCCAAAGCGTGCGTGCTGGTTCCTGTGCCAGGGTGTCGGGCTCTATGCCGTTTCGTG
>DKJZ01000056.1 GCA_002454975.1 Hylemonella sp. UBA6679
CGTCATCATCATCATGACGACGAACGCGGGCGCCGAGACCATGAACAAGGCCACGATTGGTTTCACCAACCCGCGCCAAGCTGGCGACGAGATGGGCGACATCAAGCGCTTGTTCACGCCCGAGTTCCGCAACCGGCTGGACGCGATCGTCAACTTCAAAGCGCTGGATGAAAACATCATTTTGCGTGTGGTGGACAAGTTCTTGCTGCAGCTCGAGCAGCAGCTCGCCGAGAAGAAAGTGGAGGTCACCTTCACCGACAAGCTGCGCAAGCACCTGGGCAAGAAGGGTTTCGATCCGCTCATGGGCGCGCGCCCGATGCAGCGCTTGATTCAAGACACCATCCGCCGCGCCCTGGCCGACGAGCTGCTGTTTGGTCGCCTGACCGATGGCGGCCGCTTGACGGTGGACCTGGACGATAAGGACGAGAGCAAAACCGAGGTGCTGCTCGACATCCAGCCTTTGCCGAAGAAAGAAGGCAAAGCCAAGCCTGAGGAAGCCACGGCTGGTTAAGGTGTTTGAGGCCCGGCTACGAGTTCGCTCAAAGCTGGGTTGAGATGCGAAAAAGCCCGTCAGGCCATGCCGTGACGGGCTTTTTTGCTATGGAATCAGTAGCGCGATGAAGCGTTAACGAAAACCCACCCGGTCCAGCATTTGCTGCACCTTGACCTGGTTGGCCCCCACCTCGCTGATCGGGATGGTTTCGCTCTTGAAGCTCCCCCCCAAGGTTTGCAGGGCCGGGTTGCTCAAGCTCACGCCTTTGGCCACGGGCCATTCGTTGTTGCCGTTGGCAAAGTGTTCTTGCGCGCTGGGGCTGGCCAGGTACTCGAGAAACTTCACGGCTGCTGCGGTGTTTTTGGCGTTGCGCGCCACCGCTGCGCCAGCAATGTTGAGGTGGGTGCCCCAGCTGTTTTGGTTGGGGAAGACCACGCCCACCTTCTCCATCAGCGCTTGGTCTTCCGGTTTGGCGGAACGCATGAGGCGGGCCAGGTAGTAGGTGTTGGTCAGCGCCACGCCGCACTCGCCGCTGGCCACTGCGCGGATCTGGTCGGTGTCGCCACCTTTGGGCGAGCGCGCCATGTTGGCCACCATGCCTTTGAGCCAGTCCTCGGTGGCTTTTTCGCCCAGGTGCACCATCACCGCGCCAAACAGCGACAGGTTATACGGGTGCGAGCCCGAGCGGATGCACAAGCGGCCTTTGTTTTTGGGGTCACCCAGCTCTTCGTAGGTGTCCACGTCTTCTTTTTTGACGCGTAGCTTGTCATACACCACCACCCGCGCGCGGGTGGAAAACCCAAACCACGCCACCTCGCCCTGGGCGTTGGGCCGGGCTTGGTACTGGGGGGGAATGGCCGCTTGCAACACCGCGGATTTGATGGGTGCAAACAAGCCATCGCTGTCGCCCTTGGCCAAGCGGGCAGCGTCGACCAGCAAAATGACGTCGGCCGGCGAGGCTGCACCCTCGGCTTTGAGGCGGGCCAAGATGCCGGCGTCGTCGGCATCAACCCGGTTGATTTTGATACCGGTAGACTTGGTGAAGTTGCCGTACAGCGCCTCATCGGTCGGGTAATGACGGGCAGAGTAAATGTTGAGCGTGGCGTCTTGCGCCTGGGCCAGGCTAGTCAAGCCGGCCAGGCCCAAGGTGGCAGCGCTCAACAGCGTGGTGAATTTAGAAAACATGAATTGAAGGGTGGTGATGAGAGCATTGATTTTACAGCTAACAAGAATCATTATCAACTACAGGGGCTCCTGGCGCTGGCCGTCTTTGCTGGTGTTGACCCTGGTCAGTGCTTGCAGCACCGCCCCAGTGACCAAGCCTGGCGCGCCGGTTTCAACGGTCAGCGTCAGCCCAAGCAGCCCATCGACCACCCCCAGCAGCCCCAGCAGCCAGGTGCCTGAGAGCACCCGGACTAGCGCGGGCGACATCCTTGAGGCGCCTGTGGCTGTTCCGCCCCCGGTGCCCAAGGTGGTGAAAATTGGTTTGGCTTTGGGGGGCGGGGCCGCGCGTGGTTTTGCCCACGTGGGCGTGATTCAGGTGCTGGAGGAAAACGGCTTCAAGCCCAGCCTGGTCACGGGCACCTCGGCGGGCAGCCTGGTGGCGGCGTTTTACGCCAGCGGCAAAGACGGCGCTGCCTTGCAGCAAGTGGCCGAGACCATGGACGAAGCCGCCTTCACCGACTGGACGCTGCCCATCTTCAGCCGCGGCATTTTGCGCGGCGACGCCCTGGCCAAGTATGTGCGCCGCCAGGTCAGGGGCCGACTCATTGAGGACATGCCCATGCCCTTGGGCATTGTGGCCACCGACCTGAAAAACGGGCAAGGCGTGCTGTTTCGCCGGGGCGACACGGCCACAGCGGTGCGCGCTTCGAGCGCCGTGCCTGCCATTTTCGAGCCCGTGAAAATAGCCAACCGCGAGTACGTCGATGGTGGCTTGGTCTCGCCCGTGCCGGTGCGCTATGCCAAGCAAATGGGCGCCGATTTGGTGATTGCGGTGGACATTTCCACCCCGCCAGAGGGCAGCCCCTCGGGGGACACCTTCCAGATCTTGATGCAAACCTTCAACATCATGGGCAAAAGCATCAACAACTTGGAGTTGCGCGAGGCCGATGTGGTGGTGCGCCCCGCCTTGCAAGGCGTGGGCAGCTCAGACTTTGGCGCGCGCAAACGCTCCATCGCGGCCGGCCGCGCGGCCATGCAAATGCGATTGCCCGAGCTCAAACTGGCGCTCGAAGCGCGTTCACGCTGAGTTTTTTGCTGTGCAGCAGACAAAAAAAGGCCTCGTCAGAGACGAGGCCTTGAAGGGATCCCTGAACCACGATGGTTTCGAAAGGACCCGAGGAGACAACCAGTAAGACAAGTCTTTATCGACTAGGTCTTGAATATCTGTAGTGTATCAGGGTTTTCCCTGGTTCTTGATCTAAGGCAGATAAAAAAACCGGATTCACCCTGAAAACACCGATTAACGCTTTTTAGCGGCAGTCTTGCTCACTTCAGTGGCTTGGGCAGCCACGGCGTTGATGTTGGACTCCACCATGTCGGTGGCTTGCTTGACAGCTTTTTGCACGGATTCCAGAGCGTTGCTGGCAGCAGCCACGGTGCTCTTCATCACGGCAACAGCGGTCTCGGAGCCAGCAGGTGCGTTCTTGGCAGCGTTGTCCACCAGGCCCATGAAGGCTTTTTGCGCTTCAGCAGCTTGGGCTTCAGCGGCTTTGCTGAACTCAGCAGCGGTGCCTGAAGTGATGTCGTAGAGGTGACGGCTGTAAGAAGCAGTCTTTTCAGCCAAGGGCTGGAACATGTTGGCTTGCAAAGCCAGCAGTTCTTGGGCGTCACGCACGCTGAGCATGGTGGATGTTTGTGCAGCGGCTTCGTTCAGAGCGGCTTTGGAAGCGGTCATGTTCAGTTCGACGAGCTTCTCAACGCCTTGGAAGGCTTTGTTGGTGAGACCGAAAAGGGTCTCAACGTTTGCTTTGTGCGAGGCCATTACTTGTTCAACAGTCATCATTTCGATCTCCAGTGGGTTGGTTAAATGCTGCATTGCAACATGAAACGAATTATAGGGATAACCCGAGGCAGTGCAAGTGTTTTTGTTGCATTGCAGCATTTTTAGAGCGCAGTTTCTAAAAGCACCGGTTTCTGAGCTGGCGCAAGGCGTACGTCACAATCGTTTCATGCATGCGTTTTATGCCGACCACTTTGTGTTGCCCTTGCCCCAGGGTCACCGCTTTCCCATGGCCAAGTACGCCTTGCTGCGAGAGCAGCTGCTGGCTGAGCTGCCTGGCCTGAGCCTGTTGGAAGCGCCAGCCGCCTCTGACGGCGAACTCGCCCTGGCACATGCGCCCAGTTATATACAAGCGGTGTCTCAAGGCTTGCTCAGCCCAGCGCAGCAGCGCGAGATTGGTTTTCCCTGGAGCGAGGCCATGGTGGCGCGTTCGCGCCGCTCGGCTGGCGCCACGGTAGCCGCTGCGCGTGTGGCCCTGAGCCAGGGCCTGGCCGCCAACCTGGCCGGTGGCACCCACCACGCCTACGCCGACCAAGGCGGGGGCTTTTGCGTGTTCAACGACTGCGCGGTGGCCGCGCGCCTCATGCAAGCCGAGCGGGGCAGGGTGCAGCGCCGGCCTCTGCAGGTGGCTGTCATCGACCTGGATGTCCACCAGGGCAACGGCACAGCGCGCATTTTTGCTAACGACCCCAGCGTGTTCACCTTGTCCATCCACGGCGAGAAGAACTTCCCCTTTCGCAAAGAGACCAGCGACCTCGATGTTGCCCTGCCTGACGGCACCGGCGACGCTATGTATTTAGAAGCGCTCGAGCAAGCCCTGATGCTGCTTGAGGCCCGTTTTGAGCCTGATCTGGTGATTTATCTGGCTGGCGCCGACCCGCACGAAGGCGACCGCCTGGGTCGCCTTAAACTCAGCTTTGACGGCCTGGAGGCCCGCGACCGGCGCGTGTTTGACTGGTGTTTCCACAAGCGCATTCCGGCGGCCATCTGCATGGGCGGCGGCTATGGTGTGGACCTGCACCGCACCGTTCAAGTGCAGCTCAACACCTACCGCGTGGCCTACCAGTACTGGCAGCGTTGGCAGGTGCGGCAAAACGAAGCCCGCGGGCTGGCAAAATGAAGGGTTCACGCTTTCAGTTGCTCGTTTGATTTCACCCTGACCCCACCATGAACGCCCCGGCCGAACCTACCTCACAAGCCTGTGTCCAAGCTGGTGCCCAAGCCTCTGTAGCCCAGGCCCCGCCTGGCCCCACGCTGCGCCACGACCGCAGCCACTACCGTGTTTGGCGCCCCATCACCACCCGATGGATGGACAACGACGTGTATGGGCATGTCAACAACGTGGTGTACTACAGCTGGTTCGATACCGCGGTCAACGCCCACCTGATTGAGCAAGGCGCTTTGGACATCCACGCAGGCAGCACCATCGGCCTGGTGGTGGAGACCCAATGCAACTACTTTGCGCCCCTGGCTTTTCCGCAAACCATCGAGGCGGGCATCCGTGTGGCGCGGCTGGGCAACACCAGCGTGCGCTACGAGGTGGGTTTGTTTGAACAAGGCGCGCCCACCGCTGCCGCCCAAGGTCACTTTGTGCATGTGTACGTGGACCGGCAAACCCGCCGCCCCGTGCCCTTGCCCCTCACACTTAAAACCACTCTGGAGAAACTGCTTTGACCACGCCCCTGTCTTTGATCGACGCCATCAACTCGCGCATGTCGGCGCGCGCCTTCACCCAGCAAGCCGTGCCCCGCGAGGTGATTGAAGCAATTCTTCAGCTCAGCGCGCGCGCGCCCTCGGGCACCAACACCCAGCCCTGGAAGGTGTATGTGCTGCAAGGCCAAAGCCGCAACGATTTGGTGGCCAAGGTGTGCGGTGCGCACGACGCCATTCGCGCCAACCCCGAGCTGGCCGCTGAGTACCGTGAAGAATACGACTACTACCCCGAAAAATGGGTCAGCCCCTACATCGACCGCCGCCGCGAAAACGGCTGGAGCCTCTATGGCTTGTTGGGCATCGGCAAAGGCGACAAAGACGCCATGCACGCCCAGCACCAGCGCAACTACAAGTTTTTTGATGCGCCCGTGGGCCTGATGTTCACCCTGGACAAAGTCATGGGCCGCGGCTCGCTGGTGGACTACGGCATGTTCTTGCAAACCGTCATGCTCGCTGCGCGCGCTTATGGCCTGCATACCTGCCCCCAAGCCGCCTGGAACGGCTTTGCCAAAATCATCTTGCCGCACATCGGCGCGCAAGACAATGAGATGCTCGTTTGCGGCATGGCCCTGGGCTACGCCGACGAGACCGACAAGGTCAACACCTTCCACACCCCACGCGTGAGCGCTGCCGAGTTCACGCATTGGCTGGCCTAAGACTGTTCAACAGCTGCCTGGGCTTACCCGTGCGTTGTTGAGCCCATGTTTTTTATTAGTTAAGTTTATTTGCTAAGTTTATTTATCAAGTTTCACCATGATCAAACCCAAAATTCTTGTTGCCCGTGCTGTGTTTCCTCAAACGCTGGAGCGCTTGTCGCAGCACTTTGATGTCGAGTCCAACCAAGCCGACGAGACCTGGTCCAAAGCCGAGCTGGCCCGCCGTCTGGCTGACAAAGTGGGCGCCTTCACCACCGGCAGCGACCGCATCGACGCGGAGGTGCTGGCCGGCGCGCCTCACCTGAAAATTTGCGCCAACATGGCAGTGGGTTACAACAATTTCGACATCCCCGCCATGACTGCGCGCGGCGTGATGGCCACCAACACCCCCGATGTGCTCACCGAGACCACCGCCGACTTTGGCTTTGCCCTGGTGATGGCCACAGCCCGCCGCATCGCTGAAAGCGAGCACTATTTGCGCGCTGGCCACTGGACAAAATGGAGCTACGACATGTTTGCTGGCTCCGACATCCACGGCGCCACCTTGGGCATTCTGGGCATGGGCCGCATCGGCCAAGGCATTGCCAAGCGCGGCGCGCATGGCTTTGGCATGAACGTCATTTATCACAACCGCTCACGCCTCTCGGCCGAACTCGAGACCGATTGCAAGGCCCGCTACGTGAGCAAAGAAGAGCTGCTCAAAACCGCCGACCACCTGGTGCTGGTGCTGCCGTACTCGGCCGCGTCGCACCACGCCATTGGCGCGGCAGAGCTGGCGCAAATGAAGCCCACCGCCACGCTGGTCAACATCGCGCGCGGCGGCATTGTGGATGACGCGGCCTTGGCCGTGGCCCTGAAAAACAAACAAATTGCCGCAGCCGGCCTGGACGTGTTTGAAGGCGAGCCCTCGGTGCACCCCGATTTGCTCACCGTGCCTAACGTGGTGCTCACCCCGCACATTGCGAGCTCGAGCGTGCCCACACGCCTGGCCATGGCCAACCTGGCGGCCGACAACCTGATTTCCTACCTCACGCAAAACAAGGCCCTGACCCCTTTGAATGCTGATGGTTTAGCTGCGTAATTCATAGCATGACCGAGGCCCCGTGGGTGTTGACTGTCTCTGGCTGGGTGCTGGCTTGGCTTCTGGCGCTTGTGCTCGTGCTTGTGGTGGCTTTGCTTGCGCTGGTCTGGCGCATGGGCCAGCGCGCCCGCTCAGATGTTGAGCGCTCCGAGCTGCAGGCCGAGCAAACGCACACCGCACTGAGCACCCAGCTCGCTCAGGTGGCAGCACAGCTGGGCACGCAAAGCCAGCAGTCGCAGCAGGTGGCCACGCAGCAAGCCGTCTTGCAAGCTGAGGTGCTGCGTAGCGCCGAGCGGCTCGACCAACTCGCTTTGCAACTGCGGGCTGAGTTGGGCGAGAGCGCACGCACGGGCCGGCTCGAGCTCACCCAAAACCTGGCGAGTTTCCAGCTTGGTTTGGTGCAGCAAAGTGCCGAGGCCACGCGCACGCAAAACACGCAAATTGACGCCTTTGGTCAGCAACTCACGCTGCTGCAAAAAACCCTCTCCGACACCCTGGCGCGCCAGCTCACCGACCTGAGCGAAAGCAACGCACGCCGTTTGCAAGAGGTGCGCCAAACGCTGGAGGCGCAACTCGCGCAGCTGCAAAGTACCAATGCGGCCAAGCTCGATGAAATGCGCGCCACCGTGGACGAAAAGCTGCAGTCCACCCTGCAGGCGCGCTTGGGCGAGAGCTTCAAGCAAGTGGCCGACCGGCTCGAGCAAGTCCACAAAGGCCTGGGCGAAATGCAAACCCTGGCAGCCGGCGTGGGCGACTTGAAACACCTGCTCACCAACGTTAAAACCCGCGGCATGTTTGGCGAGGCGCAGCTCGCTGGCTTGCTCGAACAGGTGTTTGTGCCCGACCAGTACGCCACCCAAATCGCCACCCGCCCGGGCAGCAAGCATGTGGTGGACTTTGCCGTGCGCCTGCCAGGCAGGTCAGACAACGGCGAGCCGCTGTGGTTGCCCATCGACGCGAAGTTTCCCAACGAAGATTACGAGCGCTTGCTCGACGCCCAAAGCCGTGCCGACGCGCCCGCAGCCGACGCCGCAGCCAAAGCGCTGGAGGCGCGCATCCGCTTGGAGGCCAAGTCGATTTCTGAAAAATACGTGGCGCCCCCGCACACCACCGACTTTGCGATTTTGTTTTTGCCCACCGAAGGGCTGTACGCCGAGGTGCTGCGCCGCCCCGGTTTGATGGAGTCGCTGCAGCGCGACCACCGCATCACCCTGGCCGGCCCCACCACTTTGCTGGCCATGCTGAGTTCATTGCAAATGGGCTTTCGCACCCTGGCTTTGGAGAAGCGCTCCAGCGAGGTGTGGCAGGTGCTGGGCGCGGTCAAAACCGAGTTTGGCAAGTTTGGCGATGTGCTGGCCAAGGTCAAAGCACAAACCCAAACCGTGCTCAACACCCTGGACAACGCCCAGACCCGCAGCCGCGCCATGGACCGGGCCTTGCGCCAGGTGCAGGCTCTGCCAGATGCGCAGTCGCAAGCCTTGCTGCCCACCGATAGCGCCGACGCTGAAGCCCCAGGGGTGGCCGCGCTCCCCGGCAGCAGTGCTGCTGCCAAGCCTGGTCCTGATACAGGCCGCCTGATGTGAGCCAACATCGCGCAAGCGAGACGCGCCGCATGCTCATGCGGCTCATTGCCGGCCAGGTTTGTTTGCACGCGGGCATGGCGGGCATGCGCATGGCCGCACCTTTGCTCGCGCTCAAGCAAGGCTACAGCGCCATGTCGGTGGGGGTGCTGCTCGCGCTCTTTGCCATTACCCAGGTTTTTTGGGCCTTGCCCGCCGGGCGCTACACCGACCGCGTGGGCCTCAAGCGCCCCGTGGCCTGGGCGGTACTGGCTGCGGTGCTGGGCACCAGCGTGGCGCTGGTGTTCGCGGAGTTTTGGGCGCTGTGCGTGGCGGCCTTGTGCACGGGTGGAGCCACGGGTTGCGCCTCGATTGCCTTGCAGCGCCATGCCGGACGCGCCGCGCAAGACGCCACCGAACTCAAGGTGGTGTTCAGCTGGCTGGCCATCGGCCCGGCGTTTTCTAATTTTCTGGGGCCTTTTTTGGCGGGCTTGCTCATCGACCACGCCGGGGTGTGGCTGGGCGGCGTCAAGGGCGATGTGAACGGGTTTCGGGTGGCGTTTGCGCTCATGGCGCTGCTGCCCTTGTGCGGCTGGTGGTGGGTGCGACCCACCCGCGAGCTGCCCATGCACGAGGCCGAGCCGGGCAAACGCCGGGTGTGGGATTTGCTGCGCGACCCCATGCTGCGCCGCTTGTTGCTGGTGAACTGGTTTTTGTCTTCGTGCTGGGACGTGCACACGTTTGTGGTGCCCGTCATTGGCCACGAGCGAGGCTTTGATGCCTCCACCATCGGCACCTTGCTGGGGGTGTTTGCCATGGCCGCTGCGCTGGTGCGCATGGCTTTGCCGCTGGTGGCGGCGCGCCTGCGTGAGCATGTGGTCATCAGCGTGGCCATGCTGCTCACCGCCAGTGTGTTTGCGGTGTACCCGCTCATGCCCAGCGCGTGGTTGATGGGGGTGTGCTCGGTGTTGCTCGGCCTGGTGCTGGGCTCGGTGCAGCCCATGATCATGAGCACCTTGCACCAGATCACCCCAGCGCACCGCCACGGCGAGGCGCTGGCCCTGCGGCTGATGTCGCTCAACGGCTCCAGCGTGGTCATGCCCATGCTGTTTGGTACCTTGGGCGCGGCTGTGGGGGTGTCGGTGGTGTTTTGGGCTGTGGGGCTGGTGGTGGGTGGCGGTGCGCACCTGGGCTGGCAGCTCAGGCCGGCTTGTAAATCTGACGCAAACCCTGGGTGAGCAAGGGCGCCAAGCTCAGCACATTGCTCTCGTGCACGATGCTGTTGCTGCTCCACACCGCCTCCACCCCAGCGTCTTTGAGCAAGGCCATGGCTTGCCCCGCCATCAACGCGTGGGTCACGGCCACACACACTTTGCTGGCCCCAGCGGCTTTAACCAAACGCGCGGCCTGGGCCAAGGTGTTGCCCGTGCTGCACATGTCGTCCATCAGCACCACCTCGCGCCCCTGAAAATCAAGCTCGGGCAGGGTGATTTGCACATGGTGATCGCCGCGGCGCAGCTTGGTGCAGACCTCAAAGTCAAAGTGGTGCTTGGCCGCAGCGCGGCTCACCCACTGCCACGACTCTTCATCGGGCCCCAGCAACAAAGGCTGCTTGAGCTGCGCGGCCACCCAGTCGGCCAACAGCGTGGCCGCGCTGAGCACCTGCACCTGGCGCACCGGCACGGCGTCTTGCAGGCGCGTGACGCGGTGCAGGTGCGGGTCCACCGTGATGAGCGCGTCAAACATCTCGGCTAAAAAATGCCCGATCACTTGCTGGCTCACCACCTCGCCGGGCGTGAAGGCCATGTCTTGGCGCATGTAGGCCAGGTAAGGCGCCACCAGTGTGAGGTGTTTGGCGCCCAGCGCGCGGGCGGTGCGCGCGGCCAGCATGAGCGCAATGAGCTTGTCGTTGGGCTGGTGCAGCGAGCAGTAAATCACCACCTCGGCAGGCAAATTGGGCGGCAACTTGAGCCCGATTTCGCCGTCGGGGTACTGGTGCTGCCCAATGGCTGCCGACCACAGCCCCGCTGCGCGCCCAAAGGCCTGCGCCGGGGTGTTGCCCACCGTGCCCGGCTCGGTGCTTTGCAGCGGCGGGTGTGGGGGTTTGGAGTTGTTTTCAAAATGCAGCAGCATCGCGGTCCTTGTTCAAAATTCCACAAACACATGGGGCATGTCCACGGCCTGCCCCAGGGTGTAGGCGTCAGACTTGGCCACCGCAGCGCGGGCAAAAGCCAAGTCGGAGGCAAACCCGGCGTGTACCCGGTAGAGCAGCTCGCCAGCTTGCACCTCGCGCCCGAGCTTGCAGCGCAAATCCACCCCGGCGTGGGGCACTTTGGGCGCGCCGGCCAAGCGGGCAATGCGCGCGATTTGCAGGTTGTCGATGCCAGTGACCATGCCTGCGCGGCTCGATAGCACCTCAAAGCTCAAAGGGGCCAGCGCGGGGCGATGGTGGTTAAAGCTGTGCGAGCCCTGCGCCACGATGAGGTCGTTCATCTTGGCCAGCGCGCGGCCCGAGTCGAGGATGTCGCGGGCCATGGCAAAGCCGTCGCCGCCGCGCACATCGGGGTCAAATTCCAGCATGCGCCCGGCCAGACGCAGGGCTTTTTGGCGCAGGTCCATGGGGGCGTCGGGGTCGTTTTCCAGCACTTGCATCACGTCGCGCGCTTCGAGCACCGGGCCGATGCCCAGGCCCACAGGCTGGCGCCCATCGGTGATCACCACGTCGATGGCCAAGTTCATGCGCCCAGCCACGTACTCAAACAGGCGCCGCAGCCGCTGCGCCTCGGGCATGGAGCGCACCTTGGCGCTGGGCCCGATGGGAATGTCGAGCACCAGGTGGGTCGAGCCAGCCGCTACTTTTTTCGACAAAATGGAGGCCACCATTTGCCCTGGTGCGTCCAGCGACAAAGGGCGCTCCACCGAAATCAGCACATCATCAGCGGGCGACAAATCGGCGGTGCCACCCCAGGCCAGGCAAGCGCGGTGGTTGCGCACAATGGCGTGCAGCTCGTCGATGGGCAGCTCGACCTTGGCGAGGATTTCCATGGTGTCGGCCGTGCCCGCTGGCGAGGTGATGGCGCGCGAAGATGTCTTGGGGCACAGCATGCCGTGCGCGGCCACGATGGGCACCACCAGCATGGAGGTGCGGTTGCCTGGGATGCCGCCGATGCAATGCTTGTCCACCACCATGGACTCGTGCCAATCCAGCCGGCGCCCGGCCTCTACCATGGCCTGGGTGAGAAAGTAAACCTCCTCGCGGTCGAGCTCATCGCGGTTGGTGGTGACCAAAAACGCGCTGAGCTCAATTTTTGAGAAATGGTGCTGAGCAATGTCGCGCACCAAGGCGCGCATGTCGGCCAGGTTCAGGCGCTCGCCTTGCAGTTTGCGGTGTAAGGCGCCCATGGAGGCCGGCGGCTCGGCCTGGCTGATGGTCACGCTGATGTGTTGGGCAGAGTGGCCTGCCCAGTCTTGCGTGGTGTCAGTGGTCGAGTCAGCGCTGGTGTCGGTGGCCATGCTGGTGCTGGTTGTTATTGTGGCGCTTGTGGTGCTGGCAAGGCTGGCAAGGCTGGTAGGGCTGGCAGGGCCGAAGTGCGGCTTGAGCCCGCGCAGTTGGCGGTAAGCCGATTTGGACAGGCCGAGTTCGCCGCAATCGACGATGCGCGCGTCGTCCACCACATTGAGGGTGGCCAAGATGCTGTGTCCGTTGAGCTGTACCTCGACTTTGGACAAGGCCTTGAAGCCCTCGGCCCGGTACACCTCGCAATCGCGGTGCAGGTAGGCCACGTTCTCGTGGTAAGTGTCGATGCCCACCGGGCGCAGGCGCAGCCGGCTCTCTTTGGGCAGAGTTTGGACCTGTGAGGGAGCTGTGACTGTAGGTGGGTCGGGCAAGGGCGCAGGCATGGGCCAGCATACCCCCTTGCCATGAAAAAAGCGCCACCTGCACAGGGCAGGTGGCGCTTTTAGTTGACCGGAGTCAAATCAGACGCGCTTGCGGTACTCGCCAGTGCGGGTGTCGATTTCAACTTTGTCGCCCTGGGCCACGAAAATTGGGACACCAATTTCAAAGCCAGTGGCAATCTTGGCGGGCTTGAGCACCTTGCCCGAGGTGTCGCCTTTGACGGCGGGCTCGGTCCAGGTGATTTCACGCACCACGCTGGTGGGCAGCTCGACCGAGATGGCCTTGCCGTCGTAGAACACCACTTCAACAGCCATGCCGTCTTCGAGGTAGTTCAGGGAGTCGCCCATGTTTTCAGCTTCCACTTCGTACTGGTTGTACTCGTTGTCCATGCACACGTACATGGGGTCAGCAAAGTAAGAGTAGGTGCACTCTTTCTTGTCCAGAATGATCTGGTCCATCTTGTCGTCGGCTTTGAACACCACCTCGGTGCCAAAGTTGGCGATCAAGCTCTTGAGCTTCATGCGCACGGTGGCGGAATTGCGGCCACCACGGCTGTATTCGGTTTTCAGAACGACCATGGGGTCTTTGCCGTGCATGATCACGTTGCCGGCGCGGATTTCCTGAGCGATTTTCATAAGGTTTCCAGTGGTTGACCGCTCGGTGCACGCAGGGCATGGCGGTAATGGGGCGCAAAACGGGTGTCTTGCAAAACCCTAGATTTTAAACTGCTTTTGCCACCCTCACAGGCCAGGGCTTGCGATGTTGTTGGGGCGTTGGAACCTGGGGCTTGGGCGCTGGGCCATGCTTGCTCAAGCCAGGCCCTGTGCCAGCCGCTCTTGCGCAAAAGCCAGCAGCTTGCTGGCCAGGTCGGGCTGAGCCCACAGGCTTTGGCGTGGGGCGTCTAGGCTGGCACGCCAACGCTCGAGAACCGCCGTATCCAGCGCTGGCAGAGCTTGCTGTTGCAAGCCGTTCCAGACCTCGTGCCAGGCTCGCCAGTCGGACGGGGCGCTCAGCACATCCAGAAACGCTTGCAGCTTGGCGTGGTGGGCCTGGTCGTCTTGGGGGTAGATGTGCCAAATGAAGGGCGCGCGGCTCAGCAGGGCGCGCACCACAGAGTCTTCGCCCCGCACAAAGTTCACATCGCAGGCCCAGAGCAGGTGGTCATAATCGGTTTGGCTCAAAAGGGGCAGGCTGTGCAGCTGAAGCTGGCCGATGCGTAATGTGTCAAAGAGCGCAGAGGCCTTTGAAAGCTGTGTTGGCTGTGAGGGCGGTGTATGCGATGTGGGTGGTGTAGGGGGCGTAGGCGGTGTAGCTGGTATGGGCTCTGTAGGGTCAAGCGCCAGCTGTTGGCGTTTGTCAGGGTGTTGGGTTTGCAGCCAGGTGTTGACGGCGGCTTGCGCGCGACCCGCCGTGACCAGCAGCTGCGTGGTGTGCGGCCCGGCTTGCAGCTGGGTCAGCCAAGTATCCAATGCGGGCGGCTCGTAGCAAAACAGCGACACCAAACGAGCACCTAGCAGGCGGGTCAGGCCCAGGCCGCGCAGCCAAGCTGGCGCATCAAAGGCGTCTTGGCGCTGGGTCAGGTCGGGCTCGCGCAGCAGGCCGCCGCTGGCGAGCGTGAAGCCGGGGTAGAAAAAATGCTTGGTCAGGCCTTTACCTGGCCCATGCATCACCGGCGAGGGCAGGGCGTGGCAGCGTTGCGCGTAGGGCTCAGCGCTTAAATATTCAAGGTTAATCCAGGCTTTAGGCCGCGTGCTGGCTGCAAATGCAGCTATGAATTCAGGAGCAACTTCGCAGCCGAAGGTTTCCACCAACACCTCGCCCGGGGTGATGCCTTGCAGGTTCAAGGGCGAGGTCCAGGTGTGCACGCTCACCCCCGCATGCCCATGTGGGGCCATCCAGCGCAGCGCGCTGGGATCGTCCACCCACAGGCGCACCGCGATCCCGCGCGCAGCCAGCTGGCAGCTCAGGCGCCAGCTCACCCCAAGGTCGCCGTGGTTGTCAATCACCCGGCAAAAAATATCCCACGTCATGCTCATCTTGTCCTTGCGACACAATACCGCCATGCATTCTGAAGCCTTGTTGAGCCAGGTCGCCTCGCTGCCCTTGCTGCCCGGTGTTTACCGCTATTTTGACGAGCAGGGCAACCTGCTGTACGTGGGCAAGGCGCGCAGCTTGAAAAAGCGCGTTTCGAGCTATTTTCAGAAAGACCACGGCGGCACCCGCATTGGCCACATGGTGAGCAAAATTGCCCGCATGGAGACCACCGTGGTGCGCTCCGAGGCCGAGGCGCTGCTGCTGGAAAACAACCTCATCAAAAC
>DKJZ01000057.1 GCA_002454975.1 Hylemonella sp. UBA6679
CATGTTGTAGTGGTTGTAGGACACCTGGAACACCTTGCCCGCACTGTTTTGACCCAGTGCTGTGGGGGTGCCGCTCACGCCGGTGTAGTAAGTGAAGAACTTACCGGTGTAACCACCTTCGTTGGCAGCTTTGACCAGCAAAGCCAAGTCAGAGCCCCAGTTGCCAGTGATGACGGTGTCTGCGCCAGAAGCTTTGATCTTGGCAATGTAGGGCGCGAAATCGCGCACCTGGGCCAAGGGGTGCAGGTCTTCACCCACAATTTCCACATCGGGGCGCTTGCGCTTGAGGTTTTCCTTGGCAAACGATGCCACCTGGTGACCGTGCGAGTAGTTTTGGTTCAGCAGGTAAACCTTCTTCACATCGGGCTGGTCTTTGATGAAGGTTGTCATGGCCTCCATCTTCATGGAGGTGTCAGCGTCAAAGCGGAAGTGCCAGTAGCTGCACTTGCTGTTGGTGAAATCTGGGTCAACCGCCGAGTGGTTGAGGAAGATCACCTCTTTACCGGGGTTGCGTTCGTTATGCTTGTTGATGGCGTCAATCAAAGCACCAGCCACAGACGAGCCGTTGCCCTGGGTGATGTAGCGCACGCCTTGGTCGATGGCCGCTTTAAGCTGGTTAAGACTTTCAGCCGGGCTGAGTTTGTTGTCCAGCGCGATCACTTCAAATTTCACGCCAGCGGGGTTGCCCGCACCGCTGAATTTTTCAGCGAAAAACTGAAAGCTCTTGACCTGGTTCGAGCCCACGGGGGCCATCAAGCCGGACAAGGGGTCGATCCAAGCGATTTTGACTGTTTCGCCCTTTTGGGCCAATGCCGAACCTGCCACGGTCAAAGCGGCTGCTGCTGCCAGGATCTGAACTACAAACTTCATCGAATTGCTCCTTGTTTATCTTCGAAAAACACACGGCTACAGCGTAGCGTTAAAAAAGAAAATCACACCTCAGGGTAAGCCCTTAATCCGCCCCACTTGTGGGGTTGATCAAGCTCAAAGACCAGGCAGTTTGTAAGTGCTCAAGGTGTCACGCAATTTGTTCTTGAGCATCTTGCCCGTACCACCTAAGGGAATCGCCGGCACAAACACCACGTCATCGGGAATCTGCCACTTGGCGGTTTTACCTTCGTAAAAAGCCAGCAGCTCTTCGCGGCTGACCTCAGCGCCTGGCTTTTTAACCACCACCACAATGGGACGCTCGTCCCACTTGGGGTGCTTCATGCCGATGCACGCGGCCATGGCCACGGCAGGGTGCGCCATGGCAATGTTTTCAACATCAATCGAGCTGATCCACTCGCCGCCAGACTTGATGACGTCTTTGCTGCGGTCGGTGATTTGCATGTAGCCATCGACGTCGATGGTGGCCACATCCCCCGTAGGGAACCAACCCAGACCATTGGCGTCTTTGACCAAGGGGTTGGGGCCTTCGGCTTTGTAGTAGTTGTCCACCACCCATGGGCCGCGCACCAGCAAGTCGCCAAAGGTTTTGCCATCGTGGGGAAGCTCTTGGCCGTCTTCACCCACAATTTTCATGTCAACACCAAAAATGCATTGCCCTTGCTTGAGGCGAATTTTCATTTGCTCCTCTTTTGAGAGCGTGAGGTGCTTGTTTTTCAGGGTGCAAAGCGTGCCCAGAGGCGACATCTCGGTCATGCCCCAGGCGTGCAACACTTCCACGCCATACACATCGTTGAACGCCGTGATCATGGCTGGTGGGCAGGCCGAGCCACCGATGACGGTGCGCTTGAGGGTGGAAAAACGCAAGCCTGCGGGCTGCATGTGGCCCAACAACATTTGCCAGATGGTGGGCACACCTGCGGCAAAGGTCACGCGCTCGGCCTCCATCAGCTCATAAATAGATTTGCCGTCCAGCGCCGGGCCTGGAAACACCATCTTCGCGCCAATCATGGCCGCTGAATACGGCAGGCCCCAGGCGTTGACGTGGAACATGGGCACCACTGGAAGAATGGCGTCGCGCGCACTCAAGCACATCACATCGGGCAAGGCTGATGCGTAGGCGTGCAGGATGGTTGAGCGGTGGCTGTACAGCACCGCTTTGGGGTTGCCGGTGGTGCCGCTGGTGTAGCACATGCTTGAGGCTGAGTTCTCATCAAACTCGGGCCACACATACGTGGTGGACTGAGAGCCCATCCAGGCCTCGTAACTGAGCAAACCAGGAATGCCCGTGTCGGCTGGCAACTTGTCGGCATCGCACAGCGCAATCCAGTGTTTGACCGTGGGGCACTTGGCGTGCACGGCCTGAATCAGCGGCAAAAACGTGAGGTCAAAACACATGACCGCGTCTTCGGCGTGGTTGAGGACCCAGGCAATTTGGTCGGGGTGCAAGCGAGGGTTCACGGTGTGGAGCACGCGCCCCGAACCACTCACGCCAAAGTACAACTCCAGGTGACGGTAACCGTTCCAGGCCAGCGTGGCCACGCGGTCGCTGAAAGCCAAGCCCGCGGCATCCAGCGCGTTGGCCACCTGGCGGGAGCGCGAGGCCACATCGGCGTAGGTGTAACGGTGGATGTCACCCTCAACACGGCGCGAGACCACTTCCACATCGCCATGATGGCGTTGTGCAAAGTCAATCAGCGACGAAATCAACAGGGGTTGGTTTTGCATCAGACCCAACATGAACTCAGCTCCTCATTTCACAACCGGCCAACAGCGGCCTTAGGAGCGCAGTATCACTGAAGTTGAGGAGCCGATTGGCCAGAAGTGAGCGTTTTCAGGGGGGAATTGCGAGAACCTAGTGAAAACCCTAGGCAACAACATCGCAAGAAGCAATCCGTGAAGAAACAGTCGAAAGAAAATTTATCCACAAATGCCGTTCAGAAGGCTATTAATCTTCTTCTTCATTGCTGCCTATCCGACGTCCCATTGCCAGACTTTATTTCAACCGAAAAAAAGCGCTGCAGGTTGGACTTTTTAAGCTGGAAGGTGAAGTTAAATTTGACATCGAAAAAATGACTGACATCTTCAAATTTAAATCGGATCTTTTGTCCACAATCAAACAGTATCAAGAGTCAACGCCTTTGACCAACGTAGCCACAGCCAGCTAAAAAAAGCATGTCACGCTGGAGTTCTTGTTCGATGACAACTCTCAATTTCATGTTTGCCCTTGTTACAAGGGATCAAAGTTTTGAGATAAAAATAGTAAATTCCAAGCGTCGCGTGGGGTGAGGATTTTCATGTCTTCCATCTGACCCCATCCCAAGACACGACGGTCACCTGTCACGAACACAGCAACACCAGCTTTGGATGCAGCGCGTACGAGCCTCTCGTCGTTGTCGTCAACGGGTTCGCTTTCATCGGCAATCAATTCTGCTTGAGCCCAAACTGCGTCAAACAGACTTGATGCATTTGGGAGATTTGGGAACTTACGTTCCAAAACCAGGTGCGCTTCTTCACGCACTAGCGTTGATGACACCAGCCACCCTCTTTGAGCGCTTTCGACCAAGATGGCTTCGCACAAACCAGAAAACACCGTGGCTGACAGCCACACATTGGTGTCTAAGAAAACCTTCAAGATACATCTCGCAAGATGTCTTCCTCCGTCAGCCAACCAGCCTGCCTCGCTGCCGGTCCAAGTTCAGCCTGTGAATTTTGCAAAGCATTTCGCAGCTTGTAGCTACGCAAAGAATCAGCCAGCAAAGCTCTGACCACTTCACTTTTGGTCTTACCAGTTTGCGTACATACGGCCTGTAGATCTTTGTCTTCATTGGCTGTTAAACGAACCGTTAAGGTGCTCATACTGATCCTTTATGTTTGGTCTCGAGGTGTATTACAGTGTAATACACCTGCAGTTGTCGATCAACCTCAGCCCAAAAAGCTACTTCGCATCAGTGATAGTCACTCTCACGCTGGTGCCGCACAGCACCAATGATGACTTTGGATGCATCACGAATTTCAAATAAGGCCACGAAACCGCTTGCGCCAAAGTTGATGATGAGCTCACGCACAAACGGGCTTTCGCCGACCTTTCGGCAACTGAAAGGGCTGTGCCGTAACAACTCGCAGGATTGCGCAATGATTTCGATCGCGCGTGCAGGAACACTTAAGTCGCAGGTGGCGCTGTTGATTTCTCGCTCCAGGATGTGATCAAACAAGCGCTCTAAGTCATCAGCCGCTTCCTGGCTGAAGATGACCTCAAACATCATGCGCTTGAATTGCGCTGGGCCTTGGCTAATTTGATCTTCAGCTTGGCCACCACAGCATCCACCGACAACCCGTTGCCCTTAGCCACCGTTTGCTGGATGGCCGCCAGACCCCGAGACACAAACTCAGATTGAGCTTGGCGACGACTCACTTCGTGCCGAACCGCCGTCTCCACCAATGCAGCCAAGGTTTCACCGGAAAGAAGAGAGGCCTCCATGTCTTGACGCAAAGATGGGTCAATACGAACAGGAGGGATGGTGGCAGTTTTCATACGGTCAATGTAATGCATATGTAATACAAATGCAATTCAAAACCCTGTTCAAGCTGAACTGTGTCGCATCACGCACAATGCCCTATGCCCTTGAACTTTGAATGGCACAACGGTTTTGCCCAGTTGGGCAATGCCTTTGTCACCCCCTTGCACCCCACCCCCTTGCCTGCGCCCTATTGGGTGGGGCACAGCCGCGCTGTAGCGCAGCAGTTGGGCCTGCCCGATGACTGGCACACCGCAGCTGATGCCTTGGCCATGGCCGTGGGCAACCATGTGCCTCAAGGAGCTGCGCCACTGGCCAGTGTTTACAGCGGCCACCAGTTTGGCGTGTGGGCTGGGCAGTTGGGTGACGGGCGCGCGCTCATGTTGGGTGAAGTGATGACGCCAGAAACTGGGCTGGAACTTCAGCTCAAAGGCGCTGGCCGCACGCCTTACTCGCGCGGCGGCGACGGGCGAGCCGTTTTGCGCTCAAGCATCCGCGAGTTTTTGTGCAGCGAAGCCATGCACGGCCTGGGCATCCCCACCACGCGTGCTTTGTGCATCAGCGGATCGGACGCACCGATACTGCGCGAAGAGCTGGAAACCGCGGCGGTGGTGACCCGCGTGGCGCCCAGCTTCATCCGTTTTGGGCACTTCGAGCACTTCGCCAACAACGGCTTGCACGTAGAACTGAAGAAGCTCGCCGACTATGTGATCGAGCGTTACTACCCCAGCTGCGCCCAGGGCTTGCCCGAAGGGCATGAGGCCGCGGCGCATTTGCAAGGCAACCCCTATGCCGCGCTCTTGCAGTCGGTGAGCGAACGCACCGCGCGCTTGTTGGCACAGTGGCAAGCGGTGGGCTTTTGCCATGGGGTGATGAACACCGACAACATGAGCATCTTGGGGTTGACGATCGACTACGGACCGTTTCAGTTTTTAGACGGCTTCGACCCCGACCACATCTGTAACCACTCCGACCATCAAGGCCGCTACGCCTACAACCGCCAGCCCAACATTGCCTACTGGAACCTGTTTTGCCTGGGCCAAGCGTTGCTGCCCCTCATTGGTGAGCAAGAGCTGGCTTTGGCGGCTTTGGAGAGCTACAAAGCGGTGTTTCCCCAAGCGCTGATGTCGCGATTTGGGGCCAAGCTGGGCCTGAGCGAGGTCACTGACAACGATCGCACTCTGATTGACGACACCCTGAAGTTGCTGGCGCGCGAGAAGGTGGACTTCCCGATTTTCTGGCGCCGCTTGAGCCACCTGGTGCTCACCCGCGAGCCGGATGCTGTGCGCGATCTGTTCATCGAGCGAGAAGCTTTTGAACACTGGCTGCTCTCTTATTCGGAGCGCCTCAGCCAAGAGGACCGTGGCTTAGCGGCTGATTTGATGCTCAAGACCAACCCCAAGTTTGTACTGCGCAACCACGTGGGTGAGCTGGTGATACGCGCGGCCAAGCAAAAAGATTTTGCGCCACTGCAAGAGGTCTTGGCTTTGCTGGAAAATCCTTACCAAGAGCACGCCGGCTTTGAGTACTTAGCGAGCTTTCCGCCCGCTTGGGCTTCCACCATTGAAATCAGCTGTTCGTCATGACCTACCCTGTTGAAAAAACCGACGCCCAGTGGCGCGAACTGTTAGCCAGCAAAAACGCTGAGCGCGTGGCGTTTGAGGTCACGCGCAAAGCCGCTACCGAACGGCCGTTCAGCGGCAAGTACGAGGACTTTTGGCAGCAAGGTGGCTACCACTGCATGTGCTGCGGCCAGCAACTGTTTGCCTCTGACACCAAGTTTGACGCGGGCTGCGGCTGGCCCAGCTTCTCGCAAGCGCTGCCCGGCGCCATCGAGAACAAAGTGGACCGCAGCCACGGCATGACCCGCACCGAAAACCTGTGCTCGCAATGCGGCGCGCATTTGGGCCACGTGTTTGAAGATGGCCCTGCCCCCACGGGCTTGCGATACTGCATGAACTCGGCCTCGCTCGAGTTCAAACCCGAGTAAGACCATGCGTTTCCTGATTGACTTCACCCCCATCTTGCTGTTTTTTGCAGCGTTCAAGCTCTACGACATTTACGCCGCCACGGCTGTGATCATGGCCGCCACCTTGGTGCAGTGTTTGCTCATCTACAAGCTCGAAGGCAAGCTGCCGATGATGCAAAAAATCACGCTGCTGCTGGTGCTGGTGTTTGGTGCCATGACGCTGCTGTTTCACGACGAGCGTTTCATCAAATGGAAACCCACCGTGCTTTACGGCGCTTTGTCGGTGGGCCTGTCGGTGGCTTTGTGGGTCATGCGCAAAAACTTTCTTAAATTGCTGCTGGGCAGCCAACTCACCCTGCCCGATGCGGTGTGGATGCGCTTGAACCTGGTGTGGATTGGGTACTGCGTGTTCATGGCCGTCATCAATGGCTACGTGGCAGCCCAGTTCAGCACCGAAGACTGGGTCAACTTCAAGATCTGGGGCTACGTGTTCCCTGTTCTGTTCATTGTTGGTCAAGGCTTGTACATTGCCCGCCATCTCAAGGAGACCCCCGATGGCGCCTGACCTGCACCGCCGCGCGCATGACATGGCGCAAACTTTGCGCGAAAAGTTACAGCCCACCGTGCTGGAGGTCATCGACGAGAGCGCCTCGCACGCGGGCCACATGGGCGCCACTGCCGAAGGTGTTGGCTCGCATTTTCGTGTGCGCATCGCCACGCCAGCCTTTGAGGGCAAGAGCCGCGTGGCGCGTCACCGGCTTGTGTATGATGCCCTGCAGGTTTTCATCGACCAAGGCGTGCACGCCATTGCCATCGACGTTGTTTGAATCGTTTATTGACTGACCCTAACCGAAGTTTCCCTAGGACCCATGATGAAGAAGACTCTCTCTGCCCTTGCCGCAGCCGCTTTGCTGGGCGCATTTGCCCTGCCCGCCTTGGCCCAGAACCTGGCCATTGTTAATGGCAAGCCCGTTCCCAGCTCACGCGTGGACGCTTTGGCAGCTCAGCTCAACAAATCGGGCCGTGCCGTTTCCCCTGAAATGATGGGCCAGCTCAAAGACGAAGTCATTGCCCGCGAGCTATTCACCCAAGAAGCCGTCAAGCAAGGCCTGGACGCCACCGACGACTACAAAACCCAGGTCGAGCTGACCAAGCAAACCATTTTGATCCGCGAGTTGTTTGCCACCTTCCAGAAAAACAACCCCGTGACCGACGCCGACATCAAGGCCGAGTACGACAAGTTTGTGGCAGCCAACGCCGGTAAAGAGTACCGCGCGCGCCACATCTTGGTGGAAAAAGAAGACCAAGCCAAAGCCATCATTGCGCAATTGAAAAAAGGCGCCAAGTTTGAAGACATCGCTAAAAAGCAGTCCAAAGACACCGGCTCTGGCGCCAATGGCGGCGACCTGGATTGGTCGGCCCCAGGCAACTACGTCAAAGAGTTCTCGCAAGCCATGGTGGCCTTGACCAAGGGCAAATTGACCGAAACCCCTGTGAAGTCGCAGTTTGGCTTTCACGTGATTCGTCTTGACGATGTGCGCGACGCACAGCTGCCCAAGCTCGAAGATGTCAAAGCCCAGATCTCCCAACAAATGACGCAGCAAAAGCTGATGAAGTACCAGGAAGACCTGCGCGCCAAGGCTCGCATCGAGTAAGCCGGTTATAAAAACTCAAGGACTTTGCGCTTCAGCCTCGGGCCAGAGCCTGGGGAAATAAAAGCGCAGGGCATGCTGCGGCACACCGAACCGCAGCTTGCCATAGGGAGTGTCTGACAACAGCAACCCACGGCTGAGCAATGCCGAAACCTGTGCAGTGGCCAGACGATCCCCTAGTCCGAGCATGGCCTTGAAATCTGAACGCTCCAGCTCCGATTGCGTGGCAAACAAATAGTGCAAGGCCCTGAGAGATTCCATACGAACCCCCTGCCCCACCACATGCGCCTCAAAGCTTAAACAAGCGGCGATACGGTCTTTCATCGTCTCGAGGTTGAGCAGGTCGGTCATGAAGCTCACCTGATCGATGCAGACATCAATGACATAGTGAATCCATGCCATTAGCCCAGCTTCTGTGAGGTTGCCTCGTCCATCCAAATCGCCCGCTCGAGGTTCATCGGCTGCAGCCAAGTAGGCGTAATACTCGTCTTGCGATCTGGCGAACCCGCGCAGAGGTGACCACAGCCCGTTGGTCAACCCCAATTGCCCCAAGACCAAATGGCTATGTAAGCGAGCCACGCGGCCGTTGCCGTCCAAAAATGGATGTATCCAGGCCAGCCGCTGGTGTGCAGCGGCCATGGCCACCACCTGCATTTCTCCGCGACGGACGCTGCCGTAGACTTCAGACCATCGGGCCATGAAGGCACCAAGCGCTTGCGCCATGGGTGCGGCATGACGGCCCACACTCACCTCATGCTGCCGCATCTGGCCTGGCACGATACGCTGCTGGCCGTTGCCTTGTAGTGTGGCCACATCGGCTTCAGGCAGGCGAGCGAAAAGATCTTGATGAATGTCACAAATGGTTTGAGCTGCCCAGACTTGCTGCGCATCCCACGAAGACCATCGGGTTTCAATTTGCAACTCAGTGGCCATGTGTGCCAAAGCCAAACGCTGACGGCGCGCCTTGTCTTGGTCTTTGGCGTAATCGTTTCGCAGAGCCTGCTCGATCTCAAGCGGCAGGGTGTGCTGCCCCTCGATCTTGTTGGAGTAGTACGAGTTCATGGCACGCAGCAGCTGCCGTAAGCCACTCAAGGTGCCCGAGCGAGACCAACTGGCCAGGCGGTCGGACTGTCGGATCAGGTCATGTGCACGCTCAAGCACAGGGCCAAGTCTAGCCTCGCTGGGCATCAGGGGTTCCATCTGCGATGGATCATTATAAAGCTCAAATTTTTGCGACTTTGACATTTTATGTAAGTATATGATTTATAGATATTTTATACAAACCTTGCATTATATTTTGCGAGATAAATGGCGAGATTTTTTCCTGAATGAATGGTTTGCGCTGACCATCATCAGCCACCCCATGCAACGAAAGGCGTGCTGAACATGGCGTGAATGGGATAATGCCGCCCATGTCTTTGCTTGACCACCAGCTTGAACTTCTGGCGCCCGCACGCAGCGCCGACATCGGCATCGAGGCCGTGAACCACGGCGCAGACGCGGTCTACATCGGCGGGCCCTCGTTTGGCGCGCGCAGCACGGCTGACAACTCGGTGCAAGACATTGCCCGCTTGGTCAAGCATGCGCACCGCTACAACAGCCGCATTTTCGTCACCGTCAACACCATTTTGCGAGACGACGAGCTGGAAGGCGCGCGCAAATTGGCCTGGCAGCTGTACGACGCGGGTGCCGACGCGCTCATCATCCAAGACATGGGCCTGCTGGAAATTGACATGCCGCCCATCCAGCTGCATGCCAGCACGCAAACCGACATCCGCACACCTGAGAAAGCACGTTTTTTGCAGGACGCGGGCCTCTCGCAAATTGTGTTGGCGCGTGAACTCACCATTGAGCAAATTCAGGCCATCCGAGCGCAAACCCATTGCACCCTGGAGTTCTTCGTACATGGCGCTTTGTGCGTGGCCTACAGCGGCCAGTGCTACATCAGCCATGCCCACACCGGGCGCAGCGCCAACCGCGGCGACTGCTCGCAAGCCTGCCGCTTGCCTTACCAGGTGGTGGACAGCGCGGGGCGATTTGTGGCGCACGACAAGCACGTGCTCTCGATGAAAGACAACAACCAAAGCGCCAACCTGGCCGCTTTGGTGGACGCCGGTGTGCGCAGCTTCAAAATTGAAGGCCGCTACAAAGACCTGGCCTACGTGAAAAACATCACCGCACACTACCGCAAATTGCTTGATGAGCTGATCGAAGCGCGCGAGATGTCGGACCAGCCTTTTTTCAGGGCATCGAGTGGGCGCACAACGTTCACCTTTTCACCCGATCCCAACCAAAACTTCAACCGCGAGTTCACCGACTACTTTGTGCAGGGCCGCAAAGAAGACATTGGCGCGTTTGACACCCCCAAAAACCCGGGTCAGGCCATCGGCTTTGTCACCCAGGTAAGCGACCAGTGGGTGGAGCTGAGTGTGAACAGCCCCGAGACCCTGCTCAACAACGGCGACGGCCTGTGCTACTACGACTTGCAAAAAGAACTGGTGGGCCTGGCCATCAACCGCGCCGAAGCGGTGAGCGGCAAAGTGGGTGTGTGGCGCGTGTTCCCCAAAGACCCCATGAGCGGTTTCAAAGACCTGCGCAAAGGCACCGAGGTCAACCGCAACCGCGACATGAACTGGGTGCGCATGCTGGAGAAAACCTCCAGCACGCGCCGCATGGGCGTGTGGATGGCCCTGGCCTATGAGCGCGGCAGCTTGACGCTCAACGTGACCGACGAAGACGGCCACAGTGCCTCAGCGCAGTGCGAGTGGCAAGGCCAAACCGCCAAAGACCAAAGCTTGAACCGCGAGCAACTCGTCACCCACTTGAGCAAACTGGGTGCTACTGTTTTTGAAGCGCTCGAGATTGATGTGGCCAAGGCTGCAGCCATATTTGTGCCTGCTTCTGTGCTCAACCCCTTGCGCCGCGATGCCTTGGCGCAGCTTGAAAGTGCGCGCGCTGCGGCGTACGAGCGCCCTGTGCGCGCCCTGCCTGTCGAACCACCGGTGCCCTACCCCGAAGACACCCTGACCTATTTGGCCAATGTGTACAACGACAAAGCGCGCGCGTTTTACGCCAAGCATGGCGTGAAGGTGATGGCCGCGGCTTACGAGGCGCAAGAAGAGTTGGGCGAGGTGAGCTTGATGATCACCAAGCACTGTGTGCGCTTTTCACTCAGCCTGTGCCCCAAGCAAGCAAAGGGTGTGACAGGCGTGCAAGGCACGGTCAAAGCCGAGCCGCTGCAACTCATCAATGGCAAAGAAAAACTCACCCTGCGGTTTGATTGCAAACCCTGCGAAATGCATGTGGTGGGCAAAATCAAAAAAAGCGTGCTCAACGCGCCTGAAAGCCCGCTGGTGTTTCACAAGAAACGCCCAGTGGTGGGCGTGCACTGAACACCGTCTTGGGTTGGTAGCGCTTAGGTAAAGCTCAGGCTCAAGGCGCCTAAGGGCGCATCAAACTCGGCTGTCCACGTTTCGCCAGCAGACACCGCATAAGCATCCGTCCAGGTGCCGGTGGTGATCACATCACCCGCTTTCAAATCCGGCGCACCAGGGCAGGCCCGCAGGGTTTGCAGGAAGTGGTGCAGCGCATGCAAGGGGCTGTCCAGCACGTTGGCGCCCTGCCCTTGCTCCACCAGCTCACCGTTTTTGAGCAAACGCACCGAGGCTCGACTAAGACGCTGCGCAAGTTCTTCAGCACTGGCGGCGATGTCTTTCACCGAGAGTTGTTGGCCGAGACGTAAATGGCCATGCAAGCCGCCATCGGCCACGGTGTCGGGCGCGGTGAATTTCCAGCCCGGGCGGTGTGATTGCACCACCTCAAAACCAGGGGCTACCCACGCGATGCAATCAAACACATCTTGCAAGCTGGCGTTGCTTGGTGGCGTGGCACGCATGCCAAACACGGTCTCAGGCTCAAGGCGCGGCTCGCAAAATGTGTGGACGGCGATGGGCGGTGTGCCCTCAGACAAGGTGGTGTTCCACACCGTGCCCCAGATGGGCGCGAACACCTGGTAGCGTTCCCAGATGGTGCGGTTGGTGAAGCCCACCTTGTAGCCGCGCGGCACCTCGCCACGGGCCACGCGCAAGCTGCGAACTGCTAAAGCAGTTTGGTAGGCCTGGGCCAAAGCACCACCCTCGCCAACACCTACGCTCGCACCCTCGCTCTGACCATCAGCGGCCACAAACCCTCCCGGCCAGGGCTGGGCACTGTCGGCATGGGCCAGCAGGGTTTGGGGGCTCATCGCAGAGGGGTTCACTTCAACCACTGACGGGCGTTCACCCACAGCTGCTGCCATGGGCTGGGCGCGTTTTTGTCCAAGGAGGTCCAGCTCATTTGGATGTTGCGGAACACCCGCTCAGGGTGCGGCATCATGGCGGTGAAGCGACCATCTGCGGTGGTCACCGCGGTCAAACCACCGGCACTGCCGTTGGGGTTGAAGGGGTAAGCCTCGGTGGCCTGACCCTGGTTGTCGACAAAGCGCATGGCGGCAATGGCCTGGGCGGCATTGCCACGTTGGCTGAAGTTGGCATAGCCCTCACCGTGCGCCACCGCGATGGGCAAACGCGCACCGGCCAAGCCCTGGAAGAAGATGGAGGGTGATGCCAACACCTCGACCATCGACAAGCGCGCTTCAAAGCGCTCGCTCTGGTTGGTGGTGAAACGTGGCCAGTCTTGCGCGCCAGGAATGATGTCGGCCAACTCGGCAAACATCTGGCAGCCGTTGCACACGCCCAAACCAAAGGTGTCGGTGCGAGCAAAGAAGGCTTTGAACTGCTCGGACAAACGGTCGTTGAAGGTGATGGAGCGCGCCCAGCCGATGCCTGCACCCAAGGTGTCGCCGTAGCTGAAGCCGCCACAGGCCACCACGCCTTGCACATCTTGCAAGTTGAGGCGACCGCTTTGCAGGTCGGTCATGTGCACGTCCAGCGGCTCAAAGCCGGCTTGCGCAAAGGCGTAAGCCATCTCCACATGCGAATTCACACCCTGCTCTCGCAGCACCGCCACCTTGGGCCGGTTTTTCAAAACTGCTGCGCTTTGGATAGCAGCAGGCAAAGCATCCACGAGGGCTTGGGCCGTGTTTGGCAGTTGAACGTGCATGCCCGGGTCGGTGGCCAAGCCAGCGGCCGCGTGCTCAGCATCGGCACACGCAGGGTTGTCGCGCAGTTGGCAAATCTTCCAGCTCACGCTGTCCCACACCTGGTGCAGGTCGGCCAACTTCGCGCTGAAAATTTCTTTGGCATCGCGCCACACCTGCACTGCGCCCACACCCGCTTGCACCGCGCTGTTGGCCGGGCGGGTTTTGCCCACCACATGGCTGTGCTTGCTCAAGCCGTGGGCGCGCAGCACCTCAATGACGGCCGAGCGGTCTTCGGTGCGCACTTGCAGCACCACACCCAGCTCTTCGTTGAACAGGGCTTTGAGCGTGAGTTCATCACGGCGCGCACTGACCTGAGAGGCCCAGTTTTTGCTGTCGCCATGGTCAGCCCGGCTGTCAGAAATACCGTCACCCTCGGTCACCAACAAGTCCACATTCAGGGCCACGCCCACATGGCCAGCAAACGCCATCTCGGCCACAGCGGCCAACAAGCCGCCGTCGCTGCGGTCGTGGTAGGCCAAGATCTTGCCTTGCGCACGCAAGGTGTTGACTGCATTGACCAGGTTGATGAGGTCTTGCGCGTTGTCCAAATCGGGCACGGTGTCGCCCGATTGGTCCAGGGTTTGCGCCAAGATGCTGCCGCCCATGCGCATTTGCCCTTTGCCCAGGTCCACCAAGATCAAGCTGGTGTCGTCGGTGGCATTGAGCTGCGGGGTGAGCGTGCCGCGCACATCAGCGATCGAGGCAAAACCCGTCACGATCAAGCTCACTGGCGAAGTGACTTTTTTCGCCTGGCCCTCGTCGCTCCAGGTGGTGCGCATGGACAGTGAATCTTTGCCCACTGGGATGCTGATGTCCAGCGCCGGGCAAAGCTCCATGCCCACCGCTTTGACGGTGGCGTACAGCGCGGCGTCTTCGCCGGCTTCTCCGCAAGCGGCCATCCAGTTGGCCGACAACTTCACACGGGGCAACTCGATGGGGGCAGCTAGCAAATTGGTGATGGCTTCGGCCACCGCCATGCGACCAGAAGCTGGGGCGTCCAGTGCGGCCAAAGGTGTGCGCTCGCCCATGGCCATGGCCTCGCCGGCAAAGCCAGCGTAGTCCGCCAAGGTCACCGCGCAATCGGCCACCGGCACTTGCCAGGGGCCCACCATTTGGTCGCGGTGCGTCAAGCCACCCACCGCGCGGTCGCCAATGGTGATGAGGAAGCGCTTGGAGGCCACCGTGGGGTGGCTCAGCACATCGATCACGGCTTTTTGCAGCTCAACACCCGTGAGGTCGAGTGGCTTGAACTTGCGCGGGATGGTCTGCACATCGCGGTGCATTTTTGGCGGCTTGCCCAGCAGCACG
>DKJZ01000092.1 GCA_002454975.1 Hylemonella sp. UBA6679
GGCGTCCACAGCACATTGCCCGGGTGACAGTCGCCGTGCAGGCGCAGCGTGCGAATACCACCAGGCTCTTGGTGCCCAGACAAAACCCCATGCGCTTCGACCAAGGCCAAGGCCTGTTCACACACCTTGCGCCAGGTTTGCGCAACCTCCAGCGGGATGTGCTGGCCTTGGGTGAGCAGGTCCATGGCGTCGCGCCCAAAGGTTTGTGCATTCAGGGCTGGTCGATGAGTGAACGGCTTGGTGGCGCCCACGGCGTGGATGCGGGCCAAAAAACGGCCCAACCAAAGCAAGACCTCATCATCATCCAGCGAGACCTGGCGCCCGCCTTTACGCGGGCTGACTGAAAAGTAAAACCCTTGGGCCTCATGCAATGTATGGTCTTTTAGGGCTCTAGGCCCCACCAATGGGACATCTTGCGCTATCAAATCTGCAGCAAATGCGTGCTCTTCCAGAATCTGCTCGCGGCTCCAACGGCCGGGCCGGTAAAACTTGGCCACCACCTGCTCACCATCCTCAAGATGGAGCTGGTAAACCCGATTTTCAAACGAGTTGAGCGCTTGGAGCCGCCCGTCGCAATACAAACCAATCTCGGCCATCGCATCAATCACCACCTCGGGCGTCAGGGTTTCAAACGGGTGGCGGTTGATGTTCATGCGCCGATTGTCCCCCAAACGAAACCACGCCAGCCTTGAGGCAGATCACGCGCCAAACCCCTGAAATGAAGGCGCTTAGCAGGTCAATACACAGCGCGAACTGCCCAAAGCTGGGGGTTTGTCAGGTTTCTTCTGACACGCGGTGCAGGCAGGCGCTGACTATCAAGCATGACGGCTCAGGGCTAAAGTTCATTCAACTTTTACCGATGTTAACGAAAGTATCAAATGCGAACTCAAGCCATGTCCCTGAACCCTTTCAGTCTCATGATGGAACCCGAAGTGGTGTTGCAAGCCATGGAGCGCTCGGCCAGCCTTAAGAGCCTGCGTCGTCGCCAGCTCCACCCCCTGGACAAACCTGTGATCCCTTATGTCAAGGGTTACCGTGCTGAAGACGACGACAACGAAGAGGACATGGACGAGCAGCCCTGAAGACCTTGCAGGCTTGAGCCCGGTGCTAGGATCGGGCGCATGTCTGAAAGCTCCTCGGGCCAGCGCCCTGATTTTTGGCCCGACTGTGGCTACGCCCACACCGTGGCTGATGCACGTGGTTGGCTGACCCCCCAGCCCGCTTATTGGGCTGTGTTTTTAAAGCGGCCAGAACTGGCCCTGGTGCCCGAATCGTGTGCAGCCGAAATCCGCCTGCACCGCAATTTGCAAAGCAACCCTTTGTTGCGCGTGAACGAGGCTTCCTTGGCCTTGCTCCAAGACGAAGACGCCCGCAGCAACTACCGCATGTTCATTCGGTTTCGCGATGCGGTTCAAAGCAACGCAACCCTCGAGGGCTTTTACCTCGACATGTTGAACCAGGGTGCTGTGGCGCACCCGCCGCTGTTCATCGACTTGCTGGTGCAAACCATGCTGCGCGGCATGCTCAACAACCACACCGACCCTTTGCTGGCGCGCGCCGCAGAGTTGCTGTTTCGCCAACAGCGCATCAGTGTTCAGGATGGGCAGTTGCTCAGCGCCGATGCGCAAGCCCTGGATGACATGAGCGAAGACGGCGGCTTAGGTGCAATTGGCCGCTTGCTCAAAGAAAGCCAAGCGCCGCTGCGCGATGCGCAACTTCGCGTACTGAACACGGACAACGCGCAAGCTTATTGGCAGCACACGAGCCACCGCTTTGTGCTGGACCTGAGCCACGAAATGACGCAAACACTGAGCCACGGCCTCACACTCAAGCTGGCCAAAGCGCGCAGTGGTCTCAAAGCATTGAGCGATGTGCTGGTCATGTGGGTTGCGCATTTTTTAGGTGTGAAGGTGCGCATAGAGCCCGTGCCCAGCATCGACGATCAGGCCTGGCGTTGGCACACGGGTTTGGACAGCGCATCAACTGCCCTGCTCAATGCTCTGTACCAGGGCCAGACGCTGGCGCCAGACGCACTCTCGCGCCTGGTGAGTCTCTTCAAATTACGCTTTGACGATGAAACACAGGTGCAAGAGGACATGCACGGCAAGCCGGTTTATTTGGGCTTGGCCATGACGGCAGACAACACCGTCAAGCTCAAACCCCAAAACCTGCTGCTGAACCTGCCGCTTAAGCCCGCCAGCTTGCGCTGACTTACATGTTGCGGCGGTACTGGCCGCCCACCTCAAACAGCGCGCTGGTGATTTGACCCAGCGAGCACACCCGCACCGCGTCCATCAGCACCTCGAACACATTGCCGTTGTGGATCACGGTTTGCTGCAGCTTCTTGAGCACGGCAGGTGCTTGGTCGGCATGGCGGGTGTGGAAGTCTTGCAAGCGCTTGAGCTGGTTTTGCTTTTCGTCTTCGGTGGAACGCGCCAACTCGAGCTTGTCCATCACCGCATCGCCCTTGGGGTTGCGGAAGGTGTTCACGCCAATGATGGGCAACTCGCCGGTGTGCTTGAGCATCTCGTAGTGCATGGACTCGTCTTGGATGCGGCCACGCTGGTAGCCAGTTTCCATCGCGCCCAACACACCCCCACGCTCGGCAATGCGCTCGAACTCTGAGAGCACGGCTTCTTCGACCAACTCGGTGAGCTCTTCGATGATGAACGCACCCTGGCTGGGGTTTTCGTTTTTCGCCAAGCCCCACTCGCGGTTGATGATGAGCTGGATCGCCATGGCGCGGCGCACCGAGTCTTCGGTGGGCGTGGTGATGGCTTCGTCAAATGCGTTGGTGTGCAGCGAGTTGCAGTTGTCGTAAATCGCGATCAGCGCCTGCAGCGTGGTGCGGATGTCGTTGAACTGGATCTCTTGCGCGTGCAAGCTGCGGCCACTGGTTTGAATGTGGTATTTGAGCTTTTGGCTGCGTTCGTTCGCGCCGTACTTCTCCTTCATGGCCACCGCCCAAATACGGCGCGCCACGCGGCCCATCACGGTGTACTCGGGGTCCATGCCGTTGGAGAAGAAGAAGCTCAGGTTAGGCGCAAAGTCATCGATGTGCATGCCGCGCGCCAGGTACGCTTCCACCAAGGTGAAGCCATTGGACAGCGTGAAGGCCAGCTGGCTGATCGGGTTGGCACCCGCTTCGGCGATGTGGTACCCGCTGATGGACACGCTATAGAAATTGCGCACGCCATGGTGCACAAAGTACTGCGCAATGTCGCCCATGACCTTGAGGGAAAACTCGGTCGAGAAGATGCAGGTGTTTTGGCCCTGGTCTTCTTTCAAGATGTCGGCTTGCACCGTGCCGCGCACATTTTCCAAGACCCATTCGCGAATTTTTTGCGCTTCGGTGTCGGTGGGCTCACGGCCGTTGTCGGCCTTGAACTTGTCCAGGTTCTGGTCGATGGCGGTGTTCATGAACATGGCCAGGATGCTGGGTGCCGGGCCATTGATGGTCATGGAGACACTGGTACTGGGGTTGCACAGGTCAAAGCCCTCGTACAGCACCTTCATGTCGTCCAGCGTGGCAATGCTCACGCCCGAATTGCCCACCTTGCCGTAAATGTCGGGGCGCAGATCGGGGTCGTTGCCGTAGAGCGTGACCGAGTCGAACGCGGTGCTCAAACGCTTGGCAGGCATGCCTTCGCTGAGCAGCTTGAAGCGGCGGTTGGTGCGGAACGGGTCGCCCTCACCGGCGAACATGCGGGTGGGGTCTTCGTTCTCGCGCTTGAAGGCAAAGGTGCCCGCGGTGTAGGGGTAGCTGCCTGGCACGTTGTCGAGCATGAGCCACTTCAAAATTTCGCCGTGGTCCTCGTACTGCGGCAAGCTCACCTTGCGGATGGTGGTGCCCGACAAGCTCTTGGTGGTCAGCGCGGTGCGGATTTCTTTGTCGCGGATTTTCACCACGTACTCATCGCCCGCGTAAGCGCTTTGCATTTGCGGCCATTGGGCCAGCAATTTCTTGGCGCTGGGGTCTTGCACCTCTTCACGCTGCGCGGCCAAATCCAAGGCGGCTTCCGAGGCGCGGGCTTTGGTGGGCTTGCCCACTTGCAGCATGGTGGCTGCGGCTTTGAGCTGCTGTATTTCGCGGGCCAACTTGGCTTGTTCGCGGGCGCGGTGTTTGTAGCCGCGCACGGTGTCGCTGATCTCGGCCAGGTAACGGGTGCGTGCGGCAGGCACGATGGGGGTTTGGTTGGTGCTGTGGCGCACATCGACCACGGGCAGCTGGCCCTCGCCCAGCGTGAGACCCAACTCAGCCAAGCGTGGCTTGAGTGCTTGGTACAAGGCAGTCACACCGTCGTCATTGAAGCGCGCGGCCATGGTGCCAAACACCGGCATGTGCTCGGTCGGTACGGTCCAGGCTTCTTTGTTGCGCTGCACTTGCTTGGCCACATCGCGCAGCGCGTCGCTCGCGCCTTTGCGGTCAAATTTGTTGATGGCCACGAACTCGGCAAAGTCCAGCATGTCGATTTTTTCCAGCTGGCTGGCCGCGCCGAACTCGGGCGTCATGACGTACATGGGCACATCCACATGCGGCACGATCGCCGCATCGCCCTGGCCGATGCCTGAGGTTTCCACCACAATCAGATCAAAGCCCGCGCACTTGCAAGCCGCCACCACATCGGGCAAGGCCTGGCTGATTTCGCTGCCGAAATCGCGGGTGGCCAATGAGCGCATGAACACGCGTGCGCCCTGCCCCCAGGGGTTGATGGCGTTCATGCGGATGCGGTCGCCCAACAAGGCGCCACCACTCTTGCGGCGTGAAGGGTCGATGCTGATCACCGCGATGCGCAGCGCGTCGCCCTGGTCCAGGCGAATGCGGCGAATCAACTCATCGGTCAGGCTGGATTTACCCGCGCCACCGGTGCCCGTGATGCCCAGCACCGGGGTTTTGACCTTGGCGGCCTGGGCGCGCAGCTCGGTCATCAGCGCCTCATCGGCTTTGCCGTTTTCCAGCGCGGTCATGAGCTGCGCCAAGGCGCGCCAATTCATTTCGCCATGGCCTTGAATGGCAGCCAGTTTGGACGGCGCGTAACTGGTGATGTCTTGGTCGCAACGCATCACCATCTCGCCGATCATGCCAGCCAAGCCCATGCGCTGGCCGTCTTCGGGGCTGTAAATGCGGGTCACGCCGTAGTCTTGTAGCTCACGAATTTCTGGGGGAACAATCACGCCGCCGCCGCCGCCAAACACCTGGATGTGTGAACCACCGCGGCTCTTGAGCAGGTCGACCATGTACTTGAAGTACTCCACATGCCCGCCCTGGTAAGAGCTGATGGCAATGCCCTGCACGTCTTCTTGCAAAGCAGCGGTGACCACTTCGTCCACGCTGCGGTTGTGGCCCAGGTGGATCACCTCAGCGCCCATGCTTTGCAAAATGCGGCGCATGATGTTGATGGCCGCGTCATGCCCATCAAACAAGCTGGCAGCCGTGACGAAACGCACCTTGTGCGTGGGGCGGTAATTGGCCAAGGCTTTGAATTCAGCGGACAGGTCGGTCATGGGCAGCTCCGGTGTGGGCGGGTCATCAACGCGGGAAGGTTCGCAAGTTGACGTTAACGTAAACGTCAATCTTACCGTCTTTCGGGCTCAGAGCCAGCGAAAAGCGACCATGGCCACCACCGTGGCTGGCGCTGCCGCCAAAAACAAGCCCAAGGGGCTGATCACGCCATCCTCAAACTTGTCTTTCAGAATGGCGGCTCCTGCAGGGTTGGGGGCGTTGGCAATGATGGTCAAACCGCCGCCAGTCACAGCACCGGCCACCAGCGCCACCTTGAAGTCCAGCGTGGGTGAGTCCAACAGGGAACCCAAATAGGTCAGCGCAGCGTTGTCAGTGATGGCGGTGAGGGCAGTGGCGCCAAAATAAATGGCATTGGCATCCATGCCTGAGAGCAAGGGTTGCAGCCACCAGGCCTGCAAGCGCCCCAACACCACCAACCCAGCCAAGAAAAATGCCACCAACAAGGCCTCGCGCAAAATCAAAGGGGTTTGAAAACGTTGGTAAGCCGCCGTAAAGCCCATAAAGAACAAAAACAAGCCCATGAAAACCACTGGGTGATGCGAGAACACCACCACGGCCATGAGGAACAAGAGGTGCACCAGCACCACTGAGAAAGGCACCACCGCCTGTGCAGCAGGCACATCACCCACATGGCCGAGCTCGCGCCGAAACAACAGCATCACACCTGCGGCATTGACGACAACTGCCAAAGCCGCCTTCCAACCAAAGGTGGTGAGCATGAAAGTCATGTCCCAGTTCCATTTGGCCGCCACCATCAGCACCGGCGGCGCAGCAAACGAGGTCAAGGTGCCGCCAATTGAAATGTTCACAAACAACACGCCCAAGGTGGCGTATTTCAAACGGTTGGACACGGGCTGACGCAACAGGGTGTCGCGCAGCATGATGGCTGCCAGGGTCATGGCTGCTGGCTCGGTGATGAAGGAACCCAACAGGGGCACCACCGACATCATGGTCAGGTACATGGCCATGCCACGCGGCATGGGCAAACACCGCGCGATCCAACGCACAGCATCGCCAGCGAACTGCAACACAGGGCGCGTGCCAGCGATCACCATGATGGCAAACACAAACATGGGCTCGGTGAAGTTACAGGTTTCTAAGTACGCGACGGCCTGTTCTTTGCCCTGCATCCCGAAGATGAACAGCACCAGCACCATGGCCCAAAAACCAAATACCACCTCAACCTCACCGAGCAGGTGCCAAAACCCTGCATGGCTAGGTTGGGCGTGCGCCAAGCGTTCGAAAAATTTGGTGGAGAAAGTGTGCACCACAGCGAGTGCAAACAAGCTGGCGCCGAGTATTTCTAGGGTTGTGGGCATGGTGGGCTTGGCGAAATAAAGTGATGAATGATAAAAAAAACGAGCACACCTTGCGGTGTGCCCTTTGATTTCTCAGTTCTTATGAGGGGTCTGTGAGCTTACTTGTAAAGGACCTGTGGCAACCACAGACCGATTTCAGGGAAGTTGTAGAGCAACACAATGGCAAACACCTGAATCCCCATGAACGGCAACATGCCGGCAAAGATCTGGTTCAAAGTCACGTGAGGCGGGCTCACGCCTTTGAGGTAGAAGGCTGCCATGGCCACGGGTGGGCTCAGGAAAGCGGTTTGCAGATTCAATGCCACCAACAAACCAAAGAACAGCGGATCCACACCAAAGTTATCCAGCAAGGGGATGAAGATGGGCATGAAGATCACAATGATCTCGGTCCACTCCAAAGGCCAGCCCAAAACAAAAATCAAGACCTGGCTCAAGATCAAGAACTGTGTCTTGGTCAAGTTCATGGACATGACCCAGTGCTCCACAATCTCTTGGCCACCCAGCAGGGCAAACGCAGCCGAGAAAATGGCAGAACCCACAAACAACCAGCACACCATGGCTGAGGTTTTGGCTGTGAGGTACACGCTTTCACGCACCACATTGAAAGTGAGCTGCTTGTAAGCCGCAGCCAACAAGAAGCCACCCAAAGCACCCACCGCGGCAGCCTCGGTTGGCGTGGCCAGGCCCATCACGATGGAGCCCAACACAGCCAAAATCAAGACCAACAAGGGGAAGAAGCTCGATAGCAACATCTTGAACACTTCAAAACGTGTGAAGCTCAAGAAAGCGTAGTACAACACCAAGGCCAGCGCGCCCACACCCGTGCCAATCCAGAAGTTGGTTGAGGCAGGAATGCGGGTGTCAGCAGCAGGTGCGGGCGTTGCAGGTGCTGCAGGAGCAGGAGCTGGGGCAGCGGTAGGGGCAGCTGTAGAGGCAGCAGGCTCAGCAGCTGCAGGCGCTTCGGTTTTGGCCGCAGGCTTGGCATCCTCAGAGCCAGGAGGCGCTTGCACGCCGTCGTCGTTCATCGACTTGAGCTCGCCTTCTTCCTCTTTGCTTTCCTCTTCCTGCTGGTCGTTCATGCTTTGCAGCGTCACCACCTCTTCGGCCACCACCGTGGTCACGTTTTTGTAGGTGAGCAGGGCCACGAACACAAACAAAACCGCGGGCAAAAGCACCACCGCCAATTGCTTGAGCAAGTAGTTGGTAGACACGTCTGTGTTTTGCTTGCCCTTGAGCGCCTTGACCAAAGCAGGCAAAGCACTGGCGCCGTGGCTGGGCGCCACTTTTTCCAGCATGGGTGGCAGAGGAATGTAACGCTCAGCCATGGACAGGGGAGGTGCCATGGAAGGCTTGAGCTTGGCAATGATGATCACGTACAAGATGTACAAGCCAGCCAGCATGATGCCGGGGAAGAATGCGCCGGCATACAACTGCACCACGGACACACCAGCGGTAGCGCCGTACACAATCAACATCACCGATGGGGGAATCAAAATACCCAAGCAACCACCGGCGGTGATAGCACCTGCCGACAAACGCACGTCATAACCACCGCGCAACATGGCGGGCAAGGCAAGCAAGCCCATCAAGGTCACCACCGCGCCCACAATGCCTGTGGCCGTGGCAAACACAGCACAGGTCACCAACGTGGCAACGGCCAAGGCGCCGGGCACGCGTGCAAGCGACAGGTGCAAGCTGCGGAACAGCTTTTCGATCAGGTTGGCGCGTTCAACGAGGTAACCCATGAACACAAACAAAGGAATGGAGATCAACACGTCGTTGCCCATCACTTTGTAGGCCGACTGCACCATCAGGTCCAGGGTCTTGCCGATGTTTTTATCGTAGGCAAGCCAGGTGAAGATCATGCCCATGCCCATCAAGGTGAAGGCTGTTGGGAAACCCAACATGATGGCCACCACCACCAAGGACAACATGAGCAAACCGATGTGGCCGTTCTCAATCTTGTCGACCGATACCAGCATGCCAATGGCTGCAGCAATGATGATGGCCATCATGCTGAAACCAAACCATAGTTCTTTACGAATTTTCATTTTGCGCCTTCCTTGGCCACGAATTTATCCAGCGCCTGAATGTCTTCGTCTTTGACGTTGACCATTTCTTTGAGCTTGTCGACGTCCACTTCTTCCACGTCTTCATCGCGCTTGGGCCACTCACCGGTGCGGATGCAAATCACGCAGCGGATGATTTCAACAATGCCCTGCAGCAACAAGATGCCGCCCGACAGGGGCAACATGAACTTGAAGGGGTACAAGGGCAAGGACTCCGCCGAGAAGGTTTGCTCACGGATTGCCAAGGACTCGGTGAAGAAGAACCAGCCCGCGTAAGTCAGGGCGGTCACACCCGGCAAGAAGAACACAAAGTAAAGCACCAGGTCCACCATGGCCTGTGTGCGTGGCTCAAAAAAGCCGTACAAAACGTCACCGCGCACATGCCCGTTTTTAGACAGTGTGTAAGCGCCAGCGGTCATGAAGAGGGTGCCGTACAACATGATCTGAAAGTCCAGCATCCATGCGTGAGGCGTGTTGAGCACATAGCGGGAGAACACCTCCCAGCTGATCATGAGCGTCAAAAGGGCGGCGGTCCAGGCGAACGTCTTACCAATGAAGGTAGAGAGCCTGTCGACGCTGAGCAGTAAATTTTGCATTTACTTTCCTAAAGGTAAAGAGAGAAAAAATGTTGAGGGCGCTGCGACCAAGGCCGCAGCGCCCTCAAATGCACTCAGTGCAGCTTAGGCTTTTTTGCCTTTGCCGAAGTAGTGGTTGTAAGCCATCTTGAAGTCCACGGTGTAGTCACCATGCCACTGGCCTGCGCGCTCAGCGTAGGCACGCTGGGAGTCCAGCACCTTCTTGAACAAGGCGTTTTCAGCACCTTTCTTGGCCATGATCTTGTCCCAAGAAGCGAGCTGAGCTTGCAAAATGCTGTTGGGCGTTTTGTAGAACTTGATGCCTTGCTTTTTCAGGTCGATGTAGTCCTTGGAGTTACGCTCAGTGGCTTTCCACAACATGTCGGCACTCGAAGCAGCCACGGCTGAGTCGATGATGGCCTTGAGTTCTGCGGGCAGCGCGTCGAACTTGCCTTTGTTGAACAAGATTTCAAACTGCTCGCCAGACTGGTGGAAGCTTTGCAGCATGCAGTTCTTCACCACGTCAGGGAAGCCCAACAGACGGTCAGAAGAAGCGTTGTTGAACTCAGCGCCGTCAATCAGACCACGGTCCAAAGCAGGAACGATCTCACCGCCTGGCAGTGGGTTCACAGCAGCGCCCATGTCGGTGAACATGTCAACGGCCAAGCCCACGGTACGGAACTTGATGCCTTTGAGGTCTTCGAGCTTGGCGATTGGCTTTTTGAACCAGCCAAAGGGCTGTGTGGGCATGGGGCCGTAGAGGTAAGACACCACGTCCACGTTGATGGATTTGTAAATTTCGGCCAGCAGCTCTTTACCGCCGCCGTAGTTGTGCCAAGCCAACAGCATGTTGGGGTCCATACCGAAGGAAGGACCGGAGCCCCACAAGGCCAAAGCAGAGTTTTTGCCGTAGTGGTAAGCAGCCACGCCGTGACCACCGTCCAAGGTGCCCTTGTTCACAGCTTCGAGCAGCTGGAAAGCAGGAACCACGGAGCCAGCTGGCAGCACTTCAATTTTCAGCTTGCCCGAAGCCATGTCGTTGACGCGCTTGGCGAAGTCGTTGGCGTACTCGTGGAAGATGTCCTTGGAAGGCCATGTGCTCTGGAAGCGCAAGGTGGTTGCGGTTTGCGCAGTCGCCACCATGGGGGCGGCCATAGCGCCAGCAGCAACAGCAGCGCCTTTGAGCAAACTGCGACGGCGGGCAATAACTTTTTCTGTCATGAAAGGTCTCCAGTGATAAAAAGGACGAATTGATACTTTAGCAGGCCGTTGAAAAATC
>DKJZ01000091.1 GCA_002454975.1 Hylemonella sp. UBA6679
TTTGGGGTGGCCATCGGGGCCTGGAAAAACATGAAAGACCTGCTCGCAGCCGCCAAAGTTGAGCCCAACAAAGTGAGCTATGGCTCTTGGGGCGTAGGCAGCCCAGGGCACCTGGGTGGCGAGGAAATCGAGTTGCTCTCTGGCGTTGAAATGACGCACGTGGGTTTTCGTGAAGTCTCGCAGCTGTTCACCTCAGTGGGTGCGGGTGATGTGCAGTGGAGCTTTGCGTCGATCCCTTCAAGCGCAGGCGTCTACAAGGCTGGCAAGTTACGCTACATCGCCGTGGCTGCGGCCAAGCGCTTGCCGCAAATGCCCGAAGTGCCCACCATGGGCGAGGCTGGCGGCCCAGCAGGCCTGGAGATCAACAGTTTTGTGAGCCTGCTTGCCCCCAAAGGCATTGCCAAAGAGGTGCAAGAAAAAATCCACGCGGACGTTTTGAAAATGCTGGCCGACCCCGAAGTTAAGGCGCGCTACAACACCTTCGCGTTTGAAGCCATCACCTGGTCAGCCGAGGACATCCGCAAGAACGCCGACCTCAAAGGCAAGGTGTACGGCAAGCTGGTGGCACGCAAGAACATCAGTTTGGAATAAGAACTGACGGCTCAGTGCTTGGTGGTCAGGCTCAAGCGCGACTGCACGTGCTTGAGCAAGCCGTTGCTGGCATCTTCAATCAGGTCAAGCACATGCTCGAAACCTTGAGCACCGCCGTAGTAAGGGTCGGGCACTTCCTGCGCGTTGAGCTCGAGGCAAAACTCGGTGAAGCGCTTGACCTTGCGCTGATGGTGCGGGGGGCACTGGTTTTGTACAAGAGAAAGGTTGTCCCAATCCATGGCAAGGATCAGATCGTGCGCGTCAAAGTCCAGGTCGGTGATTTGGCGTGCACGCAAATCTTGGAAGTCATAACCACGATTAAGCGCGTGGCCAACGCTGCGTTCATCAGGTGGGCTGCCGGGGTGGTAATTGTGCGTGCCGGCTGAATCAACACGCACCACCTCCGCCAACCCCGCCTGCGCCACTTTGTGCCTGAACACGCCATGGGCCGTGGGGCTGCGGCAGATGTTGCCCATGCAGACGAAGAGGACAGAAAAGTTTTTCACTTTATGGCTGGATAGTCGCTGTGTGTATACCAAGCAGCAAAACATCAACGCTAGAGGTGATGCTGCCAACACCATCGCTAACAGTGAACGGCATCTCTACAGGAATTTGCTCTTTTGCATTCAAACCACGCAACACTGTGTCGCTGATGCTGTACTGCCAAGCCACCAAACCGTCATTGGGATTTTCAAACGTAAAACTACCGTAAGGCCTCGAAGTGCTTCCAGGAGTAATGATTAATTTGTCAAGAGGTGTATCAACATCGGCGATTTTGAAGGTGCCGTTCAAAACATGGGTTGCAGGACTGCTTGTATCGGGAGCTGGTTCAGTGATTGTGCGTGAACCAGGCATCAAACCGCTGATTTTAGGCAAATCATTCATGCCGTTAATGACCACCGTCGCCTTTTGACCAACCACAGCTGCTGAGGATGGGTCTTGAATGTTGTAAGTCAGCTCAATGCTCTTGCTAGCATCTTTTCCCAAGGAGTCAAACGTCGCGTCTGATGGATTCACCGTTAACACGTTACCGGACAAACTCACACCCAATGGTGCGATTGTGCTCGCTGGGCCGCCATCTACTTTGTAGCTCACGCTGCCCTCAACCACCTTGAGCTGCGCCAAATCGCCACTGTCAATATCGAAAGCTCCATCCAAAAGATTAAATGGGCTAGAAGAATCGCCCTCGTTCACTCTCAAAGTTATAGGCGCTGCAACCGTGGGGTGATCATTGGTGCCTTCGATGATTACTTTCAGGGGCTGCAAAGTACCGTCTATGGTTTGAACTTGGAAAGCATCAGATACCGACTGTGTTTTATTCAAGCTATCCATGGACTCCTTGGCTGTGTAAGTCCATGCGCCATCAGCTGTTATAGACAACGAGCCATGTGTTCCATTAAATGTTTCCGCTCGAAAGCCAGACTCTTGCGCGTCAATATCGACCGCCTTGAAGCTGCCTTGAATAACTAATGCTGCATTGGTTTCTTTGACGCTGGATTCGGCGCTCCCTGTTATCACAGCCGCATCATTTTGGCCCGCGATATTGATCATCACATTCTGAGCGACATTAGCACCGTAGACATCTGTTGCTGTAACAACAAAAGACTCTGAGCGCGCCGTTGTTGCCCCGAACGACTGTACGGATGCATTGTTCAGGGTGTAGGTCCATTGACCATCAGCTGCAACGACAAGGCTTCCGTATGTTCCAGTGCCGCCACCGGAGTAGGTCAAAACAGCACCCGAATCGATGTCAGTTGCTGTCACTTGCCCAGAAGCAATGAGGGTTTGATCTTCTTTTACAGAACCAGTTTGTGTTTGGCTGGTAATAACGGGGGTGTCGTTGATACCAATAACATTAACCGTAACCATCTTTTGCGCTGAGTCATCTAGGCTCTTGACGGTGAATTTCTCAGCCGCAGAGACGTCTTTGGGCAGCGCTTTGTAAGCGGCGCGAGTCGGGTCAAGGGTGTAACTCCAAGTGCCATCTTCAAGCAAATTGAAAGTGCCGTAAACGCCCTGCTGACTTGTTTGGGATTGCATTTTGGCTTGACCGGCATCAGCGTCCTGCACCGTGAATTTACCGCTTGCCATACGGTTGGTATCCGTCACTGAACCGCTGTCTTTGCCTGGCTCGCTGGTCAAAACGGCCACATTATTGACTGGTGCTACCGTAGAGCCGACACCGGCACCGCCGGGCCCACTGCCGCCACCCCCACCACCCCCAGCCAATGCCAAAGCTCCAACCCCAGCAGCAACAGCGCCCAACGGGCCCAGGCCTGCGGCAGCGATCAAGGGGCCTGCAGCTGTAGCTGGCAAAACGTTAAGGTCTGTAGGTAAGGTACGCTCAAAAATCAAGAACGCTGAATCGCTCTCTGCAACGGCGGCGGCCACAGGCTCGGCCTCCACCACCACGGGGGCCACGCTGCTGGCAGCGGGCTCTGTCACGGCCGCTGCGGTGGTTTCTGAGGCTGCAGCTTTTGAGGTGTCGGGCGCTACGTAACTGTGGTCGATGTAATCCACACCGGCGTCTGACACTGGGGCGCGGTTGGTGGTCCAGCTGTTTTGCGCCAGCACCACGGCCTCGCCTTCTTGGCCCATGCGGCTCATCGCCTCAAAAGCTTCATCCAAGGTTTGTTCTGCGGCTTGCTCAAGGGGCGCCCAGGCAGCCAGCAAATCTTCAAAACCTGATTGAAGCGCCAAAGCATCTTCATTTGGTGCAGCTAAACTGACTTTTCGGCCTGTCACCAACAGCTGCTGGACATCATTCAGAGCCTCAAAAGTCTTGGCCTTGGCAGCTTCATGTGCCATGGCAAGCAGAAACATTGCCCCTGCTCGCGAGATGGCTGTTGTCTCACCCAGTTTAGAAGCTATGCCACGTAAATTGCTGTTTCGATTGGATATTTTGAGTCTCATTTCATGTCCTAAAAACAAGTAATAAGCCAAATTTAAGTGGAAGCAGCAAAACCGGTCATGACAGACATACTGAAAAAAAACAGACAAATGTCACTTTTTCGATGGAAAACCACAAAACCTAAACCCAGGGCTTCCCACGTTGCTTAAGAAGTGTGCAAATCGATCTGTCAACCTGCCTCAAAGCCATGGAGCAGGCAAAAAAAATCCTCCGCAGACTCACGTCGGGAGGATCAAAACAGCACAGGAAAAAATCTACGGATTGCTTGTGCTCGTTGGTGGCAGCAAAGCTTGCTCTACCAGGGCTACCGCCTCGTCCAAAGGGGTAGCAGCTTGCAACAAAAGATTCAAATAGTTGTCTGCCAGAGACAGCACAGCAGTGACATAGTCTTGTTGTACTTGAAACAAGGTTTGAATGCTGTTGAGAACGTCGATCTGGGTACGTACCCCGCCTTTGAAGCTTTTCTCGTTGGCGTCCACACTGAGCTGGGCAGAATCGATGGCTGACAAACGAATGGGCAACTCTTTGAGCCCGGCATTGACCATGGCCCACAAGCGCTGGATTTCAATGCGTGTTTTGGCTTCGATGTCGCGCACGTCTTCCTGGCTTTTCAATGCGTTAGCTGCAGCACCACGCATTTGGTAAAAACTGGCTGCCTGCAGGGGTAAGCTGACCGACAGACCAAAGTAATTGCTCGAAGCCAAGCTGTTGCTCGTGGTGGTGTACACGGCATTGACCACCGGCAACATGGCACCGTCGGCACGGGTGATGTTGATTTTGGCGATTTTTTCGTTCTGCTGGGCAGCGAGCACCTGCGGATTGGCTTTCACACCTTGTGCAAGGTAGGTCTCGACAGGCATCACCGAGACTGCCCTTGCAGATTGCGGCACACGGATTTGCAAAGTAGCACTTGAGCCCGTGATGGCTGAAATTTGGCGCTGTGCAGCGCCTATCAAGGCTTCGAGCATCAAGCTGTCGGCTCGCGCTTGATCCAAGCGCACTTGGGCATCACGCAGATCTGTGATGGTGCCCTGCCCCAACTCAAATGACTTTTTGGCTGAGGTTGCCTGCCCCTGCAATGCTTCAATTTTCGATTGATTCAGGCGCAAACTTTCACTTTGCTTGAGTAACTCCACCACAGCGGCCAGCAAGCGCTGACCAAGATCTTGCTCACGCATCTGAAAATTAGCAGTGGCAAACAAAGCACGTGGCTCTGTTTCTTGCAGCGTGGCGTATTTGGCAGCATCGATCAAGGGCTGCGTTAAACCATAGGTTTGCCTCGTGCTGGTTTCCACCTCTAGCTTGGTGTAAGTGCCCTGAAACTGCGGGTAATACGCCACAGAGGTCACTTGCGAATCGATCATGCGAGCCTCACGCTCGGCCTTCGCTGCCTGAAACGTTGGGTCAAACTGACGTGCCTGCTTCAAGGCATGGGTCAAGGGCCCGGCGTAGCTGGCACCCGCCGTCGCCAACAGTGCCAACGCACACCACCTTGCCCCAAGAGTTAACGACAAGTTCAACTTAAATCTCCTTGAAAGAACGCGCAAAGCGGTCGGTGATGGGTTTAACCAAATAGCTCATGAAGCTGCGCTCACCGTTTTTAATGATCACCTCGACAGGCATGCCTGGCTGCACGGTCTTGCCATCGAGCAGCTTCAAGCCTTCTTGCGTGGTTTCAATCTGCGCTATGTAGTACTCAGGCGCTTGCAGGGGCGGCGTACCAATGAGTTTGTCTGCGCCCACCATGCTGACCTGCCCTGGCACCACAGGCGTGGTCACCACGTTAAAAGCACTGAAACGCAAATCAGACAACATGCCCACCGAGACCTTGTCGATGAACTGAGGCGGCACCTGCGCTTCAACCACCAGGCTGCCGTCTTTGGGCACAATTTCCATCAGCACCTGCCCGCTTTGAATCACACCCCCCACCGTGTTGGCCTTGAGACCCACCACCGCACCATTGGCTGGCGACTTGATTTCACTCAGGCTGCGGTCAAACTGAAACGCATCCACCTTGCCTTTGACAGACTTGCGGTTCTTTTGCACCTCGGCCAGCTGGGCATCGGCCTCTTTTCTGAAGGTGGCTTGGTGCTGTGTGGCCTGCAATCGCGTTGACGAAATGGAGGCCTGGGTTTTGGCGATCTCAGAGGCCACGTTCGACAAATTTGAAAGCATGTCTGAACGTGTGCGCTCCACCTCATTGGCTTTGGCTTTGGGAATAAAGCCCTGTGCTGCCAAATCGCGGTTGTTACGCGACTCTTCGCCCATCACCTCAAGCTGCTCTTTGCGCAACTTCACCACGGTTTGTAACTCACGCAGCTGCGCACCCAAGCCCAGCAATTGCTCTTGGTAAATGCGCTGCTGATCTAGGTACTCACTGCGCTTAGATTCAAACAATTTCACCTGCAAGGCTTTGGCCTCTGTGACGCGTGGGTCATCACCAAAGCCACTTAACTCTTCGTGCCATTGGATACGGCCCAAGCCCATGCGCTCTGCAGCCAAACGGGATTCGGTGGCTAAAGAATTGATGTAGTCGATTTCTGCCCCTGTCAGGTTCGCTTCGCTGTTAAGCGGGCTGATTTTGAGCAGCACATCACCCTCTTTCACCACATCGCCTTCTTTGACCATCAGCTCAATCACCACGCCGCCTGCAGGATGTTGCACAGCTTTGCGGTTGCCTTTGACAATCACGGTGCCGTTCACGCTCACGCCCGCGTCTAAGGGCGCATAAAAAGCCCAGCCCATGAACAGCACAAACGCCACCATCACCATCCAGGTCAGGGTCTTTTTGCTGGCTGACTCTTCAAGCTTGATGGCGCGCAGGCCATCGCGCTCGAGCTTGCTGGGGTCGTAAGGGTTGAAGATACTCGTCCACCCGGGTTTGGTCACTTGCGCTTGTGTCATACAGCCACCGTCATATTGGGTTGTGTGCGTGCGGCGGTTTCGGCCTGCACTTTCATCTTGGCGGCTTCGAGCATGGTCTTCACGGGGCCATAGCCTGCTTGGCGCCCTTGCGTCAGCACCAGCACGTTGTCGGCCGCTGCAAGCAACTGTGGGCGATGGGTGGTGAACAAGATGGTGGAACCTTTGGTCTTCAAGGTTTTGATCATCTCTACCAAGGAGCGCTCGCTGGCCTCGTCCAGGGCGGCGTTGGGTTCATCCATCACCACAAACTTAGGTTCGCCATACACCGCCCGGGCAATCGCCAAGCGCTGCTTTTGCCCGCCTGTGAGCACGTGCCCGGTCTCGCCCATAGGCGTTTCGTAACCATTGGGGAAAGCAAGAATCGTCTCGTGCATGCCGGCCATTTGTGCTGCTGCAATCACCTTGTTGTCGTCGACATCACCCATACGGGCAATGTTGTCGGCTACCGTGCCCTCAAAAAAAGCCACCTCTTGCGGCACATAGCCTATGTGTTTACCCAGGTCGCTGCGCATCCAGTCAAACACATTGGCGCCATCCAAACGAACCGTGCCACTGGCTGGCTTCCAAATACCCACCAGCAAGCGGACCAAAGACGACTTGCCCGAAGCACTGGGGCCAATGATGGCGGTGACCTCGCCGGGGGTCATGTTTACGCTGATGCCCTCAATCACAGGCTTTTGCATACCAGGTGGAATACCCACCAGTCGGTCCACCACCAAGTCGCCGGTAGGTGCGGGCAAGGTCACGCGGTCTTGGTGCACCTCGTCTTCACGCAGCATGGTCTCCAAGCGCTCGAACGACTGGCGTGCACTGACCATCTCGGGCCAGGTCATCAGCAGTTTTTGGATGGGGGCCAAGGCCTTTGAGATCAACACTGTTGAGGCAATCACCATACCTGCGGTGATCAAGCCCTCAATGGCCAGCATCACACCTAAGGCCAGTTGCAAAGAAGGAAACGCCTTTTGCAAAAAGCCAGACAAACCACCCATGGTGCCGGCGGCTTCACTGGCATGTGCCTGCAAGCCCAAGAAGCCTTGGTGTTTTTGGTACCAGCGCTTACGCACCGCTTGCTGCATGCCCAGAGCCAATGCTGTTTCAGACACCTGCAAAGACTGTGCGGCCAAGCGGTTGGCCTCAGCTTTAGCGTCGTTAGCTTGTCGCAAGACGGGTGTGGTGACCCGCTGAGTCAGCACGCTGGCCATCACCAACAAGCCAGCTGCCACCAGCACAAACAAGGCCAAGTACACATGAAAAAACGCGGCAATCACAATGAACAACACTGCGAAGGGTGCACTCATCAGCGCCAAAATAGATTGCCCAGTCAAAAACTGACGCACCAACAACAAGTCGCCCAACATTTGGTGCACATCAATTTTTTTGCGGCCCACTTGGCGACGAAAGGCCGCATCAAAGGTAGCAGCGGCCAAGTCCCAATCAAGCCGCATGGAAATGCGTACCAGCAAACGGGTGCGCAACCACTCCAGTGCCGACCAAAAGCCGTACATGCCCATGATCAACACGGTAAGCGACACCAAGGTCACCTCACTGCGGCTCACGAGCACCCGGTCGTACATGTTCATCATGTAAAGCACGGGAGCAATCGACAAAATTTCAACCACAGCCGTGAGCACAGCGGCCAGCCAGAATGCCTGTTTGCATTCTTGCAAGACCGAACTCAACGGATTCATACGGGTGGCATCGTCCGCCACACCCCAACCTAGCAGCCTGCCCAACATGCTGACCCCCTCGCTATGCAACTGATACCGACAACAGACCACTTCAAAAGCAGCCTCATTAATCGATAAATTTATCAGCGCTTGCGATCGAACGGTCAGACAAATAAGGATATTTCCATAAAATTTATGTCATATCCCAGGACCAAAATTAAGTACAACCGTCAATTTTCGATAAAAATGATATTTTGATCGAAAACAGAAAATATATTTTTATTTACTGCCCTCCCGGAGCTTTTCCATCAAATTGATCTTTATTCCTCATCAAAAACAAAAACAATTCATGCCGGTTTTTCAACATCAAGGCGTTGTAAATTGAAGAAAGGTAGTTACGCAAAGAGTTTTCGTTGATGTACAGCCTCTTGGCAATTTCTTTGTTGGTTGCCCCCAGCATCTGGCTGCAGACCTTCAATATTTCGAATTCACGGGTGGAGAGCGCCTTGATCATGTTGACATCGCGGCTGGTGTTGAAGTGCTGATGCACTTGCGGCAGCATTTTGATCAGCCGGGTGGTGGACTTTCGATCTAACCAAATTTCGCCATCACACAAGCGACGTACCGCTTTGACCATGTGCTCGGGCTTCATGGCACCATCAAGCACACCCTTAACGCCGTGCATCACCAGCTTGTCTTGAATTTCCGATGACAAATCCACAGCAAAAATAGAGGTGTTCAAGTACCCCGCATTCAAAAGCTCAATGAGGTTTTTTTGTGCTTTTTCGGATTTGGCATCCAAGCAGTAAATGATGTGCTGCGGCTTGGTCTCATCAATTTTTTGCTGCGACCGACCAATGTCCTCTTCTGCACTGATGACCGTGAAATACCTGGATAAAAAAACCACCAAGCTGGCGCTTAGCATGGACTGGTTGGTGATCACCACCAGCTTGATGTTGGGAAACTCGATCACAGACGACATTTCGTGTTTTTCGGCTTTTTTATCAAAAAGTTGATACCCAACCCGACTCATCGCACAACGGGGCCAGTTGCACCATCAAAACCCAGGTCTTTAAGGGTCTGCAGCTCTTCTTGGCTGCGCACGCCTTCTGCCACCAGCATGATGTCCATGTTCCGAGCAACCCAAAGCACACCCTTGAGCAGGGTCTGGTTGCCCACATTGCTTTCCAGTTGCTGCACCAGGCTGGCATCAAGCTTGAGGTAATCCAGCCCCAATTGGTGCAACTGGCCCAGCTGCCCCACATGCTTTGAAAAATGCTCTATGCCCAGCTTACAGCGGGTGGTTTTGAGGGTAGCGACCAGTTTGGCCACAGCCGCAAACTGAGCGAAGGCTGTAGCCTCACTCACCTCCAGCCACAGCCTGTGCGCCTGGGGGTGGGCCTGCACCACACTGAGCAAATCCGGCAGGAAATCGCTTTGCATCAAAGAGTTGCCCGAGAGGTTCACCGCCACGCCAGGTAAATCTGGCTCTGCAGAGAGCTTGGCAAGCCCCAGGCGAACGCCTGCAAGGTCAAAGCGGGCGGTGTAGCGCAAGCGCTCCACCATGGGCCAAAACTCACCTGCAGACAGCCATTTACCATCTGCTTGCATGCGCAAACGCATCGAACACTCTTGGTGCAGCAAGCCGCCTTTGAAGTTGGTGACTGCAAAACCCGCCAACTGCAAGCGGCTCTGAGACAGCGCATCGTCAAACACTTGCTGCCATTGCTGGGTGTTGAGTGGCAAGGGGTTCTCGTCTGCCTGGGCTTGCGAAGCATCGATCCAGCAGCAGTTGTTGTTGTCTTGGATCTCGAGTTCAGCCATGGCTTTCTCAAGCTGCGAGAGCAAGCTTTCTTTAGACGTCCCTGGCTTAAAGACCGCACCCACCAGCCAGGTTGAGGTCACCCCCGCAAGCAAGGGCGCAACCGAGGCCAGCACCGACCGATAGAAAGCAGACAACTCTTCTTGCGCAACAGACTTAGAAGGGATAAGCACGGCAAAGTCTGCACCCGAGAGACGCCCCGTCAAGGCCAAATCATGGCGCTGCGCGTAGTGTTGAAATGCGCTTGCAAAGTCATGAATCAAGGCATCTGCGGCCTCTCGTCCTAAGCGTGCGTTGATGTCGTGTAAGTGGGCCAAACGCCCAATGACCAAGCTCCCCCCCGTCGCATCGGCAGAGTCTGTAGCCGTGCGCAGGTGCCCCATGAAAAAAGAACGGTTGGCCAGGCCTGTGGCGGCGTCGGTGTTGGCCTGCACTTGAAGCTTGTCGAGGTCGCGCGACTGGTCTTCAAAAATTTGGTTGATTTTGTTGACCATGGTGTTCATGGCGCTGGCGAGTTGTTGCAGCTCAGGCACGCGCGGCACCTCAGAGGTGACAAAACGCCGCTCGCTGATGGCGTGGGCCTGCGAGGTCACCACCTTGAGCGGCCCACTCAGCCGCTTGAGCACCCGCGAGCCCAGCACCACCCCCACAAGACCAGCCAGCAACAAAGCCAAGGTCATTTGTGTGGCGCTGCGCCACAAAGCGCCATAGGCAAAGCGGCTGTGGCTCACCACCGTGATTTGGCCAAACTGCTGCCAGCCCTTGTTGATTTGTGCCACGCCAGGCTGCGCCTCTATGGGCAGCAAACGGGCAAACCACGCCGGTGCATCATGCGCGTGCGCGGTATCTGCGCGCTGGGCAATGGGCTTGCCCTGCGGGTCGGTGATGCGTACCAACTCGTAATGCCCACCATCAAACAGCGAAGCCACCAAAAGTTCAACCATCACCTCATCGGGGTTGTTCTGGCTCATGGACAGGGCCAAGGCGTTGGCGTTGTCGGTGTTTTTGATGCTCAGCTGCGACTCCAGGTAGCCCCGGGCGCTCAACAAAGAGGCCAGCAAGGCGCCACTGAGCGCGAGCATCATGCTCAAAACAATGGCCAACCGAAGCTGGCGCAGCATGGTCATCTTGGAGAAATTGAACATCGTTGTCCTCGTCTGTGTCACTCGAAGCCCTCGGCGCGGGCGCGCCGCAACAGGTCTTCCCATTTGGAATATCGCCCGGTGCCGCCGCTGACCAGCACACTTGTGCCGGCCGAGCCGTTAAAAACGCCCTGGCTGTTGAAGCTGAAAACGGGTGTGAGGTCGCTGCGGCGCGATGCAGGCTGAATCTCGTTGACCAAGTTGTCCAAAATCAGCGGCTCCGCGTTGGGCTGTGGGTAATAAGCCAGCACCATGTGCGGGATGGCGTCTTGCAAGGCGCTGAGCTTGGCGCGCACATAAATCAGCCGCAACTTATCGGGGCTGACGCCGGTTTGCAGCAGCGTGAAGTACTTGGCAATGGCAAAGTCTTCGCAGTCACCCGCCTCACGCCACAAAGACTCCATGGGCGTGGCCCAGTAATCGGTTTGCCCCCACACCTCGGTGTCTTCGCCAAAGCGCATGAGCCGGTTGAAATAGCTGTTCACCCGGTTGACCTGCTCCAGGTCGTTGGCCGGTGGGGCGTTTTGAATCATGCTGCGCCACTGCCCCACTTGCACAGCCATGCGGTTGCCCCAGCGCGCAAGTGAGGTGCTGAGCAGCTTGTCAAAATTAGCCGCGCCAAAAGAGGTCGTCCACACACCCAGGCACAGCAAGCCACCCAGCCCCAAGCCCAGCATGCAACGCATGAGCTGTGTATACAGCCGGCGCTTAGGTGTGAAAGGGGCAGACATCAGGCCAATAGCTTTAGCCTCCCAAAATCAGGCGGCAATAGCCTTCAACTCTAACCCAACATGACATCTGTCAAGGGGCTTGGCGATTGAATTTTTATGCCGGCACACGCGACAGCGGCAACTTGACCCAAAACTCTGAGCCCTGCCCGGGCGTGCTGTGCACCCCCACCTCGCCGCCCTGCGCCTGCACCAAACGGCGGGTCAAGGCCAGGCCTAGGCCTGTGCCCTCAAAGGGTCGGGTGTGGCTGCCATCAATCTGATGAAAATCCACAAACAAACCACCAAGGTGCTCGGGCGCAATGCCTATGCCGGTGTCTTGCACCTGCACTTGCAAATGCGGCCCCTCCGGCTGCACGCGCACGTTCACTTGCCCACCTTGGGGCGTGAATTTGATGGCATTGGACACAAGGTTGTACATCACCTGCTTGAACCTGCGCCCATCGAGCCACAGCGCATCAAGGTCTGGCGCCAAATGCACCGACACCTCCACGCCCTGCTGCTGCGCATTGCCTTGCAATACCTCAACCACCTCACGGGTGAGCACACCCACGTCACACGCCGACGGATGAAAATCGAACTTGTCAGACTGCATGGCCGACATGTCGAGCAAGTCGTTGATGAGTTGCAAAAGCAAACGCCCCTGCTTGCCGATGAGCGACAAACCCTCTTTGAAGCGCGGCGTGTCCGCCGACAAGCGCCCGCTGGCCAGCAAATCTGCGTAACCCAAAATGCTGGTCAGCGGCGTGCGCAACTCGTGGCTGAGGTTGCCTACAAACTGGGTTTTAAGGCGGCTGACCTCCAGCAAACGCTGGTTTTCAGCGTCGAGTTGCTGCATGGTGTGCTGCGCCTCTTGGGCTCGCAGGGTGGCTTGCTCAGCCAGCACCTGGTCGGTCACATCGGTGATGACCACCATCACCCGCTCGGTGTCCATGCGAATGACACGCAAGGCAGCCACCTTCAAGGGCTCGCAGTGGGCATTTAAATCTAGCCGCAAGTTGTCGCACACCAAACCGTGCGCCGGGCCAAAGGCTTCAATGTGCGCACGCAAAGCCGGCAACACCGGGTCGAGCACCTCAAACAGGTTGCTGAGCATGCCGTTGCGGCTCAGGGGCATGAGCATCATGGCGCTGAAGGCGTTGATCATGTCCACATCGCCATTGCGCGTGATTTGCACCACGCCCACTGGCGCTGCGTTGACAAACGCCAACAAAGCTTGGTGCTCGCGCACCAGTTCTTCCAGTGCCTCGCTGGTGGGCACCTCAGGGGTGTAAGCGGCTGACATGTTCAGGCCAGACGCAAAATGCACACGTAGCGCATGGCCAGCTCAGGCGCGTAGAGCAGGCGCAGTTTCACGCGCACCGGCTTCATGCGCAAGGTGAGTACGTAATCCACGGTTTCGTCCAAGGCCACAGAGGCAGCTTGACAGTCGTCAAAACGCTGCGCCACCAAAAAATTGTTCATGCACTGAGCCACCACCGCAAACAGTGGCAAGCCCACGGTTTGGTGCCGGCCCAAGCCGGCCATGCGCGACTCGGCAGCGCCGTAGCGGCGCACCACGCCTTGCAGGTCAAAACCAATCACCCCAAAGCTGACCTGGTCGAGCGCCGGGTCATCCATGGACTGCAATTGCTGGAGCAGGTCGGCCTGGTCAAACGCCAGGGTTGAAGGATCAAATGTCATGCATCAAGCACCGCGCCGCGGGCGAGGTGCTCCTCAGGTTCAAACACACCGTGACATTGGCGCACAAACTCGGTGCTGGCACTTTCAAAAAATGACTGGAAATCCAGCTTTTCATCGAGGTTTTGTTACGTAAAAACCTCAAATTCCCCCTGATAAGGCCCGCTTATGATGTTCTGGCATCGGCTCTCACAGCCCTGCCAGCCCCATACGGCATTTCCCTCGACATTTCCTTCAACCATATGAACACATCCTCCCCCCAAGACACACCCGCTCAGGCGCAAGGCCACACCCCCCAAGTGGGCCTGATTGGCTTGGGCGCCATGGGCCTGGGCATGGCCGGTTCTTTGCGCCGCGCTGGGCACCAGGTGCGGGTGTGCGACGTGCGGCAACAAGCTGCGCAAGACTTTGCCAAAGATGGCGGCACCGCTTGCGCCACACCAGCTGAGTTGGCCGCTGGGTGCGACATCGTCATCAGTGTGGTGGTTAATGCGGATCAAACCGAGGCCGTGTTGTTTGGCGAGCATGGCGCTGCAGCGGCCATGAAGCCCGGCAGCCTCTTTGTGATGTGCTCCACCGTGGACCCCAATTGGTCGGTTGCCATGGAGCAAAAGCTCGCCGCCATGGGTTTGCTCTACCTAGATGCGCCCATCTCAGGGGGCGCAGCCAAAGCCGCCAGCGGCCAAATGACAATGATGACCGCCGGCTCCGAGGCGGCTTACGCCAAGGCCGGTGGCGTGCTCCAAGCCATGGCCGCCAAGGTCTACCAACTTGGCAACTGTGCGGGCAATGGCAGCAAGGTCAAAATCATCAACCAGTTGCTCGCAGGCGTGCACATTGCCGCGGCTGCCGAGGCCATGGCCCTGGGCTTGCGTGAGGGCGTTAACGCCGATGACCTGTACGAGGTCATCACCCACAGCGCAGGCAACAGCTGGATGTTTGAAAACCGCATGGCCCATGTGCTCAGCGGCGACTACACGCCTTTGTCTGCGGTGGATATTTTTGTCAAAGACCTCGGGCTGGTGCTCGACACCGCGCGGGCCACCAAGTTCCCCCTGCCTCTTTCAGCCACAGCGCACCAAATGTTCATGCAAGCCTCCACAGCAGGCTTTGGGCGTGAAGACGATGCCGCGGTGATCAAGATTTTTCCGGGCATCACGCTGCCCGAAGCCAAAACACAACCATGAGCACTTGCCTGCTAGGCTGCATTGCCGACGACTTCACCGGCGCCACCGACCTGGCCAACAACCTGGTGCGCAGCGGCATGCGCACGGTGCAAATCAACGGCGTGCCGCAAGACAGCGCAGCTGTGGATGCCGATGCGGTGGTGGTGGCACTCAAATCTCGCACCATCGCCCCCCAAGAGGCTGTGGCGCAGTCGCTGCGAGCCTATTCATGGCTCAAATCGCAGGGTGTGCAGCAGATTTACTTCAAGTATTGCTCTACTTTTGATAGCACGCCGCAGGGCAACATAGGCCCAGTGACAGACGCTTTGCTCGATGCCATCCACGGCCCAGGCCAAGGGTTCACCATCGTGTGCCCGGCGTTCCCGCAGAACCAGCGCACCGTTTTCAAAGGGCATTTGTTTGTGGGCGATGTGCTTTTGTCAGACAGCGGCATGGCACACCACCCGCTCACCCCCATGCACGACGCCAACCTGGTGCGTGTGATGCAAGCGCAAACCCAGCGTCGCGTGGGCTTGGTGCAACACAGCACTGTGGCCCAGGGGCCACAAGCCATTCGGGACGCCTTTGCACAATTGCAAGCGCAAGGCGTGGGCGTGGCGGTGGTGGACGCCATCAGCAACCAAGACCTCATGCACATGGGCCAGGCCCTGCAGGGCATGCCACTGGTCACAGCCGGCTCGGGCGTGGCCATTGGCCTTGCGCAAAACTGGGCTGGCCAATTGGTCGCGGACCAACAAGCCAGCCAACTCGTGCCCGCTTCGGGTTGGCGCGCCGTGGTGTCGGGCAGCTGCTCGCAAGCCACCAACGCCCAAGTGGCGCACTGGGTGGTAAGCGGCCGCCCTGCCCTGGCCATCGACCCCTTGGCCCTGGCAGCTGGGCAAGATGTGGTGGCGCAGGCCTTGGCGTGGGCCAAGCCCCTGTTGGCCAATGGCCCTGTGCTGCTTTACGCCACAGCCAATGCAGATGCAGTTAAGGCCATTCAAGCCCAACTCGGCGCACAACATGCCGGCGAGTTGGTGGAACACGCCCTGTCTGCCATGGCCCTGGGCCTGGTGCAACTTGGCGTGGGCCAGCTCCTGGTGGCTGGCGGGGAAACCTCTGGCGCGGTGGTGCAAGCCCTGGGCGTGGCGCGCATGACCATCGGCCCACAAATTGACCCTGGTGTGCCCTGGACCAGTGTACACAGCCCCGCAGCCCCTGGGCGCGCGGTGCATGTGGCGCTTAAATCTGGCAACTTTGGCAGCGTTGATTTCTTTGAAAAAGCGTTTGCCATGCTCGAGGCTTGAACCATGTCACTGAGCTTTGAAGACACCCTCCCGCAGCGCTTGGCCATGTGCACCACCGGAGCCTCGCTGTACGCGCGCGGTTACGTGCACGCCAGCGCGGGCAACATCAGCCTGAAGTTGGACGACGGCAGCTTTTTGATCACCCCCACCGATGCCTGCCTGGGCACGCTGCAAGCCGCAGACCTGGCGCATGTGGCCCATGGCATGCAGCTCAGTGGCGCGCCTGCGTCAAAAACACTGGCCTTGCACCAGGCCATTTACGAGGCAGAGCCCCATGCGCGCTGCATCATCCACACCCACGCCACCCACCTGGTGTCGCTCACCCTGCAAGGGGTTTGGCAGCCACAAGACATCGTGCCGCCCATCACGCCTTACTACGTGATGAAGGTGGGCCACGTGCCGCTGATCGCCTACCAGCGCCCGGGGCACCCTGAGGTGGCCAGGCAGGTGGCTCAAGCCATCCACCAAGGCCACGCGCACAGCAAACCCCTGCGCGCGGTCATGCTCGACCGCCTGGGCCCCGTGGTGTGGCACAGCTCCCCCGCGCAAGCCAGCGCCGTGCTCGAAGAGCTTGAAGAAACCGCCAAGCTCTGGCTGATGAGCCACAAAACCGCCACGCCTTTGAGCCCCGCCCAACTTGACGACCTGCGCCAGCACTTCGGTGCTGTTTGGTAACTCACTTAAGCCCTCACCATGCCCCAATTTGCTGCCAACTTGAGCATGCTCTACAACGAGCATCCGTTTCTCGACCGTTTTGCCGCTGCCACCCAAGACGGCTTCAAGGCGGTGGAATACCTCTTTCCCTATGAGTTTGAGGCTGCGGTGTTGCGCCAGCAGCTCGATGCCTGCGGCCTGCAGCAAGTGCTGTTCAACGCCCCACCGGGCGACTGGGCCGCGGGCGAACGTGGCCTGGCTTGCTTGCCTGGGCGCGAGGCTGAGTTTCAAGAAGGTTTCCTCAAAGCCCTGGCCTACGCACAAGCCTTGGCTTGCCCACGTGTGCATGTGATGGCTGGCCTGGCACCGGCGGGTGAGCAGCGCAGCACCTTGCAAGCCACCTACCTGGGCAACTTAGCCTGGGCCGCAGCGCAGGCGCAACCCATGGGTGTGGACGTGCTCATCGAGCCCATCAACACCCGCGACATGCCTGGCTTTTTCTTGAACCACCAGGCCCAAGCGCATGAGGTGGTCACCCAAATTGGCGCCCCCAACCTTAAAGTGCAAATGGACCTCTACCACTGCCAGATCATGGAAGGCGACTTGGCCAGCAAACTGCGCCAGTACCTCTCTAGCGGACGGGTGGGACATTTGCAAATAGCCGGCGTGCCCATGCGCCATGAGCCCGATGTGGGCGAGGTTAACCACGCCTACCTGTTTGAGGTGATCGACGAGGTCTCAGCCGCCTGTGGCTGGCAAGGCTGGATAGGCTGCGAGTACCGGCCAGCGCGCGGTGCAGTGCCTGGTGGCACCACCCAAGGTCTGGGCTGGCGACCCTGAGCTGATGCGCGTGTTGGCCTTAAGCCAGCGCCTGCTCGCCACCCAACGCTTCTAAGAGGTCGGGCAAGAGTTTGCGCAGCTCGCCGGTGGCAATGGCCACATCGGCCTCAAAGCCCTCGTCTTTGGGGTTGCTGTTGCCGCTGTCGTCAAACACCACGTCTAAGAAATCGAGCTTTTTGAGCTGCATGCCTTCGGTGAGCATGAACGACACGCGGCCAGCCCATGTCAGGGCCAGGCGGGTGGGCAGCTTGCCGTTTTGTACATGCTGCTTAACCTCATCGGTGTCCAGGGCGTGGCGGGCGTAGCGCACCACCGATTTAGATTCATCCGCCGCTTTGAGCTCGCAATCGCGGTCCACCGTGAAGCCACCAGGCGCCTCTTGTGTGAGCAACCAATCGGCCATGGCGGCCATGGGCGAAACCTGGGTGTTGATGAGCGAGAGGTTCAAACCATGGAGGCTTTTGACCAGCAGCGTCACCACTTCATCGGCCTTGGCCTGGCTGCCGGCGTCCAGCACCAACAGCCGAGCTTGCGCGTCCACCCACACCCACACCGTGGCCTCTTTGCTAAAAGCCATGGGCATGAGCGAGAGGCGAATGTCGTCTTTGATCTCGCGGGTTTCTTTTTTACCGGGCTTGCGGCCCGTGGTGGCCTCGATGTGCGCGGCGCGCTCTTTGGCTTTGCGCGTGACCACAGCGCCAGGCACCACCTTGGTCTCGAGCTTGAGCTTGAAGATGAGTTGTGAGCCCACCACCTCCACCAGCGGCCCATGGGCCTCACCGCGCGGCTCGACCCAACCCACCGACTTTTCTTCATGCGCGCCGCAAGGCACAAAGCGCAGCGCGTCCAAACCAGCATCCACCTCAGCTTGCGAAGGCGCCCAATCTGGGCCAATGCGGTACATGATGATGTTTTTAAACAAGGCAATCTTTCCAGGCAAACCGACAAGAAAAAAGGCCCTTTCGGGCCTTCGAACACTGGGTGCATTCTAGCAAGTGGGCTTGTATGGCTGACCCAGCAAACCCACCAGCACGTCATGAGAACGTCACAATCAATTTCTACAATTCAATGATTGTTCATCTATTTGCGGGGGTTTGACATGAAAGTTGGCATCAACGGCATGGGGCGTATTGGTCGCTTGGCTTTGCGGGCGGCCATGGGTGCAGCTGAGCGGCCGCAGGACGATCCACGGCTCAACAACCGGCTCGATGTGGTGCACGTCAACGAAATCAAGGGCGGTGCAGCGGCCTGTGCGCATTTGCTGGCTTTTGACTCGGTTCAAGGCAAATGGCGAGCCAACATTCGGGCCGAGGGTGAAGACGCGGTGTTGATCAACGACAAACGCGTGCGCATGACCTCGCACAGCACACCCGCCGAGATCAACTGGGGCGACATGGGCGTGGACGTGGTGCTGGAGTGCACTGGCAAGTTCCTCACACCCGAGACCCTGCAAGGCCACCTGGACCGCGGCGCCAAGCGCGTGATTGTGGCAGCCCCGGTGAAGGTTGGTGGTGTTCTCAACATCGTGCTGGGCATCAACCACCACCTGTACGACCCGGCCAAAGATCGCATCGTCACCGCCGCCTCTTGCACCACCAACTGCTTGGCACCCTTGGTCAAAGTGGTGCATGAAAACCTGGGCATCAAGCACGGCCAAATCACCACCATCCATGACCCAACCAACACCAACTTGGTGGTGGATGCGCCGCACAAAGACCTGCGCCGCGCCCGCAGTGCCATGATGAGCTTAGCGCCCACCACCACCGGTAGCGCCACCGCCATTGCGCTGATTTACCCAGAGCTCAAAGGCAAACTCAATGGGCATGCGGTGCGTGCGCCGGTGTTGAATGCCTCGCTGACCGACTGCGTTTTTGAGTTGCAGCGCCCCACCACCGCCGAAGAAGTCAACGCTTTGTTTGAGCAAGCCGCACAGGGCGATTTGGCAGGCATCTTGGGCTATGAAACACGCCCACTTGTGAGTGTGGATTACGCGCGAGACACACGCAGCTCGGTGGTGGATGCCCTCTCGACCATGGTGACCGATGGCACCTTGCTCAAAATTTACGCCTGGTACGACAACGAAATGGGCTACGCCTGCCGCATGGTCGACCTGGCCTGCCACATGCAAGAACGCGGGGTCTGAGATGTCAAAGCCACCCATGGTGGTGCCAGCTGTGCGCAACTACATGATTGTTACGGCTGCGTACTGGGGCTTCACGCTCACAGACGGGGCGCTGCGCATGCTGGTGCTTCTGCATTTCTACAAACTGGGGTACTCCCCGTTTACCTTGTCGTTTTTGTTTTTGCTCTACGAAGCCGCGGGTATTTTGGCCAATTTGGTGGGGGGATGGTTGGCCACACGGTTTGGCATTGCGCGCATGCTGTGCGTGGGTTTGGTCACCCAAATTGTGGGCTTTGTGTTGTTGTCGCAGCTCGACCCCAACTGGACGGCTGCGATGTCTGTGGCGTGGGTGGTGCTGGCGCAAGGGGTGTGTGGTGTGGCCAAAGACCTGACGAAAACAGCGAGCAAATCGGCCATCAAGATCACCCAAGCAGAGGCCAAAAGCCAAAGCAACGGTCAGTTGTTCAAATGGGTGGCGTGGTTCACCGGCAGCAAAAACGCCATGAAGGGTTTTGGCTTTTTCTTGGGTGGGCTGCTGCTCCAATCGGTGGGGTTCCAAGGGTCCTTGCTGGCCATGGCTGGACTGCTTGCGCTGGTGTTGGTGGGCGTCATCAGCAGCCTGCCGCCCATGATCGGCAAAAGCAAAGCCTCCAAGTCGGCCAAAGAGCTGTTCGCCAAAAGCCCAGGGCTCAATGCGCTGGCGGCCGCGCGTGTGGTGTTGTTTGGTGCACGTGATGTTTGGTTTGTGGTGGGAGTGCCTGTCTTTTTGTACTCGGTCGGCTGGAATTTCACCATGGTGGGCGCTTTTTTAGCCAGCTGGACCATCGGCTACGGCCTGGTGCAGGCCTTGGCCCCCCACCTGGTCAAGCGCAGCCAAGACGGCTTGTCTAAGGAAGTGCCCGCTGCGCGCAGCTGGTCGTTTTTTCTGGCGGTGGTGCCTGTTGCGATGGCGCTGACCGTGTGGCTCAACGTGCCTCATTTGGCGTGGTGGGTGGTGGCAGGACTGGCTGTGTTTGGCTTTGCGTTTGCCGTCAATTCTTCCGTGCACAGCTACCTGGTGCTGGCCTATGCCGGGTCTGAAAAAGCGGCTGAAGACGTGGGCTTTTATTACGCGGCCAATGCCGTGGGTAGGTTTTTTGGCACGCTCATGTCGGGGGTGCTCTACCAGTGGGGCGGCTTGCTGTATGCCCTGCTGGGCTCGGCTGTGATGCTGGGCCTGTGCTGGGTGGCTACGCTACGCCTGCCCACGCAACCCACGGCACTGAACCCACCATGACCAACACTTCTGCAGAGGCGCCATGGGTGGTCAAAGCCCTGGGCGCATTGGCGCAAATCAACCGACTCAATGTGTTTCGGCAATTGGTGGTGGCTGGCCAAGCTGGCTTGTACCCCAGCGACATGGCCAGCGCCCTGGGCGTGCCAGCCAACTCACTCTCGTTTCACCTCAAAGAGCTGCTGCAATGCGAACTCATCACGCAAGAACGTGAAGGCCGCAACCTGCGCTACCGCGCCAACATCGAACGCATGCAAGGCTTGCTGGGCTTTTTGATGGACGAATGCTGCCAAGGCCAAGCTTGCTTGGTCTTGCCCCAGCCCCTGTGTGAGAGCGACAGCCCTGGCTGCAAACCTGCCAACGCGGCGGATTCAGTTAAGGCCTAGCGCTCAAGGTCTGAACTGAATTTGCTGCTGAGATCAAGTTGTGCGGGGGTGTTGCGCCATGTCGCATAAGGGGCGGTAGCCACCCACGCGCTTCACATAAGCCAACAAGTCGATGAAAAACGGGTGGTAACACAGCGTCGAAGCGTCGCCAACCAACAACAGCTTTCGGCGCGCGCGGGTCATGCCCACGTTCATGCGGCGAATGTCAGACAGGAAGCCGATGTCGCCAAGGTGGTTGCTGCGGGTCAATGACATGGCAATGATGTCGCGCTCTTGACCCTGAAACGAATCGACGGTACCCACGCTGAGCATGCGCTGCAGCAGCAAACCATGAAGCACGTCGTTGTCCTCGATGGCATCTTTCAAATGATTGATTTGGGCGCGGTACGGTGCAATCACGCCAATGGTGAGCGGGCCCTGCTCGTGTTCGATGGGCTCGTAAGGCCCCAGCAACTGGGTCAGACGCTGCAGCAGCAAATTGGCTTCTTCGGGGTTGGCCGTTGAACGACTTTCAGGAAGGGCCACCTCCATCAAGCCGCCGCCTGCTGTGTCAATCCATTCCACCGGCAGGTCGGGGGCAAACCGCAGGTCGTAAGCCTCCAAACCAGCGTGGTGTACGCTGGTGTGCGGCACCAATTGACCACCGTAAAACCTCGCTGAGCTGAACCCCATGATGTGCGCGTGCATACGGTATTGCACGTTCAGCATGCGAGCCGTATTGGGCTGGCGCTGGATGCACTTTTCGAACAGGGTTTCGCGCAAGCCTTCTCGGGCCGCTTTGTCGCTCTTTACTGTGGGAGGCAGCTGGTGGTGATCGCCTGCGAGAACAATGCGCTGGCCCTTGGCAATGGGAATCCAGCATGCTGGCTCCAAGGCCTGCGCGGCTTCGTCGATGAAGACGGTCTCAAAGCTCAGATGCCGTATGTTGCGGTTGCTCGCACCCACCAGCGTGCAGGTGATGACCTGCACCGATTCGAGCACGTCTTCGGTCATGAAGCGTTCTAAATCGTCGGCGGCCAAACGCAGCGTCCGCGCTTCTTCCCGCAGCCATTGGCGGTGCTGTCGCTCTTCAAAACCAAGATGGCGCACCTGTTCATTCGCCGCTTCACGGTGCTGCTCTGCGGTTTGGCGCATTGCATGCATCTTGCTGTAGCTGGCGTGCGCCATCACACCCGCATCTAGGGTGTGCTTGAGCAACAGTTCTGAGACGCGGCTGGGGTTGCCCAAGCGGACCACCTTCACACCGCGCTCGGCCAGTTTTTCAGTAAGCAGGTCCACGGCTGTGTTGGAGGGTGCACACACCAGCACACGCCGCTCACGTCGGATGGTTTCAAGAATCGCCTGCACCAGCGTGGTGGTTTTGCCCGTGCCGGGCGGGCCGTGGATGATGGCCACGTCTTGGGCCGTGATCACATGGCGCACAGCGGCCAGCTGCGAGTCGTTGAGCGCGCTGGGATAAAACAGGTCGTCAGCCCTGTGCTCGCGAAAGCCAGCGGGCTTGGCGCCCAGCAGCACGTCGCGCAATTCAGCCAAGCGGTTGTTGTGTGCGCCGATGACCTCAGCCAGGGCCTGGTTCATCTCGCGGTAGCTCACCTCGTCGAAGGTGAGGTCAATGCCCAGAGGGCCAGCGCCTTGCACCCAGTCGGGTAGCGCTTCTTTGGTCGTTGCCAGCAGCAGCTTGTTACGCCGTACGCTGGTGATGACGCCACTCAGGACCGGCTGATCGGCTGACGCGTGACCGGATGCACTGCTGAACAAAGAGGCATTGCTCCCCGCCTGAAACAAATGGAGTTCTTGTCGATGGGCCGGGCGCTCAAGCTCGAGCACCACTTTGCCACCAAAACCAATCTCCTCCTGGGTGATGGTGACGGGGAACCAAGTCAAACCACGCCGTCGGCGCTCCTTGATGCTGGCACTGGCATTTTTAAGCTTGAATTGCGCTTGGTCTTCCTTTTGCTCAAGTTGCATGAGCGCACGCACGTGGCGCAACTCATGTTGAACATCGCAAGGGGCGGTGGGGTTGGGGTCGCTCAAAGGACACCTAGCTTAACCAAACGAGATGTGTGCGTTGTCGCGATGGCTTTTCTCACGATCTTGTAAATGTCCAGATCAAACTCAAAGTCTTGCGACTGGGCAATGTCGTCCAGCTCATCACCTGGGGTCTCGATCCACTCGATCTGCTGAACCTGTAATAGCCATGCCTGGCAAACCCAGCACAGGGTGTTCAAAGACCACGGCAAGCTTTCATGACCAACCCACACAGGCTCATCGAGCCGCAAGCGACCCACATTACCCGCTATGGGAAATTTAAGGGCTTCAGAAAGCAAAAAGCCCGACCAGAGTCGGGCTAAGTGCTTGATTTAGTTGGGGTGGCTGATGGGGCTCGAACCCACGACAACAGGAATCACAATCCTGGACTCTACCAACTGAGCTACAGCCACCGTAGACGCAAATTATAACTCAGGCTGAGGCTCTTTGATCTTGGCCTTGAAGCGGTTTTGCAAGAGTTTGCCGTAAGCCTGGCTTTCGGCCTGTGTCCAGGTTTGGGCGTACTGCGCGCGCTCCTGTTTTTGAACGTTGGCATCGCTGGTGCGGGGCAAAATTTTATTGACGCGCACCACCGCGTAGCCCTGCTCGCCCAGATCAACGCCGAGCCACTGGGGCAGCTTCTCGGGGTCAGCGCGCAGCGCTTTGTCCACCACAATATTTGACAAGTTAGCCGCCTGGTTGCGCGACACCACCACGGCTGCGGCCAGCGCAGCGCTGTCTGGCTTGGCTTGCCAAGCTGTCATTTTTTCAGTGCCGGCAGATTTGGCCAGCTCCGCAGCACGGCTAACCACCAAGCGGTACTGAACAGCCGGGCGCACTTCGTCCAAGGCCAAGGTGCGCGCTGGTGTGTATTTGGTGATGCGTGCTGCCGCGAGTTGGCTGGTTCCCACCTCGACCGCCTCGGTGTTGCGCTTTTGCTCGAGAGACTCGGGGCTGAACAGCGCTGCGAGCAACTTGGGGTTGGCCAGAGCGCCGCCCACACCTTGCGCAGGCACGCGGCCGATGTTGTCGGCCGTCATCACCTCGAGCTTGAGCTTTTGTGCCACAGGCTTAAGGCTATCGGACTGCTCGTACACGGTGTTGGTGAAGGCTTCCGCAGCCTCGGCAAATTTGGCCCGGGCTTGCTGGTTTTTGAGTTCATCTTCCAGGCCTGCGCGCAGCTCCTCAAACGATTTGGTTTTAGGCGCCTTGATGTCGGTGAGCTTGAGGATGTGAAAACCAAAATCTGTTTCCACCACATCGCTGATCTGACCTTTTTTCAGCGCAAAAGCAGCCTCTTCAAAAGGCTTGACCATCGCACCGCGGGCAAAATAATCGAGGTCGCCCCCATTGGTGGCAGAGCCTGGGTCTTGCGAGTTTTTGCGGGCAAGTTCGGCAAAGCTCTCGGGCTTTTGCTGCAGGGCTTGCAGCAGCTCTTGGGCGCGTGCTTTGGCTTTGTCGCGCTCGGCGGGCGCCGCTGTTTTAGCCGCAGCAATGAGGATGTGGCTGGCGCGTCGCTCTTCTGCGCCGCTCAAACGGGCCACGTTTTGCTCGTAGTAGGTTTTGAGGTCGCCCTCATTCACGACAATGCTTTTGCGCACGGCGTTGATGTCGAGCACCACGTACTCCACGCTGACCTGCTCGGCGGCTTGAAACTGCGCGGTGTTGGCTTTGTAATAAGCCTCAATGTCGGCATCGCTGGGCTTGACTTGGGCGCTGTAGTCTTTGGCATTGAAGAAGGCCACCTGCACTTCGCGGCGCTCAAAAAACGCTTTGAGTGCGGCATCGGCCGACGCGTCAGCCGCGAGGCTGGTTTGGGTCACACCGGTTTCAACCTGGCGCACCGCGAGGTCATTGCGCAAACGCGCCTCGAACATTTCTGGGGTCATGCCCTGCGCGCCCAGCAGTTGGCGATAGCGCTCCATGTCCAGCGAGCCATCGGGTTTGCGCAAGGCGGCAATGGCAGGGTTGTCTTGCAGGTCGCGCGCCAGACGGGCATCGCTGGTGGTCAGGCCAGCGTCTTTGGACGCCAAGGCCAAGGCACGGTCGCGCACCAAACGCTCCAGGGTGACATACCGCGCACCGGGGGAGTCGAGCAACTTGGCGTCCAAGTTAGGCATGGCTGCGCGCAGACGGTCGCTCTCGTTTTTGTGGGCGGCGTCCCATTCGGCACGGGTGATGGTTTCGTCGCCGATGGTGGCCACCACATCGGCGTTTTCGCGGAAGCGGTTGTAGCCATCGAGGCCGAAAAGCACAAACGAGGGAATGATCAACAGGAACATCAGCCCCATCATGATCTTCGTATGCTTACGGACAAAATCAAACATGCACAACCTCTTAGCAACAATGAAAAAGGCGAACCTCGTTCGCCTTTGTGTGGGGGTGGTGGGTGATGACGGGCTCGAACCGCCGACCTACGCCTTGTAAGGGCGCCGCTCTACCAACTGAGCTAATCACCCCACGTCAATTCAGTTCAAAGCGTCTTTCAAAGCTTTGCCCGGACGGAACTTGGGCACCTTGGCAGACTTGATTTTAATCGCAGCGCCGGTGCGTGGGTTGCGGCCTGTGCGGGCAGCGCGCTTGGTCACAGCGAAGGTACCAAAACCAACCAGCGACACGGTGCCGCCTTTTTTCAGGGTGGTTTTCACGGCGCCCATGGTGGCCTCAAGGGCACGGGTGGCAGCCGCCTTGGAGATGTCGGCTTGCTTGGCGATGTGTTCGATCAATTCTGTTTTGTTCACAAAGAACCTCACTGGGCTAAAGGTTGGCGAATGTCTCGGGTCGCTGCAGGGCGTGCTGTGCACGCATCAATTGCAGACCTTATCGTTATGGTCACTTGCGTCATTTCACAAGCAAGGGAAATTCTAGACGCATTTACCGGCTTATTTCCCCGGGTTTGCCAGAAAAAACCCTTGGCAAGCCGCATCAAGGCTGGTCTTGTGCGCAAGTTGCTGGGAATCTAGCGTGTAGCCGCAGCTGGTGAGGTGCGCACCACCCAGCTCACGCCCCAGGCCGCCAGGGCCGTGCCCAGCAGCGTGAAGCCCGTGATGGGCTCGTCAAACAACAGCCACGCCATGAAGGCGGTGCTGGGCGGCACCAAGTACAACAAGCTGGTCACGGCCGTGGCCGCACCGCGTTGAATGAGCATGAACAACAGCGAGCTCGCCCCCACGGTGACAGCCAGCACCGACCAAGCCATGGCACCGGCGAGTTCAACACCCCATTGCATGGGCTCGGTATCCAACCAGGCCAAAGGCGTGATGACCACAAACGCCGCCATCAGTTGCACGGCATTGGCCGTGCGCACATCGCAAGGCTCAACAAACTGCTTTTGGTAAAGCGTGCCGGTGGTGATGGCCGCCAGTGCTAAGAGGGTCAGCGTGAGGTTCAAGGCGCCGGCCTCGCCTGAGCCCAGCTTGTGCCACACCACCAACGCCAAGCCACTGAAGCCCAACGCCAGACCCTGCCACTGCCGAGGCGAGACAGCACCACCGCGGCTAGATAGCCACAAGGCTGTGATGATGGGCTGCAAGCCCACAATCAGCGCGGCCAAGCCCGAACCCATGCCCGCCTTGACCGCAGCCCAAATGCCGCCGAGGTAACCCACATTCATGAACACCCCGGTCATGCCGATGTGAAACAGCTGAGCGCGGCTCTTGGGCCACGCCACTTTGGCCAGCCAGATCCAGGGCAGAAAACACGCCACCGACAGGGCAAACCGCACCCACAAAAAACTCATGGCAGGTGCGTGCGGCATGCCGTAGCGCGCCACGATGAAGCCGGTGCTCCACAAAAACACAAACACCCAGGGCATGGCCCGCATCAGCTTGTTCATAGACAGGCAGGGCCTGGGCTCAGCGCACGTGGGCGCGAATGTCAGGCAAGGCTTTTTGCAGGTAATAGACCATGGACCACACGGTCAGCACCGCAGCGGCCCAAATCAGCAGCGTGCCCCAAAAGTGCGTGTCGATCAGGCCAAACAGCACGCCATCAAACAGCAAGAAAGGAATGGCCACCATCTGCACCGTGGTTTTGAGCTTGCCCAGCATGTGCACCGCCACACTTTTGGAAGCACCAATTTGCGCCATCCACTCGCGCAGGGCGGAAATGGCGATTTCGCGGCCGATGATGATGAGGGCCACAAACACATCAGCCCGGTTCATGTGCACCAGCACCAACAGCGAGGCACACACCAAAAATTTATCGGCCACCGGGTCAAGAAAAGCACCAAACGAGGAGGTTTGGTTGAGCTTGCGAGCCAAGTAGCCGTCCAACCAATCGGTCAGCGCAAACACCACAAACATGACCGTGGCAATCAGGTTGCGCGTGGCCATGTCCCAGGGCAGGTAAAACACACCCACAATGAGTGGAATGGCGACGATGCGCGTCCAGGTCATGAGGGTTGGAATGGTCCAAAACATGGTCGTCATTGTGGCATGTAAAAACCAAGGCCGGCTGGGCGCTGCAGCAAGCGGAAGGTCTTAGCGCAAAGCGCGGTAAATGGTTTCGGCCAGGTCTTTGGAAATGCCGTCCACCGTGCACAGGTCGTCCACGCTGGCTGAGGCCACGCCCCGAATACCCCCAAAACGCTGCAACAACTTGGCGCGGCGCTTGGGGCCCACACCCGGAATTTCTTCAATTTTGCTGCCGCCCACGCGCACCTTGGCGCGTTGCGCGCGCATGCCGGTGATGGCAAAGCGGTGCGCCTCGTCGCGAATTTGCGCCACCAGCATGAGCGCAGCCGAGTCTTTGCCCAGATACACCTTCTCGCGTCCATCGGCAAACACCAACTCCTCCAAGCCCACCTTGCGGCCCTCGCCCTTTTCCACACCCACAATGCGCGAGAGGTCCAGGCCGAGTTCTTGAAACACCTCGCGCGCCATGCTCACCTGGCCTTTGCCGCCGTCAATCAGCACCAAATCTGGCAGCTTCAAACTCGCGGCATCGCCCTCCTCGCGCAGGGCTTGCGCCACCTTGCCGTAGCGGCGCATGAGCACTTGGCGCATGGCGGCGTAATCGTCGCCACCGGTGATGCCCTCAATGCCATAGCGGCGGTACTCGCTGCTTTGCATTTTGTGCTGCGCAAACACCACGCAAGAAGCCTGCGTGGCCTCACCCGCGGTGTGCGAGATGTCAAAGCACTCGATGCGCAAGTCGTCCAGGCTTTCTTGGGGCAAGTCCAGCGCCTCGGCCAAAGCGCGGGTGCGGGCTTGCTGCGAGCCTTCTTCTGCCAGCAAGCGGTTGAGCTGCAAGGCTGCGTTGGTTTGCGCCATCTCCAGCCAAATGCGACGTTGCTCGCGCGGGTTGTGCACCACGCTGATCTTCACGCCGCTTTGCTGGGTGAGCGCTTTGACCAGCGCCTTGCTCACCGGGCTGCTGGTGATGATGCTGGGGGGAACGGCAATGTCGACATAGTGCTGGGCCATGAAGGCTTCTAAGACGCGCACCTCGATGGGCGTTTGGGGCGCTGGTTTGGCCGCGGGGGCCGCTGGGGTATCGGGGGCCTCATGGATCTCGTTGTAGCTCGATGCTTCTGTATCGAGCGTGGGCTCATCAGCCTCGTCGTCAAAAATCGCGTCTTCCACATGCACGGGGAAATAAGGCCTATCTCCCAAGTGACGCCCGCCGCGCACCATGGCCAGGTTCACGCACGCGCGTCCACCCTGCACTTTGACGGCCAAGATGTCCACGTCTTTGTCGTCCACCGTGTCCACCGCTTGCTGGTGCAACACATTGGACAGCGCGCCAATTTGGTCGCGCAACTCGGCGGCTTGCTCAAACTCGAGTTGCTCGGAGTGCGCCATCATGCGCGACTCCAGGGCCTTCATCACATGCTGGGTGTCGCCGCGCAAAAAGCTCGCGGCGTTGGCCACGTCTTGCGCGTAGCCTTCGGCCGTCACGTGCCCCACACAGGGCGCCGAACAACGCTTGATTTGGTAGAGCAAACACGGGCGCGTGCGGTTGTTGAACACCG
>DKJZ01000088.1 GCA_002454975.1 Hylemonella sp. UBA6679
GTCGCGCACGCGCTGCACCCCGGACACGATCTCCTGCATCACGGTACCGGCCTCCTCGACCTGGCGTACGCCACCGTCCACGGCAGTCACGCTGGCGCCGATCAGGGTCTTGATCTCCTTGGCGGCCTCGGCGCTGCGCCCGGCCAAGCTGCGCACCTCGCTGGCCACCACCGCAAAGCCTCGACCAGCCTCGCCAGCGCGGGCCGCTTCCACCGCCGCATTGAGGGCCAGGATGTTGGTTTGAAAAGCAAGCCCATCAATCACGCCGATGATTTCATTCATGCGTTGGGCGCTGGACTGAATGGCCTCGACCGAGCCCACCGCTTCAAGCATGGCGTGCGACCCACGCTCGGCCACCTGACGCACCTGCGAGGCCTGCAAATTGGCTTTTTGTGTGGTTTGTGCATTGGCCTCCACCGTGGTGGACAGCTCCTCCACGCTGGCTGCTGTTTGCTCCAAATTCGCGGCCTGTTGCTCGGTGCGACCCGACATGTCGCGGTTACCCCCCGCCAAGCTGTGCCCCGCGTGGGCCACCAAAGCAGAGTTGCTGCGTATGCTGGCCACCATGCCAGAAAAGCTGTTGATCATGCCCTGCAAGGCCTGGCTCAGGGTTTGCAACTCGTCAGCGGACTTGAGGGTCAACTTGCCGCGCAAATCACCCTGCGCCACCTCGTTCATGTAGGCAATGGTGGTGCGCATGTCGGAGGTGTAGCTGCGGTGCAAGCTCATCAGCAGGTAGGCCAAGAGCACGGTCACAGGGCCAGCTGCCGTCCAGCCTAACAGGGTGAGCACGGCCAAATCGGCTGCGACCAAGGCAGCCACCAACAGCAATTTGAGCGCCATGGAGCAGCGGCGCATGACACCCAGACCAGGTGCCAAAAGAAGGTCGAGCATAGACGTCGAGCAAGGGGGTAGTGGTGAGCAGAAGTTTAAAAGTCACCCCGGTGCGCGAGCCCAAAAAATAAGCCGTGAAAGCCCATCAAAAGGGCCATCACGGCTGGGCAGGAGGCAGCGGGCTTTAGCTGGCGGCCAGTGCAGAAAACGCTTGCACCACCTCAGGCGGCGCTTGCACCAGCTCGATCAACACGCCCTCCCCGGCAATGGGGAACTCGTCGTTGCTTTTGGGGTGCAAGAAGGTGATGTCAAACCCCGCAGCGCCCTTGCGGATGCCGCCAGGTGCAAAGCGCACACCTTGCGCCGTGAGCCAGTCCACGGCTTTGGGCAGGTCATCGATCCACAAGCCCACGTGGTTCAGGGGCGTGGTGTGCACAGCAGGCTTTTTCTCGGGGTCGAGGGGCTGCATCAAATCCACTTCCACCTTGAAGGGGCCGCTGCCCATGGCGCAAATGTCTTCGTCCACGTTTTCGCGCTCGCTCTTGAAGGTGCCGGTAACCTCCAGCCCGAGCATGTCCACCCACAGCTTTTGCAAACGTGTTTTGTCCGGCCCACCGATGGCGATTTGCTGGATGCCCAGCACTTTGAAAGGTCTCGTCATATGCTTCCTTTTTAATTGGGGTCAGACCCCAATTAATTAAATTCCACGATAGGTTGGTCGACGGTGAGCGACTCGCCTTTGGCGGCCAGCACCTTGCCCACCACACCGTCGGCGGCGGCGAACAACACGTTTTCCATTTTCATGGCCTCGATCACCGCCACGCGTTCGCCAGCTTGCACTTTTTGGCCGGGCTGAACCGCCACTTCCACCAGCAAACCAGGCATGGGCGAGAGCACAAAGCGGCTCATGTCAGGCGGGGCTTTGAAGGGCATGAGCTTGTGCAACTCGGCCATGCGGCGCGAAACCACCAGCACATCGATGCGTGTGCCGTTGTGCTGCACGCGCAGGGCCAAGGGGTTCTTGGGCGTGCCGCGCTCCACTTGGGCGCTGAAGTTGCTGCCGTTGACGGTGCCTTCAATCACGATGTCGTTGAGGCGCGAGTTGCTATGGATCTGATAGCGCTTGTCGCCCACCAGAACAAGGGCTGTGCCGCTTTCGCCTACAAACTCATCGACGTGCACGGCGGTGTGGGTGTTCTTACCCTCGCCATTCAAAGTGATGACAACATAGTCTTTACCCGCATCCACCGCGTAGCCAGGCAACTGGCCCGATAAGGTGCTGGCGCGTTCGCGCGATTTGCGGCGCACAAACGCTGCCAAGGCCACCAAGAAATCGGCGTCGTCGTGTGGCACGTCTTCGGCGGCAAAACCTTTGCCGTAATGCTCGGCAATGAAGCCGGTGTTGAAGTCACCCGAGACAAATTTGGGGTGCGCCAACAAGGCAGCTTGAAAAGGGATGTTGCTGCTGATGCCGCGAATCACAAAGCTGTTGAGGGCCTCGCGCATTTTGGCAATCGCGTCCAATCGGTCTTTGCCGTGCACGATGAGCTTGGCGATCATCGAGTCGTAGTACATCGGGATCTCGCCGCCATCTTGCACACCGGTGTCCACCCGCACGCCATACAGCGCTTGCGTGTCAGACTGGAACATGGTTTGGTGCGGCGTGGTGAAACGCACCAAGCGGCCCGTGCTGGGCAGAAAGTTGCGGAACGGGTCTTCAGCGTTGATGCGGCACTCGATGGCCCAGCCGTTGCGCTTCACATCTGCTTGGCTCAGTGGCAGCTTTTCGCCCGCGGCCACGCGAATCATCAACTCCACCAAATCCACACCGGTGATGCACTCGGTCACCGGGTGCTCCACCTGCAAGCGGGTGTTCATTTCCAGGAAGTAAAAGTCCTGGTCTTTGCCCACCACAAACTCCACCGTGCCCGCACTCTGGTACTTCACGGCTTTGGCCAACTGCACCGCTTGCTCGCCCATGGCTTTGCGCGTGGCATCAGAAATAAAAGGCGACGGCGCCTCCTCAATCACCTTCTGGTGACGGCGCTGGATCGAGCACTCACGCTCGTTGAGGTAAATCACATTGCCGTGGCTATCGCCCAGCACTTGAATCTCAATGTGGCGCGGCTCTTGCACAAACTTCTCAATGAAGATGCGGTCGTCGCCAAAGCTGTTGCGTGCTTCGTTGCGGCAGCTGGTGAAGCCCTCCAGAGCCTCTTTGTCGTTGAAGGCCACACGCAGGCCTTTGCCACCGCCACCCGCAGAGGCTTTGATCATCACGGGGTAGCCGATGTCTTTGGCAATTTCCACCGCACGCTCGGCCGACTCGATCGCATCGTTCCAGCCCGGAATGGTGTTGACCTTGGCTTCGAGGGCAAGCTTCTTGGAAGCGATTTTGTCGCCCATGGCCGCAATGGAGAAATGCTTGGGGCCAATGAAGGCAATGCCTTCTTCTTCGCAGCGCTTGGCAAAGGCTTCGTTCTCACTCAGAAAACCATAGCCAGGGTGAATGGCTTGCGCGCCGGTTTGTTTGGCAGCAGCAATGATTTTTTCAGCCACCAAATAAGACTCACGGCTGGCAGCCGCGCCAAGCAAAATGGCTTCGTCAGCGAGTTGCACATGGCGCGCTTCTTTGTCCGCCTCAGAATAAACCGCCACAGTTTGGATGCCCATCTTCTTGGCAGTGGCCATCACGCGGCAGGCAATCTCGCCACGGTTTGCAATCAGGATTTTTGTAAACATTTGTCTTTCCTCAGAATGTTTGGTCTAGCGTGTGTTTGATGTCGCCGTATTTGCTGAACTCGCATTGCGCACGGCGTATCCGTCTGCGCGAATGTCCTCCGCCCGCTTTGCAGGCTCCCCCTTGATTTCGCTGCGACGGACACACCCACCCAGTCGCTGCGAAAGTGAAGGTTGACTGGGCGTTGCAAAACATCCGCTAAGGATTGGGTGGCCTGTGCGTTTTGCGCAGGTAAAGGAGGAGCGCGCAGCGCGGGGGACACGGAGCAAAGCGCATAGGCCGCCCACTCCGTTGCCAATACAGCGAACCGCAGCAGAATGAACCTCTCCGCAGTTCACTGCATCGCCTAGTCCAACGCCATTGAAGTTCATAGCGCTACGACCATCAGAGCGGAATGTTCCCGTGCTTGCGCCACGGGTTCTCCAGCTTCTTGTCTTTGAGCATCACCAGCGAGCGGCAAATGCGCTTGCGGGTCTCGTGCGGCAAGATCACATCGTCGATGAAACCACGCGCGCCGGCCACAAAGGGGTTGGCAAAGCGGGCTTTGTACTCGGCCTCTTTGGCTGCGAGCTTGACGGGGTCACCCTTGTCTTCACGGAAGATGATCTCCACCGCGCCCTTGGCGCCCATCACCGCAATTTCGGCGTTGGGCCAAGCAAAGTTCACGTCACCACGCAGGTGCTTGGAGGCCATCACATCATACGCACCACCATAAGCTTTGCGGGTGATCACGGTGATCTTGGGCACAGTGCACTCGGCATAAGCGTAGAGCAACTTGGCGCCGTGCTTGATGATGCCGCCGTACTCTTGGCTGGTGCCGGGCATGAAGCCAGGCACGTCCACAAACGTAATGACCGGAATATTGAACGCATCGCAGAAGCGCACAAAACGCGCCGCTTTGATGGAGCTCTTGATGTCCAAGCAACCCGCCAACACCAGCGGCTGGTTGGCCACGATGCCCACCGTCTGACCATCCATGCGGGCAAAGCCGATGATGATGTTCTTGGCGTACTCGGGCTGGATTTCAAAGAAGTCGCCGTCGTCCACGGTTTTGACGATCAGCTCCTTCATGTCGTAGGGCTTGTTGGGGTTCTCGGGCACCAGGGTGTCCAAGCTCACGTCCATGCGGTCGATGGGGTCGCCGCTCTTGCGCACCGGCGCTTTTTCGCGGTTGCTCAAAGGCAGGTAGTTGTAGAGGCGACGCAGCATGAGCAGCGCTTCCACATCGTTCTCAAAAGCCAGGTCGGCCACCCCGCTCTTGGTGGTGTGGGTGATGGCGCCGCCCAGTTCTTCGGCGGTCACCTCTTCGTGCGTCACCGTCTTGACCACATCGGGGCCAGTCACGAACATGTAGCTCGAGTCTTTGACCATGAAGATGAAGTCGGTCATGGCGGGTGAGTACACCGCGCCACCGGCCGAGGGGCCCATGATCATGCTGATTTGCGGAATCACGCCGCTGGCCATCACGTTGCGCTGGAACACATCCGCATAACCGCCCAGCGAAGCCACGCCCTCTTGAATGCGCGCGCCACCCGAGTCGTTCAGGCCAATCACCGGGGCGCCCACTTTCATGGCCTGGTCCATCACCTTGCAAATTTTCTCAGCGTGGGCCTCGCTCAAGGCGCCGCCGAACACGGTGAAGTCTTGGCTGTACACAAACACCAAGCGGCCATTGATCATGCCGTAGCCAGTGACCACACCGTCACCCGGGATCTTGGTGTCGGCCATGCCAAAGTCCACGCAGCGGTGTTCCACGAACATGTCCCACTCTTCAAAGGTGCCTTCGTCCAGCAAGATTTCCAAGCGCTCGCGCGCCGTGAGTTTGCCTTTGGCGTGTTGGGCAGCAATGCGCTTTTCGCCACCGCCCAAGCGGGCTGCAGCCCGCTTTTTTTCTAACTGGTCAAGTATGTCTTGCATGGAGGCTCCTCGTCGATGTGGGGTGTAAGAGATGAATGGTTTGCAATGAAGATGCTCTATTTTTTATAGCTGCATCTTGAATAATCACGGGGCTTAGCGGCTAATTTGCTCATGAACCCAGCCCCTGTGCAGCCAACAATTGCCGCGCTGCGGTGGAAGCAGCCACACGGCCAGCTAGAACGTCTTGGGTAAAGGTGGGCAAAAGATGCTGCACCTGCGGGTGTTGCTTGAAAGCTTGTTTGAGGCCCGCGTCGATGCGCTCCCACATCCAGGCCAGGGCCTGCTGTTGGCGGCGCATCGCCATCGCACCGTTGTCGGTTTGCAATTGGCGGTACTGGCTTACCGCAGCCCAAAACTTGTCCACGCCCTGGTTAAGCAAAGCGCTGAGTTGAATCACTTGCGGGTGCCACAAGGTGGTGTCGTGGTGCGCATGGTCTGAGCGACCGTGAAGCCCAAGCAAACGCAGCGACGAGGTGATTTGCGCTTGCGCGCGGGTGGCGGCGTCCACATCAATGTCGGCTTTGTTGATAACCACCAAATCAGCCAGTTCCATCACGCCTTTTTTGATGGCCTGCAGGTCGTCGCCGGCGTTGGGCAGCTGCATCAGCACAAACATGTCCGTCATGCTGGCCACCGCAATTTCGCTTTGGCCCACACCCACGGTTTCCACAATCACCACGTCGTACCCCGCTGCCTCACACACCAGCATGGCCTCGCGGGTTTTCTCAGCCACACCACCCAGCGTGCCGCTCGAGGGGCTGGGGCGGATGAACGCTTGCTCGTGAACACTCAAATGTTCCATGCGGGTTTTGTCACCCAAGATCGAGCCGCCCGACACGGTGCTGCTGGGGTCCACCGCCAGCACGGCCACACGGTGGCCTTGTGCAATCAGGTACAGGCCCAGCGCCTCAATGAAAGTGCTTTTGCCCACCCCAGGCACACCGCTGATGCCCAAACGAAAGGCCTTGCCAGTGTGCGGCAGCATGGCGGTGAGCAAGGCATCGGCCTGCACGCGGTGGTCAGGCCGGGTGGACTCCAACAACGTGATCGCCTTGGCCATGGCACGGCGCTGCTGCAAGGGCGCGCCATGCAACAGACCGGGCAACCAGTCTGTGGTGGGCGTGGCAGAGGCCGACATCCGCTTACTTCTGGGCTTTGCGGATTTGTTCCAGCACGTCTTTGGCGCTGGCCGGAATCGGGGTGCCCGGGCCGTAAATGCCCTTCACGCCCGCCTCATACAAGAAGTCGTAGTCTTGGCGCGGAATCACACCGCCCACAAACACAATGATGTCGTCGGCGCCCTGCTTTTTCAGCTCGGCAATGATGGCGGGCACCAGGGTTTTGTGGCCTGCAGCGAGGGTGGACACACCCACCGCGTGCACATCGTTTTCAATGGCTTGGCGGGCGCATTCTTCGGGCGTTTGGAACAGCGGGCCCATGTCCACATCAAAGCCCAAATCCGCAAACGCAGTAGCCACCACTTTGGCGCCCCGGTCGTGGCCGTCTTGGCCTAATTTAGAAATCATCACCCGTGGGCGACGGCCTTGCTCGGTGGCAAAGGCGGCAATTTCTTCTTTGAGTTTGTCCCAGCCCTCGGCCGAGTCGTAGGCAGCAGCGTACACACCGGTCACCTTTTGCGTATCCGCGCGATGGCGGCCAAACACTTTTTCCAGCGCATCGCTCACCTCGCCCACCGTGGCGCGCAAGCGCACGGCTTGAATGGACAAGTCCAGCAAATTGCCCGAGTTATTTTCAGCGGCGGTGGTGAGTGCGTCCAGCGCGGCTTGCACCTTGGCGTTGTCGCGCGTGGCCTTGATGTGATTCAAACGCTCGATCTGGCCGTCGCGCACTTTCACGTTGTCGATGGCCAAGATGTCGATGGGGTCTTCTTTGGCCAGCTTGTATTTGTTGACACCCACAATCACGTCTTTGCCCGAGTCGATGCGAGCTTGTTTTTCTGCAGCAGCGGCTTCGATCTTGAGCTTGGCCCAGCCCGAATCCACCGCGCGGGTCATGCCGCCCATGGCTTCGACTTCTTCAATGATGGCCCAGGCGGCGTCGGCCATGTCCTGGGTGAGTTTTTCCATCATGTAGCTGCCCGCCCAAGGGTCAATCACGTTGGTGATGTGCGTCTCTTCCTGGATGATGAGCTGGGTGTTGCGCGCAATGCGCGA
>DKJZ01000094.1 GCA_002454975.1 Hylemonella sp. UBA6679
CATGAGCACCGTGGGCGCCGAAAAAGGCGTGACCACCGGCCGCTCGCGCCGTTGCGGTTGGTTTGACGCGGCCTTGCTCAAGCGCTCGGCCCAGGTCAACGGCTTGAGTGGCATGTGCCTGACCAAGCTCGATGTGCTTGACGGCCTCAAAGAGCTGCAGCTGTGCACTGGCTACACCATGGACGGCGAGGTGCTCGACATTTTGCCCATGGGCGCAGACGACATTGAGCGTTGCGTGCCGATTTACGAAACCCTGCCCGGTTGGAGCGAGACCACCGTGGGTGCCACCCGTTACGAGCAGCTGCCCGAGAACGCGCAGCGCTACCTCAAGCGCATTGAAGAGGTCACGGGTGTGCCCATCCATGTCATCTCCACCAGCCCGGACCGCGACCACACCATCATGATGCGTCACCCCTACGCGGCTGATTAAGAAATTGGGCCCTAAGCCCCGTATTACCTAGACTTTCAGCTATCAAACCAGGAGCGTTCTCATGTTGACCGAAGACGGCAAACACTATTATGTGAGCCCCGATGAGTACAACAACCTGGTGGAAAAGCTGGCCATCAAGGTGCATTTGTCGCACTGGCAGTTCGACACCATCTTGTGCCTGGCCCGGGGTGGTTTGCGCGCGGGCGACATCCTTTCGCGTATTTTTGACAAGCCTCTGGCCATCATGTCCACCAGTTCTTACCGGGCTGAGGGGGGCACGGTGCAAAGCACCTTGGACATCGCCAAGTACATCACCACCCCGCAGGGCGTGATTGGCGGGCGCGTGTTGCTGGTCGACGACCTGGCTGACTCCGGCGTGACGCTGGGGCGCGTCATTGAGCTGCTGCGCAGCTCGTATGCCGACATTACTGAGCTCAAAAGCGCGGTGCTCTGGACCAAGGCCAAATCCAGCTTCATCCCAGATTTCAGCGTGGAGACCCTGGCCACCAACCCCTGGATCCACCAGCCTTTTGAAACCTACGACCGCATGACGCCCGAGCAACTGCTGGCGAAATGGAAGGTCTGAAACGCTGACCCAAGCGGCCTGAGCGTCATGCAAGACATCACCGGCCTGATTCACCACCCCTACGTACCACCTGAGGGGTTTGAAGCGCCGCAGCCTGGCGTGTTCAAGGCCAGCACGGTGTTTTTCCCCAATGTGGCGGCCATGCGCGCGCGTGAGTGGAAAGACAAATCTGCCTACACCTACGGCCTGCACGGCACGCCCACCACCTATGTGCTGGAAGAGCGTTTGTGTGCCCTAGAGGGCGGCCAACAATGCCTCTTGGTGCCCAGCGGTTTGGCGGCCATTGCCTTGGTGAGCCTCTCGCTGCTCAAAGCGGGCGACGAGGTGTTGATCCCCGACAACGCCTACGCGCCCAACAAATCGCTGGCCGCGGCTGAGCTGGCGCAGTGGGGCATTGGCCACCGTTTTTACAACCCAATGGACGCGGCTGACCTGGCCGAAAAAATCAGCCCAGCCACCCAATTGGTGTGGCTGGAGGTGCCCGGCTCGGTCACGTTAGAGTTTCCTGACCTGCCTGCGCTTGCTGGGCTGTGCCGCGACAAAGGCGTGACCACCGCGCTGGACAACACCTGGGGCGCAGGGCTGGCTTTCAAGCCTTTTGCGTGTGGTGTGGATATCTCCATCCACGCCCTGACGAAATACCCCAGCGGTGGGGGCGACGTGCTCATGGGCAGTGTGGTGACCACCGACGAGGCCTTGCACCTGCGCCTCAAGCTCACCCACATGCGCCTGGGTTTGGGGGTGGGCGCCAACGATGTGGAGGCGGTGCTGCGCGCACTGCCCAGCATCGCGTTGCGCTACCGAGCCCAAGACCAGGCCTGTCGGCTTTTGGCGGCTTGGCTGCAAACCCAGCCCGAGGTGGCGCAGGTGCTGCACCCGGCTGTGCCAGGCTCACCGGGGCATGAGAATTGGCAGCGTTTATGCGCGCCAGGCCACGCCGAATCTAGTGAGAGCGCTACGGAAGTTGTAGCGCTTGAGGGTGGCTCGCCCAAGGTCTCGCAAGCGGGTTTGGCAGCCAGCCTGTTGAGCATCGTTTTCAAGCCCGAGTTTGCTAGCGCGCAGGTGGATGCGTTTTGCGACGCCCTGCAACTTTTTCGCATCGGTTACAGCTGGGCGGGCCCCATCAGCTTGGTGGTGCCTTACGAGCTCTCGGCTCTGCGCAGCATGCCTTCACCGGGCGTGGCGCAGGGTGGCTTGGTGCGTTTGGCCATCGGCCTGGAAGCCGTGCAAGACCTGCAAGCCGATGTGGCGCAGGCCCTCAAAGCCATGCGCGCTTAAGCGCTCTGAGCCTCGGTGCCTGGTTCAGACCCAGCAGTTGACCTGAGTTCAGCCACGAGTTCAGCCACCAGTTTTTGCGCCTCAAGCAGCATGGCCGCAGCCGAGCGGTCTGAGGGTGTGATGTTCAAAGCGTGCGGGTACTGCGCAAAGTTGCGCTGCATGGATTGGATGTACACCGGGTCGTAGTGGCTGGTGAGCAGGTCTTGCACCACGGCCTCAATCTGTCCGCTTTTGACCTGAGCCAGCCAGGCTTGTACCACCTCATGACCACGCAACTGGGTGAGGGCGCCCAAGCGCTCGCAAAACGCATCGGTGTTTTGCACGAAAAATTCGTACTCCTCCATCAGCAGCGCCACCCGCTCCACATCCGACAACACCAGGTTGAGGCAAACACCCGCGCGCATGGCGGTGATGAGGGCTTCGGGCACGGCCACATTGCCTACTTTTTTGCTCTCGCTCTCCACAAACACAGGTCGGCTGGGGTCGAGCTGTTTGAGGGCGTGCCACACCCGCATGTCGAAATGCTTTTGGCTGGGTTGCGGCTGGCCAGGCACGGCGCCCAAGACCGAGCTGCGGTGGCAGGCCAGGGCTTCAAGGTCCAGCACCTGTGCGCCAGCCGTGGCCAAGGCATGCAGCAAGCGTGTTTTGCCCGAGCCGGTGGTGCCACACACCACCCGCCAGTCGATGGCCTGCGCCAGGCGCGGAATGTCTTCGAGCATGGCGGCGCGAAACGCTTTGTAGCCACCTTCTAAAAGCGTGACGTTAAAGCCGATTTGGCCCAGCACCAAGCTGAGCGATCCGCTGCGTTTGCCCCCGCGCCAGCAGTAGGCCAGGGGTTTCCAGTCTTTGGGCTTGTCGATCACATGCGCTTGGATGTGCCGCGCGATGTTGGCGGCAGCCAAGGCTGCGCCGCGTTTTTTGGCTTCAAAAGCGCCCACCTGCACGTACATCGTGCCGATGTCGTGACGCTCTTGGTTGTTCAGGGTGGGCCAGTTCAGCGCGTTGGGGAGGTGGTCTAAGGCAAATTCATCTTCGCTGCGCGCGTCGATGATGGCGTCAAAGCGCGTGAGCTGGGTCAGGGCCTCGGTGGCGCTCAGGGTGTTGAGGCTCATAGCTGCTTTTTCAATTCAGGCCAGACATTGCCCAGCATCAGGGCTTGGGCTTGGGCGTTGGGGTGGATGCGGTCGGGCTGAAACAAGTTGATGTCTTGCGCCACGCCTTGGAGGAAAAAGGGCACCAGGCCAGTTTTTTCCTGCCGAGCCACCTCGGTGTACATGCCAGAAAACTGGGCGCTGTAGTCTTTGCCGTAATTGGGCGGCACTTGCATGCCCAGCAGCAGCACCTTGGCGCCAGCAGCTTTGGCCGCTTTGGTCATGCGCAGCAGGTTGTCTTGGGTGGCTTTGAGGGGCAGGCCGCGCAAGGCGTCGTTGCCGCCCAGTTCAATCACGACATGGCTGGGCGTGTGTTGCTGCAGCAAAGCACCCAAGCGCGAGGCGCCGCCCGAGGTGGTTTCGCCGCTGATGCTGGCATTGACCACCTTGGCTTTGATGTTCTCAGCCTGCAGTTTTTGCTCGAGCAGGGCGACCCAGCCCGTGCCGCGCAGCAGCCCGTACTCGGCGCTGAGGGAGTCACCCACCACCAAAATGGTGGGCGTGCTTGAGGCCTGAGCCGCGCCCGCAGGTTTGCCCAGCATCAAGCCGCAAAACCCTGCGAGCAGGGCCAGCAAGCCAGCTGAGATAAAGTGTTGAATCACCAAAGAAAAGCGCATGCCCCATCCCATCATTTCTGTGTCGCAGGTTGGCAAATCTGTGACCGATGCCACCGGCACACTCGGTATTCTCAACGATATCGATTTTTCCCTCTCGCCCAAGGAAACCGCCGCCATCGTGGGCGCCTCCGGCTCGGGCAAAAGCACGCTCTTGAGCATTCTGGCAGGCCTGGACACCCCCACCTCGGGCACTGTTTTTTTAGACGACCAAGACCTGTTTGCCCTGGACGAAGACGCCCGGGCCGCCCTGCGGGCACAAAAAGTGGGCTTTGTGTTTCAGAGTTTTCAGCTGCTGGGCAACCTTACTGCGCTGGAAAACGTCATGTTGCCGCTCGAATTGCTGGGTTTGCCACATGCCCGCCAAAAAGCCACCGAGATGCTCGAGCGCGTGGGCTTGGCCAGCCGTCTCAAGCACTACCCCAAGGTGATGAGCGGGGGCGAGCAGCAGCGCGTGGCCTTGGCCCGCGCCTTTGTGGTGCAGCCTGCCGTGCTGCTGGCCGACGAGCCCACGGGCAGCCTGGACTTTGCCACCGGCGAGAAGGTCATGGAGCTCATGCTGGCGCTCAACCGCGAGCTGGGCACCACGCTGGTGTTGGTCACGCACGACCCGGGCATCGCTGCGCGCTGCTACCGCAAGCTCACCATCGAGGCTGGGCGCTTGGTGAATGACACAGGGCGTTTGGTACCGCAGGCCTGATAATCCAGGGATGTCATCCCCCAAAGTACTGTTTGGCTTTCACGCCGTGGGCGTGCGCCTGAAAACCGCGCCGGCCTCCATCATTGAGATTTACTTCGAGCCCACGCGCCGCGACGCGCGCATGCGTCAGTTCATCGACAAGGTCAAAGAGGCAGGCGTTCGCCTGATCGAGGCCGATGGCCTGCGCCTGGCCAAGCTCAGCGGCAGCCACGGCCACCAAGGTGTGGCCGCGCGGGTGCAAGAGATCCCGCAAGTGCATTCCCTTGATGATTTGCTCGACAGCATTTCAGAGCCGCCTTTGCTGCTGGTGCTCGACGGCGTGACCGACCCGCACAACTTGGGCGCCTGTTTGCGTGTGGCCGATGGCGCTGGCGCGCACGCGGTCATTGCCCCCAAAGACCACGCGGTGGGCATCAACGCCACGGTGGCCAAAGTGGCCAGTGGCGCGGCAGAAACCATGCCTTACTTCATGGTGACCAACTTGGCGCGCACCTTGGGCGAATTGAAAGAACGCAACATCTGGTGTATCGGCACCAGTGATGATGCGCCGAAAACCGTGTACCAGGTGGACCTCAAAGCCCCTGTGGCGCTGATTTTGGGGGCCGAGGGGCAGGGCATGCGCCAACTCACCCGCAAAACCTGCGACGAATTGGTCAGCATCCCCATGAAGGGCGCGGTGGAAAGCCTCAACGTGTCGGTGGCCAGTGGCGTGTGCCTGTACGAGGCACTGCGCCAGCGGGGTTGAGTTCAGTCCAGCGACAAGACTTCCAACAAGCGATCCAAGCCACCGGTGTTGATCGCCACCTGCGCCTGCGCACGTACCGTGGGCTTGGCGTGGTACGCCACTGACAAACCCGCCTCGCCCATCATGGGCAGGTCGTTGGCGCCGTCGCCCATGGCGATGGCTTGCGAGGGTGAAATGCCCAGCTTGGCGCACATCTCCAAGAGGGTCAGGCGCTTTTGCTCGCCGTCGCAAATGTCCCCCCAGGGTTGATCCACCAGGCCGCCGGTGAGCGCGCCGTTTTCAATGGCCAGCACATTGGCGCGCACCACATCAATACTCAGGCTGGCTTGTACGCGGTCGGCAAAAAACGTGAAGCCGCCGCTGACCAGCAGCACCTGCATGCCCACACTTTTGCAGGCTGCTACCAATTCCATAGCGCCCGGGTTCAGCTTCAGGCGCTCGGCGTAGACGCGTTCCATGTCGGCCACCGTCACGCCTTTGAGCAAGGCCACGCGGCGGCGCAGGCTGTCTTTGAAGTCGGTGATCTCGCCGCGCATGGCCGCCTCGGTGATGGCGGCCACCTCCACCTTGCGGTCCACCGCATCGGCAATCTCGTCCACACACTCGATGTTGATGAGCGTGGAGTCCATGTCAAACGCAATCAACTTGTAGTCACGCAAACGACGATGGGCGGGCAGGTTTTGCACCACCAGGCCGGGAGAGATTTCTTGTGTAGCCATGCTGAAATTTGTTGATGGTTCGATTTTTTACACGTGCGGCTCAAGCAACTTCTTTGACTTGCCCCAGGCTACGCAGCACATCGCGCACCATCTGAGCACGGGCTTTGGGGTCGGGCAGCTCGCGCTCGATGCGCAGCTTCTCGTTGCCCGCCAATTTGATGTGCTTGTTCTTCTGGATCAGGGCAATCACGCTCATCGCATCAATCGGTGCGTCTTTGCGGAAGGTGATGGTGATGAGGTGGGGCGCAGCGTCCACCTTCACCACGCCGTAGGGCTTGGCGATCACGCGCAGGCGGTGCACATCAATCAGGTTACGGGTCTGGTCGGGCAGCTTGCCGAAACGGTCCACAATTTCTTCCATCAGTGCGTCGATCTGGTCGGTGTTTTTCGCGGTGGCCAGCTTTTTGTAAAAGCTCAGGCGCATGTGCACATCGCCGCAGTAGTCGTTGGGCAGCAGGGCGGGGGCGTGCAGGTTGATGTCGGTGGTCACGTTGAGCGGGCTGAGCAAATCGGGCTCTTTGCCTTCTTTGAGGCTGCGCACCGCTTCACTGAGCATCTCGTTGTAAAGCTGAAAACCCACCTCGAGCATGTTGCCGCTTTGGTTTTCGCCCAGCACCTCGCCCGCGCCGCGGATTTCCAGGTCGTGCATGGCCAAATAGAAGCCCGAGCCCAGCTCTTCCATTTGCTGAATGGCCTCCAGGCGCTGCGCAGCTTGTTTGGTCAGGCCCTCCAGGTCGGGCACCATCAGGTATGCATAAGCTTGGTGGTGGCTGCGGCCCACTCGGCCGCGCAATTGGTGCAGCTGCGCCAGGCCGAACTTGTCGGCGCGGCTCATCACAATCGTGTTGGCGCTGGGCACGTCAATGCCGGTCTCGATGATGGTG
>DKJZ01000084.1 GCA_002454975.1 Hylemonella sp. UBA6679
GTGGCGCATCGTGCGCGACCAACCTGCGCCGCGCCTCATGGCGGTCAACATCGACGAGGGGGAGCCAGGTACTTTCAAAGACCGCACCTACCTAGAGCGCGACCCGCACCGCTTTTTAGAAGGCCTCTTGGTGGCCGCGCAAGTGGTGGGCACCGAGGCTTGTTACATCTATTTGCGCGACGAGTACCACGGTTGCCGCGCCATCCTCGAGCAAGAGCTGGTCGCCTTGCAAGCCAACCCGCCGTGCCCCTTGCCCAAGATTGAATTGCGCCGTGGCGCGGGTGCTTACATCTGCGGCGAAGAGTCGGCCATGATCGAGAGCATCGAAGGCAAACGCGGCGAGCCGCGCATGCGCCCGCCTTACATCGCGCAAGTGGGTTTGTTCGGTCGCCCCACCCTGGAGCACAACTTTGAGACCCTGTACTGGGTGCGCGACATCGTGCAACGCGGCCCGCAATGGTTCGCGTCTTTCGGGCGCAACGGCCGCAAGGGCTTGCGTTCGTTCAGCGTGAGCGGGCGTGTGAAACACCCCGGCGTGAAGCTCGCACCTGCGGGCATCACCGTGCGTGAGTTGATTGACGAGTATTGCGGTGGCATGCAAGACGGCCACGAGCTTTATGCCTACCTGCCCGGCGGCGCATCAGGCGGCATCTTGCCCTCTCGCATGGACAACATCCCGCTGGACTTTGACACCTTGCAGCCGCACGGCTGCTTCATTGGCTCGGCTGCGGTTGTCATCCTCAGCCAGATGGACAGCGCCAAACAAGCCGCGCTCAACACCATGAGGTTTTTCGCGCACGAGAGCTGCGGCCAATGCACGCCTTGCCGTGTGGGCACCGCCAAAGCCGCGCAACTCATGGCCGAACCGGTGTGGGACAACGACACGCTGCGTGACTTGAGTCAGGTGATGGGCGATGCGTCTATTTGTGGCTTGGGCCAGGCCGCGCCCAACCCCATCCGCTGCGTGCAGCAGTACTTTCCTCAGGAGTTGGGCCTATGAACGCGCCAACCAAACTCATTGAAATCCTGCCAGTGCAGGTGGCCCTCAAGCTCAACGGGCAAGACGTGCAAGCCTACGAGGGCGAAACCATTCTGACGGTGGCCAAGCGCGTGGGCATTGAGATTCCGCACCTTTGCTACAAGGAAGGTTACCGGGCGGATGGCAATTGCCGCGCCTGTGTGGTGGACATCAAGGGCGAGCGCACCTTGGCGCCGAGTTGCTGCCGCAGTGTGGCTGCGGGCATGGAGGTGTCGAGTAATTCTGAGCGTGCGGTCAAGAGCCAGAAGATGGTGCTGGAGATGCTGCTCTCGGACATGCCCGAGACGGGCTACAAATGGAATGACGATGTTGCTTCGTCTGGCGACGTTGCCCCTCGTCAAGAAGCGTCAAAACCTTCGGCTTCTGTTGGGCAGCATGGCGAGCTGAGTTTGTGGGCGGACCGCCTGGGTGTGTCGGTGCGGCCTGAGTTGAAGGCTTTGCGGCGTGAGCAGCCGGTGGCCGATGTCTCGCACCCGGCCATGGCGGTGAACCTGGACGCGTGCATTCAGTGCAACCGTTGCGTGCGGGCTTGTCGCGAAGAGCAAGTTAACGATGTGATTGGCTACGCCCTGCGCGGCAGCCACAGCCAAATTGTGTTTGACCTGGACGACCCCATGGGCGCGAGTTCGTGTGTGGCTTGTGGCGAGTGCGTGCAGGCTTGCCCCACCGGCGCGCTCATGCCCAAGACGCGCATCGGCACGCAGCAGGTCGACAAAAAAGTGGATTCGGTGTGCCCTTTCTGTGGCGTGGGTTGCTTGGTGACCTACAACGTCAAAGACAACAAAATTGTGAGTGTGGATGGGCGCGATGGTCCGGCCAACCACAACCGTTTGTGTGTGAAGGGCCGGTTTGGTTACGACTACGCGCACAACCCCCAACGTCTGACCGTGCCCCTGATTCGCCGCGAAGGCGTGGCCAAAGAGCCTGAGTTGCTCGAGACCCTCAACCGCGACAGCGCCGATTGGTCGGCGGTGTTTCGTGAGGCCACGTGGGAAGAAGCACTCGACTTGGCCGCTGGTAAGCTCAAACAGTTGCGTGACACCTTTGGCCCGAAATCACTCGCGGGTTTTGGCTCGGCCAAGGGCAGCAATGAAGAGGCTTACCTGTTCCAAAAACTGGTGCGCACCGGCTTTGGCTCCAACAATGTGGACCACTGCACCCGCTTGTGCCATGCCTCCAGCGTGGCCGCACTTTTAGAAGGTGTGGGCTCTGGTGCGGTGAGCAACCAGGTCAACGATGTGGCGCATTCCGACCTCATCGTGGTGATTGGTTCGAACCCCACAGCCAACCACCCGGTGGCCGCCACCTGGATGAAAAACGCGGGCAAGGCCGGCACCAAGATTGTGTTGGCCGACCCGCGTGTGACCGACATTGGCAAGCACGCTTGGCGCACCATGCAGTTCAAGCCCGACACCGATGTGGCCATGATCAACGCGATGATCTACACCGTCATCGACGAAGGCTTGGTGGACGAGGCTTTTGTGCAATCGCGCGCCAACAATTTCGAGGCGCTCAAAGCCAATGTGAAAGGCTACAGCCCCGAGGCGATGGAGCCGATTTGCGGCGTGCCAGCGTCAGTCATACGCGAGGTGGCGCGTGAATTTGCACGCGCCAAAGCCGCCATGATTTTGTGGGGCATGGGTGTGAGCCAGCACGTGCACGGCACCGACAATGTGCGCTGCCTGATCGCGCTGTGCACCGTCACCGGCCAAATTGGCAAACCTGGCTCCGGCCTGCACCCGCTGCGTGGCCAAAACAATGTGCAGGGCGCCAGCGACGCGGGTTTGATCCCCATGATGTACCCCAACTACCAACGCGTGTCGAACCAAGACGCGCACGATTGGTTTGAGAACTTCTGGGGCCTGCCGCTGGACGACAAACCAGGCTACACCGTGGTGGAAATCATGCACAAAGCCTTGGCCGAGGACAGCGACCCGCACAAGGTTCGCGGCATGTACATCGAGGGTGAAAACCCCGCCATGAGCGACCCCGATTTGAACCACGCACGCCACGCACTGGCCTCGCTCGAACACCTGGTGGTGCAAGATATTTTCATGACCGAAACCGCCTGGCTGGCCGATGTGGTGCTGCCCGCGAGTGCCTGGCCCGAGAAAACCGGCACGGTCAGCAACACCGACCGCATGGTGCAACTCGGCCAAGCCGCGGTCACACCACCCGGCCAGGCCAAGCTGGATTTGTGGATCATTCAGCAAATCGCGCAGCGCATGGGGCCTTACACCTCGGCTCGTCAAAAAACATCGGGCGCTGAAGTGCAAAGCGTGGCCTACGGTTACCCCGGCGAACATGCGGGTGTGGCTGCGGTGTACGAAGAAATGCGCCAGGCCATGCACGCGGCCATCTCGGGCATCACCTGGCAGCGGCTGCAAGCGCAGTCCAGCGTCACCTACCCATGCTTGACGGCTGACGACCCTGGCCAGCCCATCGTGTTTGTGGACAACTTCCCCACACCCACGGGCAAGGTGGATTTGGTGCCGGCCGACATCATTCCGGCCAACGAGCGGCCGGATGCGCAGTTTCCGTTTGTGCTGATCACCGGTCGCCAGCTGGAGCATTGGCACACTGGCAGCATGACGCGCCGCTCCACCGTGCTCGATGCGATCGAACCCATGGCCACGGCCTCGATGTGCGGCGCAGACCTGGCCGAGCTGGGGCTGGAGGCGGGTGATGTCATCACCATCGCTTCGCGTCGCGGCGAGGTGGTGCTGCACGTGCGCCGTGACGATGGCACCCCGCGCGGTGCAGTGTTCATGCCCTTTGCGTACTACGAAGCAGCGGCCAACTTGATCACCAACGCCGCACTCGACCCATTCGGCAAGATTCCGGAGTTCAAGTACTGCGCGGTGGCCATCCGTCGTGGCGGGCATGTTGCCGATGTGCCTGGCTACCAGCGGCATTGAAGCTGTTTTGCCCTGGGGGTTGACGTTGTGCCAGCTTAAGTAACACTACGTATTCCCCCTCGCGCAGGGGTTAAAGGCTTCCGTTACAGTGGCAAGCCTTATGAACAACGCTTCACAACCTGGCGAACACATCTGCCTGATGGTGGATGTGGTCATGCGCAAAGAAGCCATAGATGGCCCCATGAGCCGCTGGCAGCCCTGGCGCTGGGTGCTCGACAGCGTCTTGCCCACGCATTTGCCGCCACCCTCTGGGTTCGACCCCAGGCGCTGGACCATGGACCAGTTGCCTGAGCCCGAATGCCTGAGCCAGAGCGAGCAGGGCGCGCGTTGGCGATTTCCTGGCTTCCCCGTCTCGCTGTTTCGTGACGATGCCGAAGGCTACTACCTCAATGGCACCACCGATGCGCCTTGTTGGTTTGTGATGTGGCGCATGGAAGAGCAAGCCAGCGTGGCAGATGAGCCCCTGGCCCGTCCGCAAGCGGTGTCTTTGAGCTACCACGATGCCGGGCGTTGGTTGGATTCGCAAGAAACCGTGGAGCAACTGCGTGCGCCCGATGCGGTGGTGCAAGACATGCTGGCGTTTGCCCGTGACCACTACGTGCCCGAGCCAAAAAAGCGCAAACGCCCACAAAGCTTTCAGTCTTTGACCGACCGCTTTGGCCAACCTGCCAAGGTGAGCACCGACAAGATCCGTGGCGGAGGCTCGCATGGCTGATGGTTTCTTGGGCCGCTGGTCACGCCGAAAAATCGACGTCAAGGAAGGCAAGCCGCTGCAAGAACCAGTGGCGCCAGCGCCTCTCAAAGGGGCGACAACACAGGGGCCTGCTGGGTCTGCGTCCAGTGCGGCTGTGAACGCGGCGTCACAACCTGGGGCTGCAGGCAGTGCCAACACCACCGCACCCATCGAGCCAGCGCCCACCTTGGACGACACGGTTGAACTCACCCCTGCGTCTGATTTCAAGCCTTACATGTCTGCCCAAGTGGCACCTGAGGTGCGCAACGCAGCCATGAAAAAGTTGTTTGCGGATCCGCACTTCAACATCATGGACGGCTTGGACATTTACATTGACGATTACGGCAAGCCCGATCCCTTGCCGATGTCGATGATGCGCCAGATGGCCAGTGCCAAATTTCTGGGCTTGTTTGACGACGAAGACAAAAAGTCTGCGGCTGCCAAAACAAATGCGCTTGCATTGCCCTCTGGCAACGAGGCTGAACCCGCGCAAGAAGCGCAAGCTGCTTTGCCTGAGCCAAGCGCGCAAGAATCGCATGACGCATTTGAATCACAGGCACAGGCACAGGCACAGGCACAGGCACAGGCACAGGCAAAAGGACAACCGCAGGCCCAAGCCCAAGCCCAAGCCCAAGCCCTGCCGCATGCGCCTTTGCCGGAAACGCTGGCACCTGATGCCGATGTCCTTCGCCACCAAGAGGCGCATCTGGCACCCCCACAACAAGCCGACACCGGCGCCTGAAGCGCCAGCCTGGCGCACCTAACCCTGTTCTCCCATGACCACACTGATTTGCGACTGCAACAAAACCATGCCCCTGGATCCCAAGGGGCTGGGCGCTGCCCTGGATGAAACCCTCACGGTGCACAGCACCTTGTGCCGCCGCGAGGCCGGCGCGTTTGAGCAAGCCCTCAAAGGCGGCGACGAGGTGCTGGTGGCCTGCACCCAAGAAACGCGTTTGTTTGGCGAGATTGCTTCGCAAACCCCGGGTGCTCAGCCTGTGCATTTCGTCAACCTGCGTGAAACTGGGGGGTGGAGCAAAGATGCTGCCAAGGCCATGCCAAAAATGGCAGCTTTGCTGGCCGCAGCGCGCTTGCCCGAGCCCGAGCCTGTGCCCACGGTGACCTACAAAAGCCAAGGGCGCGTGCTCATCATTGGCGCCCTGGACCGCGCGGAGGCTTTGGCTGCGCAACTCAGCGATGTGCTGGATGTGAGCATTTTCAGCACCGCTGCAGGTCAGGGCGGTGCGCAGGAGCGCCAGTACCCGGTGTTGACCGGACGCATTGACGCCCTCAAGGGCTGGCTGGGTGCGTTTGAGCTCAACTGGACCCGCACCAACCCCATCGACCTTGATTTGTGCACACGCTGCAATGCGTGCGTGCAAGCTTGCCCAGAAGGCGCGATCGGCTTTGACTACCAAATTGATAGCAACAAGTGTAAATCTCACCGGGCCTGCGTGAAGGTTTGCTCTGTGGCTGGGGCGATCGACTTCACCCGCGACCCTGAATCACAAAGCGAAAATTTTGACCTGGTGCTCGACTTGCGCGATGCGCCTGCGTTCACCCAGCACGCCCATCCACAAGGCTACTTTCATGCCCCGCAGGCTGAGTTGCCCGTCCTCATCAAGTTGCGCGGTTTGGTGGGCGAGTTTGAAAAGCCCAAGTTTTTTCTCTACAAGCAAAAGCTCTGCGCCCACAGCCGCAACGAGAAAACCGGTTGCAATGCCTGCGTGGATGTGTGCTCGGCCCAAGCCATCAGCTCGGAGATGTCGCGCCAACAAATCAAGGTCAACCCCAATTTGTGCGTGGGCTGCGGTGCTTGCACCACGGTGTGCCCCAGCGGCGCGCTGACCTTTGCGTACCCAAAGGCGGCCGACCAGGGCGTGAAGCTCAAAACCATGCTGAGCACCTACACGCGCACCGGTGGCAAGCAAGGCGCGATTCTGTTCCACAGCCAAGAGGCGGGCAGCCAGTTGCTCAACCAGCTGGGGCGTGCGGCCCGGGTTGGGCGAGCCCATGGCGTGCCGGCGCGAGTCATGCCTGTGCCGGTGTGGCACACCGCCTCATTGGGGCTGGAGGTGTGGCTCACTGCCGTGGCCTACGGCGCTGGCAATGTGTGGGTGCTGGTCACAGGTGAAGAAGCGCCGCAGTACCTGGCGGCTTTGCGCAGCCAAATGCAGGTGGCCCAAAGCATCTTGCACGGCCTGGGTTTGGCGGGCGAACACTTCAAGGTGTTGCACGTCAACCCGCAGGCGCCCCAAGCTTTGGCAGAGCTCGACAGCTTGCTTCAGGCGCCCAGCGCCGCCACCGTCAAGCACAACGCCAGCTTTGCGATCCAAACCGACAAGCGTGCCACCCTTGAGCTGGCCATTGACCACCTCCTGCAGCAGGCCAGCCCGGCTCAAGAGGTGATTGCTTTGCCTGCAGGGGCTTTGCTGGGCACCTTGGCCATCAACAAAGACACCTGCACCATGTGCCTGAGCTGCGTCAATGCCTGCCCGGCCAGCGCCTTGCAAGACAACCCGAACGCGCCACAACTCAAGTTCATTGAGAAGAATTGCGTGCAGTGCGGCTTGTGTGCCAAGACCTGCCCGGAAAGCGCCATCACCTTGGTGCCCCAGCTCAGGCTCTCAAGCCAACGCAAAGAAGCTGTGGTGCTCAATGAGATGAAGCCCTATGCCTGCGTGCGATGCAGCAAGCCTTTCGGCACCCTCAAGGCCATCGAGGCCATGCTGGGCAAGCTGGCCGGTCACTCGATGTTCCAAGGCGCAGCTCTGGAGCGTTTGAAGATGTGCGGTGACTGCCGCGTGATCGACATCTACACCGACACCAACGAAACCCGCATCACCGACTTGTGATGAGCAACACCCCTATGACGACTCCCCAAGACATGAACCAGTCCTCGGCCCTGGACGAGGAAACCGCCCGCGCTGAGCTCTACGGCTTGATGGCTGCGCTGTACTACGCGCCCCCACCGCCTGAGTTGCTGGCCCAGTTGCGCGTGGCTGCCACCGAGGCGCCTGCTGCCGGCGGGTTTTTAGAAGAGCCTTGGCGCCAGCTTGTGGCAGCAGCGCGCGAGTTGCCCGATGCCGACATTGCCGACGAGTTCAACGCGCTGTTTGGCGGCGTGGGCAAGCCTGAGGTGATGCTTTTTGGCTCGCACTACCTCAGCGGCTTTTTGAACGAAAAACCCCTGGCCAAGTTGCGAACCACCCTGGCAGGCCTGGGCTTGGAGCGTGATGAAACCATGCCTGAGACGGAAGACCACATCACCTACCTGTTTGAGGTGATGCGCTACCTGATCGCTGGCGACGATGTGGCCGTGGCCAACCTGACCCGGCAGCGCGAGTTTTACACCGAACACCTGCAACCTTGGTGCATGGCTTTGTGCGATGCCGTGGAGCAGCACCACCGCGCTAAGTTTTATGCCGCCTTGGCCAGCCTGACTCGCGCCTTCCTGAGCGTTGAGATGCAAGGGTTTGACATGCTAAGTTGACACTTTAGCGTGTCAATATTAACTGTCGCTAAAGTTCAATATCTGTAGGTAAAACCCTAGTTACTGTCAAAAATACGTGGCTTTACTTATGTTCGCTTGCGCCTAAGTTGGCACAATCAGCCCATTGTGTAAGTTCCCCCAAGTGGGTTTATCTGGAGACTATCCATGAAAGATGACACGTCCAAAGTTTCACGTCGTCGCATATTTGCAGGCGCAGGTACCCTGGGTGCCCTGGCGACTGCTGCCAGCGTTCTCCCCTCTCTTGAAGTGAGCCCGCAAGAAGCAGCGCCCACTGCCAAGGCGCCAGCCAACGGTGGTGGTTACCACTTGAGCGAGCACGTCAAACGCTATTTCAAAACCACCCTGGTCTAAGGAGACACCATGTTGTTGACCAAAAAGACATCGGCAGCCTCCGGGGCGGCCAGTTCCCCCTTTGTACACAGCCTGCGTCGCGGGCTGAGCACCGCTTTGCCCACCATGGACCGTCGTGCATTTCTGCGCCGTTCGGGTCTGGGTCTGGGTGTGGGTATTGCAGCCACACAGCTCACCTTGGTGAAAAAAGCCCGTGCTGCCAGCGGCGTGGCCGTGGGCGACGGCAAAATTGAAGTCAAGCGCACGGTGTGCACCCACTGCTCAGTGGGTTGTGCGGTTGACGCGGTTGTTGAAAACGGCGTGTGGGTGCGCCAAGAAGCGGTGTTTGACTCCCCCATCAACCTGGGCGCGCATTGCGCCAAAGGTGCGGCTTTGCGTGAGCACGGCCACGGCGAGTACCGCCTGCGCTACCCCATGAAGCTGGTGAACGGCAAGTACGAGCGCATCAGCTGGGACACGGCGCTCAACGAAATCAGCGCCAAAATGTTGGAGCTGCGCAAAGAGAGCGGCCCAGACAGCGTTTACTTCATTGGCTCGTCCAAGAGCAACAACGAGCAGGCTTACCTGCTGCGTAAGTTCGTGAGCTTCTGGGGTACCAACAACTGCGACCACCAGGCCCGTATTTGCCACTCCACCACGGTGGCTGGTGTGGCAAACACCTGGGGTTATGGTGCCATGACCAACTCGTACAACGACATGCAAAACGCCAAAGTGGCGTTGTACATCGGCTCCAACGCTGCTGAAGCTCACCCTGTGTCCATGCTGCACATGCTGCACGCCAAGGAAACTGGCTGCAAGATGATTGTGGTGGACCCACGTTTCACCCGTACAGCTGCCAAGGCTGATGAGTACGTGCGTATCCGTTCGGGCTCAGACATTCCTTTCTTGTTCGGTGTGCTCTATCACATCTTCAAGAACGGCTGGGAAGACAAAAAGTACATCAACGACCGTGTCTATGGCATGGAAAAAGTCAAGGCTGACGTCTTGGCCAAGTGGACGCCCGAGAAGGTTGAAGAGGCCTGCGGTGTGCCTGAAGCGCAGATGATCAAGGTCGCTTCGATGCTCAACGAGAGCCGTCCTGGCACCATCGTGTGGTGCATGGGCCAGACCCAGCACACCATTGGTAACGCCATGGTGCGTGCTTCCTGCATCTTGCAATTGGCTTTGGGCAACATCGGCAAAACCGGTGGCGGTACCAACATTTTCCGTGGCCACGACAACGTGCAAGGCGCGACCGACGTGGGCCCCAACCCAGACTCTTTGCCTGGCTACTACGGCTTGGCTGAAGGCTCTTGGAAGCACTTTGCCAAAACCTGGGGTGTGGACTTTGACTGGATCAAGTCGCGTTATGCGCCTGGCATGATGGGCAAAAACGGCATCACCGTCTCGCGCTGGATCGACGGTGTGCTGGAGAAAAACGACCTCATCGACCAAGACTCCAACCTGCGTGGTGTGTTCTATTGGGGCCATGCGCCCAACTCTCAGACCCGTGGTCTGGAGATGAAGCGCGCCATGGACAAGCTCGACTTGCTGGTGGTGGTGGATCCTTACCCCTCTGCCACAGCTGCCATGGCTGCCATGCCCGGCAAGCCAGAAGACCTCAACCCCAACCGCGCGGTGTACTTGCTGCCCGCAGCCACACAGTTCGAGACCAGTGGTTCTGCCACCGCGTCCAACCGTTCGATTCAGTGGCGTGAGAAGGTGATCGACCCCTTGTGGGAGAGCCGTTCTGACCACATGATCATGTACCAGTTTGCGCAAAAACTGGGCTTTGACAAAGAGCTGGTCAAAAACTACAAGATGCAAAAAGTCAAAGGCATGGACGAGCCCATGCCCGAAGACATCTTGCGTGAAATCAACAAGTGTGTCTGGACCATTGGCTACACCGGCCAAAGCCCTGAGCGTTTGAAGGCCCACATGAAGAACATGCACTTGTTCGATGTGAAAACCCTCAAAGCCAAAGGCGGTAAAGACAAAGAAACCGGCTACGACTTCACCGGTGACTACTTCGGTTTGCCATGGCCTTGCTACGGCACACCTGAGCTCAAGCACCCAGGTTCGCCCAACCTGTACGACACCTCCAAGCACGTCATGGACGGTGGCGGTAACTTCCGTGCCAACTTTGGTGTGGAGCGTGAAGGCAAGAGCTTGTTGGCTGAGGATGGCTCGCACTCCAAGGGTGCGGACATCACCACAGGCTACCCCGAACTCGACCACGTTTTGCTCAAGAAGTTGGGCTGGTGGGATGAGTTGACCGACGCTGAAAAAACAGCGGCTGAAGGCAAGAACTGGAAGACCGACAGCTCGGGCGGCATGATCCGTGTGTTCATGCAAAACCACGGCTGCCACCCCTTTGGTAACGCCAAGGCGCGCGCTGTGGTTTGGAACTTCCCAGATCCCATCCCACAGCACCGCGAAGCGCTCTACAGCACCCGTCCTGACCTGGTGGCCAAGTACCCCAGCCACGACGACCGCAAAGCCTTCTGGCGTCTGCCCACCTTGTACAAAACTGTGCAAGACAAGAACGTGGCCGACAAGGTTCACGAGAAGTTCCCCTTGATCATGACCTCGGGTCGTTTGGTGGAGTACGAGGGTGGCGGTGAAGAGACCCGCTCCAACCCCTGGTTGGCTGAGCTGCAGCAGGAGATGTTCATCGAACTCAATCCGAAGACAGCTTCTGAGCGTGGCATTCGCAATGGCGACCGTGTCTGGGTGAGCTCACCCACCGGTGCGCGCTTAAATGTGCAGGCCATGGTGACCGAGCGTGTGGATTCAGGCACGGTGTTCATGCCCTTCCACTTCTCAGGTCGTTGGCAAGGTGCTGACATGCTCGCCCACTACCCCAAAGGCGCAGCGCCTGTGGTGCGTGGTGAAGCGATCAACACAGCCACCACTTATGGTTACGACAGCGTGACCATGATGCAAGAGACCAAGACCACCATTTGCAACGTGGAAAAAGCCTAAGGCACGGGAGATAGACCATGGCACGTATGAAATTTGTTTGCGACGCAGAGCGTTGCATTGAGTGCAACGGTTGTGTAACCGCTTGTAAAAATGAACACGAAGTACCATGGGGCGTGAACCGCCGCCGTGTGGTGACTTTGAATGACGGCGTTCCTGGCGAGCGTTCCATCTCGGTGGCTTGCATGCATTGCAGCGATGCACCTTGCATGGCGGTGTGCCCCGTGAACTGCTTTTATCGCACCGATGAAGGTGTGGTTTTGCACGACAAGGATGTGTGCATCGGCTGCGGCTATTGCTCGTATGCCTGCCCGTTTGGCGCGCCTCAGTTCCCCTCGCAGGGCACTTTCGGTGTGCGCGGCAAGATGGACAAGTGCACGTTCTGCGCCGGCGGCCCCGAGGCCAACGGCAGCCAGGCTGAGTTTGAAAAATATGGCCGCAACCGTTTGGCCGAAGGCAAGTTGCCTGCTTGCGCTGAGATGTGCTCGACCAAAGCCCTGCTCGCCGGTGACGGCGACATGGTGGCCGACATCTTCCGTACCCGTGTGTTGAGCCGCGGCAAAGGCGCCGAGGTTTGGGGCTGGGGCACCGCCTACGGTTCACGCCAAGCTGGCCAAGCACCTGCTGCTGCACCAGGAGCCAAGTCATGAAACAACTTCTCTTGATGGCCGCTTCGGTGGCTTTGCTCAGCGCTTGCGGTGACAAGCCTCAGTCGGCCGGTGGCGTCAAGTCTGACGCTGCGCCTTACACCGGCACAGGCAAAGCCTATGTGGAAAAGGGCTGGAAAGAGGGCGACAAAGTCAGCTGGGAATCTCAGCTCAAAGCCCGCGGTATGAACACTCAAAACGAGTACAGCAAGTCCAACTGACACAGGCCTACGCACATGAAAACTACTTTCATCGCTGCCTTGCTGGTGGCCATGACCTGTTTTGGGTCGGCCACGGCGCAAGACAAGCTCAAGGTTGAGCCGCCGGCCAAAGCCCAGGCCGACGCTGGCATCAAAGGTCAAAGCATCTTGGATGTGAAGCCTGAAGCCAGTGCCGAACCAGGCTACGGCGCGCAGACCAATGCGGAACGCGCCAAAGTGCAACCCGGCAACAACGCGCCCATGTGGCGTTCGGTGGGCTCGGGTGTCAATGGCTTTAGCAGTTTGCCTGCAAGCGAAGCACCTGAGGCGGGCAACCTGATTCAAGGCTTTGTTCAGTACCCAGGCTCCAACCTCACCAACGCTGGCGAAGCCTGGCGTCAGGTGCGCAACAACTGGATCATTCCTTACGGTGGTTCTTTGTTGTTGATCGCACTGGGTGCGGTGGCTTTGATGTACTTTGGCAAAGGCACCATGCAACTGCACGGCCAAGAAACCGGCAAGAAGATTGAGCGCTTTACCGCGCTTGAGCGTTCGGCCCACTGGACCAATGCGATTGCATTTTGCGTGCTGGGTATTTCTGGCATCGTGATGGCTTTTGGCAAGTTTTTCTTGCTGCCAGTCATCGGCAGCACTTTGTTTGGATGGCTCACCTATGCCTTGAAAAACGCCCACAACTTCGCTGGTCCCCTGTTTGCTGTGTCGTTGGTGATTGTGTTCATCACCTTCATCAAGGACAACATCCCAAGCAAAGATGACATCACCTGGCTGATCAAAGGCGGCGGGATGTTCTCTGGCCAGGAAGTGCCTTCGCACCGCTTCAATGCGGGTGAAAAAGTGGTGTTCTGGGGTGGTGTGTTCTTCCTGGGCGCTATCGTGGTGGCCTCTGGTTTGGTGCTCGACAAGCTGATTCCCGGCTTGATCTATGAGCGCAGCACCATGCAAATCAGCCACATGATCCACGCGGTTGCCACGGTTTTGATGATGGCCATGTTCATTGGTCACATCTACATGGGCACGGTGGGTATGTCGGGGGCTTACAACGCCATGCGCACGGGTTACGTGGACGAAACCTGGGCCAAAGAGCACCATGAACTTTGGTACAACGACATCAAGGCCGGCAAGATTCCTGCGCAGCGCTCTTCTGAGCCCGCACCCGGACCTGTGGTCCGTGCCTGAGGCTCACGCCCACCATCACAACATCAAAGAGGCCACCATGAAATCCATTTTGACCCTCCTGGCTGCCAGCACTTTGGCTGTGTCAGCCTTCGCAAAATTGCCACCCCCCAGCGACGAGGCCAAGGCCAAAGCTGCTGAGGCCGCTGCTAAAACAGCGCACGCTGGTAAGGTTGACGCTTTTCTCCTGTGCAAGTACCAGGACAAAGTAGCAGCCCACACGGCCAAGAACGGCAAGGCTGGCAAGAAAGATCCGAAAGCAGCCCCATCAGCACCTTGTGCTGATCCTGGTGCCTTCGTTTACACGCCAGCACCTGCTGCGACCCCCACAGCCGCTGCACCAGCACCTGCGCCTGCAGCAGCACCAGCAGCGGCCGCGCCAGCCAAAAAGAGCTGAACGTTCTTTTGACCCGACAAAGGCCAGGGCCACAAGCCTTGGCCTTTTTTCTTGTACCCTCATCACCATGACCCTGCCTGAACTCACCCAAGCGCGCGCGGAACTAACGCATGCGTTGGAAGCCATCAATGAACACGGCGAACGCGTGAGCCTGGCTGTGCCCGCTGAGCGTGCGCTGACGGTGTATGTGGACAAGCGCGAGTTGGTGACCTTGATGACCCTGGGTGCTCACCCGGAGTGGTTGGTCTTGGGTTTTTTGCGTAACCAACGCTTGGTCTCTTCAGTGCAAGACATCGCGTCCATCACGGTGGACTGGAGCGTCGGTGCCGCAGCCGTCAAAACAAAAGCTGGCATTGACCAGATTGAGCAACGGACCGCCAAAAAAGTGGTGACCACAGGCTGCGGCCAAGGCAGTGTTTTTGGTGATTTGATGGACGAGGTAGATGCGATTGCGTTGCCACCTGCCACGATCACGCAGGCCCAGTTGTACGGCATTTTGAATGCGATACGCCTCCAAGAAAGCACCTACAAATCAGCCGGGTCTGTGCATGGATGCGCCCTGTTTGAAGGCGAAGAGATGCTGCTCTTTGTTGAAGATGTGGGCCGCCACAATGCCATCGACACCATTGCAGGCTGGATGTGGCTGCAAGAGCGCAACATGGCCGGTGACAACAAGGTGTTCTACACCACCGGGCGCCTCACCAGCGAGATGGTGATCAAATCAGCCCAGATGGGCGTGCCTGTGGTGGTCTCACGCAGCGGCATCACGCAAATGGGTTTGCAAGTGGCGCAAACCGTGGGTTTGTGCGCCATCGGCCGGGCCACCAACAAGCATTTCTTGTGCTACAGCGGCTCTGAGCGCTTGGTGTCTCAGCCTGAGCTTGCCGGTCCAAAAATCGCCAGGCATTGACCACACACACCGGCTAGCTTGGGCAAATGGCCTAAGCTAGACGCATGGGAATTTCTTACATTCGTTTGGGCTGGCAAACCTTGCTGCGAGACTTGCGCGCAGGCGAGCTAAAGTTGTTGTGGGTGTCGGTCTCGCTGGCTGTGGCTGCGCTCACAGCGGTTGGGTTTTTGGCCGACCGTATCCAAGGCGGTCTTGCGCGGGACGCGCGGCAGCTGCTCGGTGCCGATGTGGTGGTGGCCAGCGATCAGCCCACTCCCGCAGACATGGTCGCGTGGGCTGCGCAAAGCGGGTTTCAAACGGCGCAAACGCAGAGTTTCCCCACCATGGCCCGCGCAACCGATGCCAGTGGAGGCGCGAGCAAACTGGTTGCCCTCAAAGCCGTGTCGCAGAGTTACCCTTTGCGTGGGCACATGGTGGTTGCTAACCAGGCTGGCGACGCCGGGGCTAAAACCCGTGATGTGCCTGCTGCCCAGGAGGCTTGGGTCGATGACCCCTTGCTCCTGGCCCTGGGTTTGAAGGTGGGCGACACCTTGCTTTTGGGTGACAGTCGCTTCACCATCGCGCGGCGCATCGTCAATGAGCCCGACCGTGGGGGCGGCTTTGTGAATTTTGCGCCCAGGGTCATGATCAACCTCCAAGATTTACCTGCCACCGACCTGGTGCAGGCAGCGAGCCGCCTGACCTACCGCTTCTTGGTGGCAGGGCCAGAAGAGGCAGTGGGTGTTTACGCCGCCAAAGTGGAAGAGCAGATTCAAAAGCAAGCCTTAAGGGGTGTGCGGGTGGAGTCTTTGACCAACGGTCGACCTGAAATGACCCAAACCTTGGAGCGTGCGCAAAAATTCCTCAACCTGGTGGCTTTGCTCGCGGCTTTGCTCAGCGCGGTTGCCGTGGGCTTGGCCGCGCGTACTTTTGCACTGAACCACCTCAACGACTGCGCCATGCTGCGTGTGCTGGGTGTGAGCCAAGCCACCATGGCACGAAGTTTTGCGTTTGAATTTTTGATGGTTGGACTGGTGGCCAGTGCCATGGGGGTGGTGGGTGGTTTTGCTGTTCACCATGTGTTTGTCAGCTTGCTCACGGGCTTGGTTGACAGCAGCTTGCCAGCGCCCAGCCTGGGGCCTGTTTGGTACGGCTTGGGCATGGGGCTGACCTTGCTCATGGCCTTTGGTCTGCCGCCCGTTTTGCAGTTGGCGCAGGTGCCGGCACTGCGTGTCATTCGGCGTGATGTGGGCAACTTGCGGCCAGCTTCAGTGGCTGTGCTGGCTCTGGGTGTGGCGGGTTTTGCAGCCTTGTTGCTGGTGGTGAGCAGTGACCTCAAGCTCGGCATGATTGCTGTGGGCGGCTTTGCAGCTGCGGTGGTGGTGTTTGCCTTGGCCAGTTGGCTGGCGGTGCGTCTGCTGCGGCGTGTGGTGAATGAAAGCACCGCACCTCGCTGGCTGGTGCTGGCCACGCGGCAGATTTCCGCGCGGCCTGTGTATGCCGTGTTGCAAGTCAGCAGCTTGTCTGTGGGCTTGCTGGCCCTGGTGCTGCTGGTGTTGTTGCGTACCGACCTCATCAGCAGTTGGCGCCAAGTGACGCCACCCAACGCCCCAGACCGATTTGTGATCAACGTGCAGCCTGAGCAGGGCGAAGCTTTCAAAGCAGCACTGCAAACAGGCGGTGTCAGCAACTACGATTGGTACCCCATGATCCGTGGCCGCTTGGTGGCGGTGAACGACCGAGCCATCGGGCCAGAGGACTTTCCCGATGAGCGTGCCAAGCGTTTGATTGACCGCGAATTCAACCTCTCCACCAACAGCACCTTGCCCGACCACAACTTGCTTGTGGGTGGGCGCTGGCAAAACGAAGAACGTGATGCGGTGAGTGTGGAAGAGGGCATCGCTAAAACGTTAGGCTTGCGCTTGAACGATCGCCTCACGTTTGAGGTGGCCGGTGTCAAAAACACGAGCACCATCACCTCACTGCGCAAAGTGGACTGGGGGTCGATGCGTGCCAACTTTTATGTGATTTACCCGGTGGCGCAACTCGGTGATGTCCCCATGACGTACATGAGTGCCTTCAAGGCGCCGCCACAAGAGGGGTTTGACAACCAGTTGGTGGCCCAGTTTCCCAACATCACGCAAGTCGACACGGCCTCTACCGTGGCCCAAATCCAGCGGGTGCTCAACCAAGTCATTGCGGTGGTGGAGCTCTTGTTTGGTTTTACCTTGGCAGCGGGTTTGGTGGTGTTGTTTGCGGCAGTGACGGCCACACGCGAGGAACGAGCGCGTGAGTACGCCATCATGCGGGCGGTGGGTGCCAGCGCCAAACTGCTGGCGCAGGTGCAGCGCGCTGAGCTGATGGGGGTGGGCTTGTTGGCCGGCGCCTTGGCGAGCTTGGTGGCCATCGTGGTGGGTTGGGTGTTGGCCCAACAGGTGTTTGGCTTTGAGTGGACGCCATCGGTGTGGGTGCCACTGGCAGGCGCTGGTGCGGGTGCCCTGTTGGCTTTGGCCGCGGGTTGGTGGGGTTTGCGCGAGGTGCTGCGCCGTCCTGTGGTGGACACCTTGCGTCGTGCCTCGAGCTGATGGCACTGCGGCACAATCTGCGCCATGACAGAACCTATTGAACACGACCCCCGCAGCGCCTTTGAGCTCATGGGCGGTGAGCCCCAGGTGCGAGCCTTGGTGGACCGTTTTTACGACCTGATGGACCTTGAGCCTGCCTACAAGGCGCTGCGCGCGGCGCACGGTAACCACTTGGACGATGCGCGCGACAAGTTGTTTTGGTTTTTATGCGGCTGGCTAGGTGGCCCCAACCATTACCAAGAGCGCTTTGGCCACCCCAGGCTGCGAGCTCGGCACATGCCTTTCATGATTGGCATTCAAGAGCGCAACGAGTGGTTGGCTTGTATGGACCAGGCCATGGCCGAAACCCAAGTGCCGCAAGCTTTGCGAGAGCGTTTGCTGGTCTCGTTTTTTGAAACGGCCGATTGGATGCGCAACATCCCAAGCTGATCTTGGTGTTCACTGCCCAGGTTTGAGCAACACCACCAGGGCACCAGCGCCGCCATCGGCAGGTTTGGCCTGCACGAAAGCCAACACCTCGTTTTTTTGAACCAGCCAGCTGTGCACCCGGCTTTTGAGGATGGGCGCCTTGCCCGGCGAGCCCAAGCCTTTACCGTGAACCACGCGCACGCAGCGTATGCCATGGCGAAACGCTTCGCGTATGAAAGCAGACAAGGCCTCACGGGCCTCGTCGCGGCGCAGGCCGTGCAGGTCGATTTGGCGCTGAATGCTCCACTGACCCATGCGGAGTTTTCGGGTCACATCGGTACCAATGCCAGAGCGTCGAAAGCTCATGTGGTCATCGACATCGAGCAGCGTTGAGACATCAAACTCATCGCTGATGGCCTCGCGCAAGACCGCCTGCTCATCCAGGTCTTGCTGCATCACCAAGATGGGGGCTTGCTCTTTTTTCAGGACCACCCGCGCGCCGATTTGCAAAGGTTTGACGACCCCGGCCGCGCGGATGAACAGGTCTTTGTCGGAGGCGTTTTGGCGTTTTTCTCGGGCGGCTTGGGCTGCGCGTTCAGCGGCCAGTTTGGCTTGTGCTTCTATTTCTTTCTTCACCAGTTTGAGGTCGCCTAAGGCCTTGACTTTCACAGCAGTCCTCCTTGGGCCATCGACAGGCTCTGGCCCTGAGCGACGATCACGTGGTCAAGTACGCGCACATCCACCAGCGCCAAAGCGGCTTTGAGGTTTTGGGTGAGCAGTTCATCCGCCCGTGAGGGCTGCACCGAGCCGCTGGGGTGGTTGTGTGCCAGCACCACGGCGCTGGCATGGTGGTGCAGCGCGCGCACCACCACCTCGCGTGGGTAAACACTGGTTTGGCTCAAGGTGCCACGAAACATTTCTTCCATGGCCAGCAGCTTGTGCTGGGCATCTAAAAACACCACCGCAAACACCTCGTGAGGGCGTGTGCCTATGTGGAGTTGTACGTAGTCTTTGACTGCCTGCGGTGAGTTCAGTGCTGTGCGATCACGCAGGGTCTGGGCCAGAGCGCGGCGCGCCAACTCCAGCACGGCTTGCAACTCCGCGCGTTTGGCCGGCCCCAGCCCTTTGATGCGTTTCAAATCGGTTTCTGGCGTGTTGAGCAGGCCAGCAACCCCGCCAAATTGATCGACCAGCTCTTGCGCCAGTTGCAACACCCCCTTACCAGCCAGGCCAGTGCGCAGCAGCAAGGCCAACAATTCTGCGTCACTCAAGGCGCCAGGGCCGCGGGCGAGCAGTTTCTCGCGCGGTCGGGCGTCAAGGGGAAGGTCTTTGAGGGACATGCGATCGGTTGGGGTTTTACAATGGAGCCAGTTTATCGAGAGTTTCATGACCACAACGACGCCCCGTGTACAACCCGACTCTTTTCTGACCTTGCATTACCGCTTGGCCGGGCCAGCGGGTGACATCATCAACACCTTTGGGGGGCAGCCTGCGACCTTGTCTTTGGGCACAGGCGAGTTATCACCCGCCATGGAAGCCGCCATCTTGGGCCTGGAGGAGGGCGCACGTCAGAGTTTTGACCTGCCTGCGGGCGCCGCCTTTGGCGAACGCAACCCTGACATGCAACAGTGGCTCGCGCGCAAGGTGCTCACCGACATGGGCGACCCCATGGAAGAGTACCGGCAGGGCGATGTGGTCAAGTTCCCAACGCCCGATGGCGTGGGTAGCTTTGCCGGTGTGGTGCTGTCGGTGCGCGATGATGGCGCTGTGCTGTTTGATTTCAACCACCCGTTGGCAGGACAGCCTGTCACCTTCGAGGTGCACTTACTGGGGGTGCTGTGATGACCGATGTTCTTCTGGCCGAGCCGCGCGGTTTTTGTGCTGGCGTTGACCGAGCCATTGAAATTGTTGAGCGCGCCTTGGAGAAATTTGGTGCGCCCATTTATGTGCGCCACGAAATCGTGCACAACACCTATGTAGTCAACGACCTCAAGGCCAAGGGTGCCATCTTCATTGAAGAGCTGGCTGATGTGCCACCAGGCGCGACCTTGGTTTTTTCGGCCCACGGGGTGAGCCGGGCCATCCATGACGAAGCCCATGCGCGTGGCTTTCAAATTTTTGACGCCACATGCCCGCTGGTCACCAAGGTGCACGTGGAGGTGGCCAAGCTGCACAAAGAGGGTTATGAGTTTTTGATGATCGGGCACAAGGGGCACCCTGAGGTCGAAGGCACCATGGGGCAGCTCGACGATGGCATCCACCTGGTCGAAGATGTGGAAGATGTGGCGCGTGTGCGCCCCCGACAAACTGACAAACTCGCCGTGGTCACGCAAACCACCCTGAGTGTGGATGACGCGCTTGAGATCCTCAATGCGGTCAAAGCGCGGTTTCCCAAGGTTCGCGAGCCCAAGCAGCAAGACATTTGCTATGCCACCCAAAACCGTCAGGACGCTGTCAAATTGCTCAGCCCTCAGGTGGATGTGGTGATCGTGGTGGGCAGTCCCACCAGCTCCAACAGCAACCGCCTGCGCGAGGTGGCACAAAAACTAGGCACAGACAGCTACATGGTGGACAGCGCCGAAGAGTTGCAACCCCATTGGTTTGAAGGCAAGCAGCGCATTGGTTTGACAGCTGGTGCCTCTGCGCCCGAGATCTTGGTGCGCCAAGTCATCGACCGCCTCAAGGCGCTGGGTGCCGTGTCTGTTCGCAAAATGGACGGCATTGAAGAAACCCTCAAGTTCCCTTTGCCCAAAGGCCTCAAGCTCGACGCTTGAGACCGCTCACGCCACAAGAAAAATATAGTCATGATTGATATTGCCCTGCTCCGAAAAGACCTCGATGGTGTGCTGGCACGCTTGCAAACGCGCAAAGCCAACCAAACCTTTTTAGACCCTGCTGCTTTCACTGCCTTGGAAGCAGAGCGCAAAACCATCCAGACCCGCACCGAAGAACTCCAAGCCAAGCGCAACACCTTGAGCAAGCAAATCGGTGCACTCAAAGGCAAAGGTGACCACGCAGCTGCCGAGGCCGCCATGGCCGAGGTGGGAAGCATCAAAGCCGAGCTGGAAAGTTCGGCAGCGCGCCTCGATCACATCCAGGCTGAGCTTCAAACCTTGCTTCTTGCCGTTCCCAATTTGCCGCATGCCTCGGTGCCTGTGGGGGCTGATGAGCACGCCAATGTGGTGGTGCGCAGCTGGAGCCCTGATGGCGAAGCACCCAAGGCCTTGGGCTTTGAGGCCAAAGACCATGTGGATGTGGGTACCCCTTTGGGGCTGGATTTTGATTTGGGCGTGAAACTCACGGGGTCGCGCTTCACGGTGATGAAGGGCACGATCGCCCGTTTGCACCGTGCGTTGTCGCAGTTCATGCTGGATGTACAAACCACCGAGCACGGTTACACCGAGTGCTACACGCCCTACATCGTGAATGCCGACAGCCTGCGTGGGACGGGGCAGCTGCCTAAATTTGAGGGTGATTTGTTCGCTGCCAAAAAAGGTGGCCAAGACGGCGAAGACGTGCCTGACAACGCAGCCCTCTACCTGATTCCCACCAGCGAAGTGCCGCTGACTAACTTTGTGCGCGATGAGGTGGTGGCCCAAAGCGAGCTGCCCATCAAGCTCACCGCCCACACGCCGTGCTTTCGCTCAGAGGCTGGCTCTTATGGGCGTGACACCCGCGGCATGATCCGACAGCACCAGTTTGACAAGGTGGAGATGGTGCAAATCGTTCATCCTGAGGCCAGCTACGAAGCGCTCGAGGAAATGACCGGCCATGCCGAAGCCATTTTGCGTAAGCTGGGCTTGCCTTACCGCGTGATGTCACTTTGCACAGGCGACATGGGTTTTGGCGCTGCCAAAACCTACGACCTGGAGGTGTGGTTGCCTGCACAAAACACCTACCGCGAGATCAGTTCGGTGTCCAACTGCGAAGCCTTCCAAGCCCGCCGTTTGCAGGCCCGTTTTAAAAATGCACAGGGCAAGAACGAGTTGGTTCACACCCTCAACGGTTCAGGCTTGGCGGTGGGGCGCACCCTGGTGGCTGTGCTGGAAAACTACCAGCAAGCCGATGGCAGCGTGCGTGTGCCGCAAGCCTTGCAGGCCTACATGGGTGGCCTGCAAGTCATCAAGGCTTGATGTAAGCGTAGCCTTCGCGGCTTTGCAAGCGCCCCACACGCACCACGCCTGAGGGGGTGTAGTCGGCGTCCATGGAGAACTGCTCTTTGTTGAGGTTGCGGTTCTTCAAGGTGATTTCGCAAATCTCAAACCGCACCTTGCGGCTCTTGAGGGCTGAGACCAAAGCGCCGTAATCAACGTTGGGGTTGTTTTTGTCTTTGGCCCCTTCCATCAAGAAGTCCACGCCATCGGCGTGGGTGACCACCACAATTTGCGTCTCTGGCGCCACATCAAGGTGGTTGCGAATATTGCGCAAACCCTTGGTGGCTTGGGTGCCAGCGTTGTCGATGTGGTAGACCACTTTGTCTGGGTGGCTCTGGGCCGAGGCGTTCAAGGCCAGCAATGCGCTCATCAGCACAGGTAATAAAAACTTCATGGTGTCTCCAAAACAGCAAAGGCAAGTTTAGCCTGAAGCCCCTGGCCAGTTCATTGCACCAGGGCCACGGATTTGACTTGCGCCCAAACACGTTTGCCAGGCATAAGGGCGAGCTGGTCAATGGCTTTGTTGGTAAGTCTTGCTATTAAAAATGTAGCGCCTACCTGAATTCTGACAAGGGCTTGCGACGGATGTTGGTCTGAAACAATGGACTCAATCGAGCCTTGCACTTGGTTCTGAATGCTGCTGTGGCTGGGCTCAAGCGTGGCCACGCTCACATCGCGAGCCAACACCCGAACGCGAACCTGTTGACCGACTTGGAGCCCGTCGTCACGCACCCACAAGTGCCCACCATCGAAAGCCAATTGCGCCAGGTGCCATTGAGGATCTGTTTGTGCCACCTTTGCATTGATCAGGGCCGCAGTTTCATGGCCTTCAATGAGGCGCTGCGTCAGGCTGCTGAGCAAGGTGATGGCTGAGCCTTGGGCTTTGAGGTGGCCTTGCTCAAGCACCACAAGGTGGTCTGCCAAGCGCGCCACCTCGTCGGCCGCATGGGTCACATAAAGCATGGGAACATGCAGCTCGTCGCGGCACTTCTCCAGCCAAGGCAGGATCTCTTGGCGACGTGAGTGGTCGATGGCCGAGAGCGGTTCGTCGAGCAGCAGCACACTGGGTTCAGCCGCCAGCGCGCGGGCAATGGCCACACGCTGACGCTCGCCCCCTGACAATGCCTGCACTCGGCGCCCGAGCAAGTGCCCGATGCCCAGCAAATCAATGGCGTGGTCGAGCGCCTGGGCGTTGGCCTTGCGGCGTTCCAAGCCAAAGTGCAGATTGCCTTGCACATTCAAATGGTCAAAAAGGCTGGCTTCTTGAAAGACATAACCCAGCTTCCGTTGCCAGGTTGGCGTGAACAGCTGCTGCGCGTCGTCTTGCCAAACCACGCCCCCCATGTGCACCAGCCCGTGCGCCCGCTCTAGACCAGCAACACAGCGCAGCACGGTGGTTTTGCCCGAGCCCGAGGCACCGAAAAGCACAGTGATGCCTTGCTGGGGCAGGTGCACATCAAGGTCCAAGGTGAAGCTGGGGCGTTGCAGCTTCAAGCGGATGCGGTTGCTTTGCGGCGCACTCATGGCATGACCCGTGACGAACGGCTGCGCACCAGCGCCAGCCCCATGAGCACCAGAAACGAGAAAGCCAACATGCCAGCAGCCAGAACATGGGCTTGTGCGTATTCCATCGCTTCTACGTGGCCGTAAATTTGGGTTGAGATCACCCGCGTTTGTCCGGGGATGTTGCCGCCAATCATCAGCACCACACCAAATTCACCCACGGTGTGCGCAAAACTCAAAATGGCGGCCGTGAGCAGGCCTGGCCTGGCCAAAGGCAGGGCGACATTGAAAAAGGCGTCGCGTGGCGTGGCTCCCAAGGTTGCGGCAACTTCCATGGGGCGCTGGCCCATGGTTTCAAAGGCGTGCTGAATAGGCTGAATGGCAAAGGGCAAGGAAAAAATGATGGCGCCAATCACCAGGCCTGTGAAGGTGAAGGACAAGACGCCCCAGCCCAAGGCTTGGGTCAGTTGTCCCAAAGGCCCCATGGGGCCCATGAACACCAGCAAGTAAAAGCCCAAAACCGTGGGGGGCAACACCAAGGGCAGCGTGAGCAGGGCTGACATCGGTGAGCGCCAGGCAGATTGGGTTCGCGCCAGCCACCAAGCCAAGGGGGTGGCCAACAGCAGCAAGGCCACCGTGCTGACGGTGGCCAGCTGCAAAGTGACAGCGACCGCAGACCAGGCAGAAGCATTCATGCGCCTGGCTTCCTTGCGCAGCCCAAGTGCAGCACCTTTGGCTGGGTTGGGGCGCGCGCTGGCTTGGTAGGCGAGGTTGAAGTCTGAAAGCTCATGGCGTGACAGAGTTTATCAACCACTGGTCTTTGCCGACCCGGCTCAGGTTTTACAGCCAGGCAGACGGTGTTTGCCGCACAATGCTTGACATGCACAAGGCCCTGCCATGAACCAGCTTCCCAGCGATGAGCCCCTCTACCGGATTGGTGCGCTTGCCCGGCTCACGGGCATCCCTGTGACCACCTTGCGCGTGTGGGAAACCCGTTACGGCGCGTTCACCCCCAGCAAGACGGCGGGGCAGCATCGTTTGTATGGCTCTCAGGATGTGTTGCGCGCGCAACTGTTCAAGCAACTCACCGCCGAAGGCCATGCCATCAGCACCTTGGCGGTGTTGAGCCTTGCCCAACTTCAAGATTTGCGTAACCAACAGCGCTCTGCTTTCATGCTAACTGCGCACCAGCGTTTGCAAGCCAAGACCGTGTCGATGGCTGTGGTGGGGCTGGGTTTGGCTGGGCGCATTGAATCGAAAAAATTCACCCTGAATTTTTTGAGCCATGCGATCCGCATCACCGATGTGTTCACCGATTTGGCGCAGGCTGCCAGTCGCGCCATCTCAGACAAGCCGCAAATTTTGTTGGTCAGGGTCATTGTGCTCGATGAGCAGGCCTTGCAACAGGTGCAGGCCATCACGCAGTCGCAGCAGATCTTGCAGGTGATCGTGGTTTACAGCTATGCCATGGCGTCTTTGTTGGCCGCCTGGCGTACCAAGGGCTGGGTGATTCGACGCGAGCCCATGACAGACGAGGACCTGGCTGACTTGATCAGCTCAGTCTTGATTGTGGATGCGGCCAAATCCATGAGTGAGAGCGGGGTAAGCAGCATGATTCCCCCGCGCAAGTACGACGACGCGGTGCTGGCCAGGGTGGCGGGCATCAGCACTTCTGTGCTGTGCGAATGCCCGCAGCATGTGGCTGATTTGATCGTGCAGTTGGCTAACTTTGAAACTTACAGCCAGGCCTGCCTGAGCAGAAATGCCAACGACGCACATCTGCATGCTTTTTTGGCATCGGTTTCGGGCTCTGCACGCGCCTTGTTCGAGCGGGCGCTGGAAAAAGTGGCCGAGCATGAGGGCATCAAGCTCGACCCAGACCCCAGCACTTAAGCGGCTACTGGCGACTTCATGCGCTCAAAGATGGCAGACAACTCTTCGTTGAGAATCATGCCGTTGCGGTTGACTTGATTGAGCAAAGTCATCAGGCCGTCGTCACGTGTCAGACCCGCCAGGGCGGCAGGTTGCGTGCGCATGGCGGCATCGGTGATGAGCTCCATGGCTTGCAAAGCGTCTTGTGCCGACAAGGTGGACACACCTTCAAAACTGGTGTGTTGGCAGCGCAACGAAGCCGCACGGTGGCACATCAACGCCAGGCTGTGATCCACCCCATACATGCTGATGGATGAACCACCGCTGGTGGCGCGGATGGTGTAGCCGTACTTGCCTTTTTCGCAAGCAAAAGACGTCAGCTGCTCCAAGGCCCAGGCTTGGGTGGGCGGGTTGTTGTTGGGCATGCACGCCACCAAAGAGTGCTCGGTCAGTGCCCACACGCCGCGACCAGCACCCACCACACGGCCAATGGCATAGGCCTGAATGCGCTGACCGGCTGGGATCAATTTTCTGAGGTTGTCGGTGTCTAGCTCGACCAAATGCTGACGTGCATAGGGGTTGGAACCTTCAATCAAAATTTCGATCAGGTCGTTACCGTATTTGAGGGTGTTAAAAATGTTCATTGTTGTCCTTATATGATTAACTATTATCATTAATCACCGGCTTATTCAGCATTTGTATCGATTTTTCCCACTTGAGTGGCGGGGTATAGCTACGCAAAATCGACGCAATAAGGGCTCTGGCTTACTTTGATGAGGCTGCGGTTGTGTGGCCAATTTCAAAGTTAGCCATTTTTTCAAGGGCACGAACCATGGCTGAGTGGTCCCAACCTTGGCCACCGTGCGCACTGCAGGCATTGAAGAGCTCTTGCGCTGTGGCGGTGTTGGGCAAGGACAAGCCCAAGGTGCGAGCCGTTGACAGTGCCAGGTTGAGGTCTTTCTGATGCAAGGCAATGCGAAAGCCCGGCTCAAAGGTGCGCTTGACCATGCGGTCGCCATGCACTTCCAAAACTTTGCTGGACGCAAAGCCACCCATCAAGGCTTGACGTACCTTGGCTGGATCAGCCCCGGCGCGAGCAGCAAACAAAAGCGCTTCAGCCACGGCCTCGATGTTGAGGGCCACAATGATCTGGTTGGCGACTTTGGCGGTTTGGCCATCACCGTTGCCACCCACCAAGGTGATGTTTTTACCCAAAAGTTCCAGCACTGGCTTGACGCGTTCAAAGGTGTTTTCAGCGCCGCCCACCATGATGGACAGGGTTGCGTTTTTGGCGCCCACTTCACCACCGGATACGGGCGCGTCCAAATACTCACACCCCAGCTGGTTGATGCGTTGTGCAAATTGCTTGGTGGCAATCGGAGAAATCGAGCTCATGTCCACCACCACTTTGCCCGCACTCAAACCTGAGGCCACACCTTTCTCACCCAACAAAACCAACTCGACATCCGGTGTGTCGGGCAGCATGGTGATGATGATGTCGGCGCGTTCAGCCACACCTTGTGCACTCATGCAGATGGTGGCGTTGCTTTGCGCAATTGGTGCGGGGATTTTGCTGCGCGTGTAAACAAAGAGCTGGTGACCCGAAGAGATGAGGTTCATCACCATGGGGGTGCCCATGATGCCCAAGCCAATAAAACCAATGCGTAAGGGTTGCTGTGTCATAGAAGTGTGGCGCTCAGGCCGTGAGTGTGTGGCGCCAGTCAAGACCAGCTTGGGTGGTGGTGGCCGGTTTGTACTCGCAACCGATCCATCCTGTGTAGCCAATGTTCTTGAGATGCGCAAAAAGGTAGGCGTAGTTCATTTCACCCGTGCCGGGCTCATGGCGACCCGGGTTGTCGGCCAGTTGGATGTGCGCGATGCGTGCAAGGTGCTTCTCAACGGTGGCGGCCAACTCGCCCTCCATGCGCTGTGCGTGGTAGAGGTCGTATTGCACAAAGGCGTTGTCTTGGCCCACCTCGTCCAAAATTTCCAGAGCCTGTGCGGTTCGGTTCAAGTAAAAACCAGGAATGTCAAAGGTGTTGATCGGCTCAATCAAGAGCTTAAGACCCGCTGCATTCAGGGTCTGCGCGGCAAACCGCAGGTTGTCCACAAAGGTTTGCTTGAGCAGCTCAGGCGCCACTCCGGCAGGCGCCTTGCCGGCCAGGCAATTGAGCTGTTTCACACCCAGCGCCTGGGCGTATTGCACGGCTTTGTGCACGCCTGAGCGAAACTCGTCCACACGGTCGGGCAAGCAAGCAATGCCTCGCTCACCGGCTTCCCAGTTACCTGCAGGCAAGTTGTGCAGCACCAAGGTGAGGTTGTTGCTGGTGAGGCGCTCGGCAATCACCTCAGCTGGCCAAGCGTAAGGAAAGAGAAACTCCACCGCACGAAAGCCAGCTTTGGCAGCCAACTCGAAGCGTTCTAAAAAATCCACCTCAGTGAAAAGCATGCTGAGGTTCGCGGCAAATTTGGTCATGGGTCTTGGTTTTCTTGGGATTAGTCGAGCAAGCCAGCGAGTTCCAAGCCTTTGGTGCCCTGAGGATGGCGGCAATCCACAGACTCAAACTCGTTGATGGCGTTGATCTCGGTTCCCATGGCGATGTTGGTGACCTTCTCAAGAATCACTTCGACCACCACAGGCACACGGAATTCATGCGCCATGGCCTGCGCTTCTTTCAAAGCAGACCCAATCTTTTCGGGGTCGGTCACGCGCACAGATTTGCAGCCCAAGCCCTGAACAACGGCTTGGTGATCAACACCGTAGCCCTTGAGGGTTGGGTCATCCACGTTCTGGTTGTCAAAGGCGAGTTGCACACAGAAATCCATGTCGAAATTACGCTGTGACTGGCGAATCAGACCCAGGTAGCTGTTGTTGACCAAGACTTGCACGTAGGGCAGACGGAACTGCGCGCCCACCGCCAGCTCTTCGATCAGAAACTGAAAGTCGTAGTCGCCAGACAGGCCCACCACGGTGCGTGTTGGGTCGGCTGCCACCACACCCAAGGCCGCAGGCAATGTCCAGCCCAAGGGGCCGGCTTGGCCACAGTTGATCCATTGGCGCGGGCCATGGATATGGAGGAACTGTGCCCCTGCAATTTGGGAGAGCCCGATGGTAGACACATAAATGGTGTCGCGTGGAAACGCAGCGTTCATTTCCTCATACACCCGCATAGGTTTGATGGGTGTTTCTGTGTAGTGCGTTTTGCGCAGCATCAGCTGCTTGCGCTCGGTGCACCGCTGTGACCATTCGCTGTAGTTTTTGAGTGTGCCAGCCGATTGACGTTCGCGGGCCGCTTGAACCAACAACTCAAGTGCGGCTTTGGCATCGCTGACGATGCCCAGGTCAGGCATGAACACACGGCCAATTTGCGTGGGCTCGATGTCAATGTGGACAAACTTTCGACCTTTGCAATACACCTCTGTGGAGCCGGTGTGACGGTTGGCCCAGCGGTTGCCGATGCCCAGCACAAAGTCGCTGGCCAACATGGTGGCGTTGCCATAACGGTGGCTGGTTTGCAGGCCCACCATGCCCGCCATGAGCGGATGGTCGTCAGGGATGGTGCCCCAGCCCATGAGCGTGGGGATCACAGGCACGCCCGTGATCTCGGCAAACTCAACCAGCAGATCGCTGGCATCGGCATTGATGATGCCGCCGCCGGCCACGATCAAAGGTTTTTCGCTGGCCATGAGCATGTCGAGCACTTTGTCCACTTGCTTGCGGTTGGCCGCTGGCTTGTAAACCGGCAGGGGCTCATAGGTGTCGATGTCGAATTCAATCTCGGCCATTTGCACATCGAAAGGCAAATCAATGAGCACGGGGCCAGGGCGACCTGAGCGCATCAGGTGAAAGGCTTGTTGAAAGGCACGGGGCACCTGTGCAGGCTCACGCACAGTCACGCTCCACTTGGTCACAGGCTTGCTGATGGACTCGATGTCCACCGCCTGAAAATCTTCTTTGTACAAGCGAGCGCGTGGTGCTTGACCGGTGATGCAAAGAATTGGGATGGAGTCAGCGATGGCCGAGTAAAGACCCGTGATCATGTCGGTGCCTGCAGGTCCGCTGGTGCCGATGCACACGCCGATGTTGCCTGCTTTGGCGCGGGTGTAGCCCTCGGCCATGTGCGA
>DKJZ01000077.1 GCA_002454975.1 Hylemonella sp. UBA6679
GGTGGCCAGCGAGGTGCGCTCGCTGGCGCAACGGTGTGCCGATTCGGCCCGCGAAATCCGTTTGCTCATCAGCACCTCGTCCAACCAGGTGGGTTTGAGCGTGTCGCAAATTCGCGCTGCGGGCCAAAACATTGAGGACATCGTCTCGGGCATCCGAGGTGTGGCCAACAACATGTCGGACATTTCTACCTCGAGTGCCGAGCAAAGCGCCTCGCTCGGTGAGATCACGCAGGCGGTGCGCCAGCTTGATGAAATCACCCAACACAACGCACAAATGGTGGAGCGTGCCGTGAGCCAAGCCGAGCAACTTGAAGAGCGTGCGGCGCACCTGTTGCAAGCGGTTTCAGCGTTTCGACTCCAGCAGGGCACCGCCGATGAGGCGCTGGGCTTGGTGGAAAAAGCCCAGCAGTTTTACCTGGGTGGCGCGCGTGAAGGTTTCTTGCGCGCGATCACCGACCCGTCCAACAGCTTTTATGAGCGTGATATGTATGTGTTTGTGCTCGACGCCCAAGGCGCTTACCTTGCGTTTGGGGGCAACCCGGCCAAGGTGGGCACGCGGGTGCAAGACATCCCTGGCATCGATGGGCAAGGGCTGCTCAATGCCATCGTGGCCCAGGCCGAGCTAGAGCCGGGGTGGGTGGAGTACAACATCGTTAACCCGCTCAGTGGCGCGGTGCAAACCAAGATGTCGTATGTGTGCAAGGTGGGCAAGCACTACCTGGGCTGCGGGGTTTACAAGCACCTGGTGGCGTCTTAAGCCTGGCGAGCGCGGGCCCTGGCCAAGGCCGCTTCAATGATGGCTTTTTTTCGGTCCAAGCCCGCTTGGTCGGCTGGCTTGGTGTGGGCTGCCGGGTCAGCCAGCTTGGCCTCTAACTCACGGGTGTGTTGTTGTACGCGCTGGGCTTGTGCCTTGGCCAGTCGCTGTTGCCGCGCTGCGTAGCGGCTGCGGGCCTCGTTGGCGAGTGCGGGTGACCAGGCTTGCCAACCTGTGTTCTCCGTCACAACCTCCAGGCTGATGCAGTCCACCGGGCACACCGGGATGCACAGCTCGCAGCCGGTGCAGGCCGGCTCGATGATGGTGTGCATGACTTTGTTGCTGCCCAAGACGGCATCGGTGGGGCAAACCTCGATGCAGAGCGTGCAGCCAATGCACCAAGCCTCGTCGATGACGGCCAAGGTGCGCGGGCCTTCGGTGCCAAATGCAGGGTTGAGCGGCTCAGCTGGCCGCCCGGTGATGCCGGCAAGCCGCGCAATGCCTTGAGCGCCGCCAGGGGGACACTGGTTGATGGGCGCTTGCTCGTGCGCGATGGCACGCGCGTAGGCCTCGCAATCGGGGTAGCCGCAGCGGGTGCACTGGGTTTGGGGCAGGGCGTCGAGCAAGCGTGCCGCCAGGGCCTGGTCGCTCACGCGCGGCGTACCCACCCCCATGCCTTAGGCTTTGCGTTTTTTAGCCGCTGCCGGCGCTTGGCTCACGGTTTTTTTGGCAACCGCAGCGGGCTTGACAGCCTTGGCTGTTTTGACAGGCTGACGGGCAGCTTTGACGCCGGGCAGGGCGGCTTGCGCAAAGGGTGGCACGGCCACGAAAGTGGTTTTGACCGCGCGCGCAGGGCTGACGGCTGGCTGGCTGGTCGTTGGCTTGCTGGTAATTGGCTTGCTGGTCGCTGGTTGGCTCACAGCTGCGGCAGGCACGGCTGGTGCGCTGGACTTGGCAGCGGGTTGGTGCTTGGCAATGAAGGCGGTGACCTCTGGGTACACCACGTCGCGCCAGCGGCGGCCCGAGAAAATACCGTAGTGGCCCGCGCCCGGCACTTCCAGGTGCTTTTGCCCGCCTTGAACCGAGGTGCACAGGTCATGCACAGCGCGGGTTTGGCCAGAGCCAGAAATGTCGTCGAGCTCACCTTCGACCGACATGAGGGCCGTGGTGGTGATGTCTTGCGGGCGCACGCGTTCGGGTACGCCTTGCTCGTTGCGCACATCCCACGTGCCATGCACGAGGCTGAAATCCTGGAACACGGTTTTGATGGTTTCCAGGTAGTAATCGGCATCCATGTCCAAGACCGCGTTGTACTCGTCGTAAAACTTACGGTGCGCTTCGGTGCTGGCGTCGTCACCCTTGATGAGGTTTTTAAAGTAGTCGTAGTGGCTGTTGGCGTGGTTGCTCGGGTTCATGGCCACAAACCCGGTGTGCTGCAAAAAGCCAGGGTACACACGACGGCCAGCGCCTGGGAAGTTGGCAGGCACACGGTAAATCACATTGTTTTCAAACCAGCTGTAGCTCTTGTTCATGGCCAGGTTGTTCACGGCCGTGGGCGATTTGCGCGCGTCAATCGGGCCACCCATCATGGTCATGCTGTAGGGCGTGGTTTCACCGCGGCTGGCCATGAGCGAGACCGCTGCGAGCACCGGCACCGTGGGTTGGCACACGCTCATCACGTGGCAGTTGCCGTACTGGGCTTGCAGGTGGCGAATGAATTCCTGCACGTAGTTGACATAGTCGTCGAGGTGAAATTCACCCTCAGACAGCGGCACCAAGCGCGCGTTTTTCCAGTCGGTGATGTAGACCTTGTGGTCTTTGAGCATGGTGCGCGCGGTGTCGCGCAACAAGGTGGCGTAGTGGCCCGACAAGGGCGCCACAATCAGCACCACGGGTTGGGCCTTGAGCTGGGTCAGCGTGGTGGGGTCGTCCGTGAAGCGCTTGAAGCGGCGTAGTTGGCAAAAAGGCTTTTCAATTTCCACGCGCTCGTGGATGGCCACGTTCACGTTGTTCACGCTCACCGTGCGAATGCCAAACTCTGGCTTTTCGTAGTCTTTGCCCAGGCGGTGCATGAGCGCGTAACCGGCGGACACCCGCTGCGAAAACGGCATTTGCCCCAGGGGGGAGAGGGGGTTGTTGTAGAGTTTGGCCGCCGCTTGCGCCAGATCAGAGAACGGCTCCATCATGGCGCGTTGGGATTCGTAAAGCTGGTACAACATGGCAAGACCTTTATACAATTGCTGCACTGCAATATAACAGCCTAAGTGCTGTTTGAGTGGAGTGCTGCCTCCAATTTTGGGGCATGCTGACCCAATGCAAGCCGCTGTTTGCGTGCGTAAGATTGCGTACGCTGGTTTTCAGCTGCCTCATCTCGTGGCGCAAGCACTTCTTTGCCTCTCAAAACCGCTTGCAACCATGCCCCGTCATTTTTTCCAGCTCGATCCATATTTGCCTGTTTTGCCCGATCAAAACCGCCAGCCGGTGATGTTTTTAGGCCACGGCAGCCCCATGAACGCCTTAGGGGGTGTTTTCTTTGACAGTTGGCAGGCTCTGGGGCAACAGTTTGGTCCGGGGCAGCGGTGGGCCAAGCCACGTTTGATTCTGTGCATCTCGGCGCATTGGCTCACCCGCGGCTGGTGGCTCACAGGCATGGCCCAGCCCAAGACCATCCACGACTTTGGCGGTTTTCCCCCTGCTTTGTTTGCGCAGCAATACCCAGCGCCAGGCGCACCTGAGGTGGCGCGAGTTCTGAGCCAGGTGTTGAGTGATGTGGTCAATGAGGCGATCAACGAAGCCGTGAGCCAAGACACCGCACAGCCTGTGGGGGTAGACCCAGACAGCTGGGGGCTGGACCACGGCAGTTGGGGCGTGCTCAAACCCATGTTCACGCACGCGGATATTCCTGTGGTGCAGCTCAGCATCGACGCGCACCGCTCAGCAGCAGACCATGTGGCTATGGGGCGTGCGCTTGCGCACCTGCGCGAACGCGGGGTGTTGGTGGTGGGCAGCGGCAATGTGGTGCACAACCTGCCAGCCATGCAGCCGCAAGCACAGCCCTACCCGTGGGCCACCGACTTTGACAACTGGGTGGCCCAAACGCTGATGGTGGGTGACACCCAGGCCCTGCAGAATTGGCAGACCCACCCTGCCGCGCAATTGGCGCACCCAAGCACCGAGCATTTTTTGCCCTTGCTTTACGCGGCAGGCGCAGCTGACGCGCAAGACGAGGTGACGTTTTTCAACACCACCTTCCAAGCTGCTGCCATCTCGATGCGCTCGGTGGTTTGGGCGTGAACCTGGTACGCCCCTGAGCTTGAGCGTTTGGGGCGCGCTCAGTCGACCTTGATGTTGCCTGCGCGTATCACCTGGCGCCAGCGCTCGGTGTCCTCGCGCATCCAGGCGGCCATCTCGTCGGGGGTGTTGCCGATCGGCTCGGCGCCCACATCCGCAAAACGTTTTTGAATCTCAGGCGTGCGCAAAATCTCAGCGATGGTGCTGCTGAGCTTTTGCACAATCGCTGGCGGTGTGCGTGGTGGGGCCACCATGGCAAACCACGCCACGGCCACCAGGCCAGGCACCACCTCGCTCATGGTGGGCACATCGGGCAGGCTGGCCAGGCGCTTGGGGCCAGTGGTGGCCAAAACCTTGAGCTTGCCGGCCTTGGCATGGGTGGTGCCCGCGGCGATGTTGCCAAACATCACTTGCACATGGCCGGCGAGCAAGTCAGCAATGGCTGGGGCGTCGCCCTTGTAGGGCACATGCACCATCTTCAACCCAGTTTTGAGCTTGAACAGCTCGGCCGTGAGGTGAGCGGTGGAGCCGCTGCCTTGGGAGGCGTAGCTGAGCTTGTCGGGGTTGGCTTTGGCGTAGGCCATGAACTCTTGCACGGTGTTGACGGGCAGCGAGGGGTGCACCATGAGCACATTGGGCACGGCCGAGAGCACGGTGATGGGCGCAAACTTGGCGGGGTCGTAGTTGAGCTTGGGGTAGAGGCTCACGTTGATCGACAGCGGCGGGGGCGGGGCCGACATCAAGGTGTAGCCGTCAGGCTCGGCGTTGTAAATCATCTCGGCTGCGATGTTGCCGGCCGCGCCAGGTTTGTTTTCAATCACCACGCTTTGGCCCAAACGCGCAGACAGCATCTCGCTGATGGCGCGCGGAAACATGTCGGCCGCACCACCAGCTGGGTTGGGCACCACGATGCGGATGGTTTTTTGCGGCCAGGGCGCAGGGCTTTGCGCCAAGGCACCCAAAGGTGTCAAAGTGATTGCGGCAGCTTGCACCAGTTGTCGTCGATTCAGCGTCATTGTGTTCCTCGGGCTTGATGAAATGGTTATGTTGCGCTATGAAAATGAGAGCGTACTAGATGGGGATGACCATCAGCGTTTCGACCGCACGCGAGTCAAACACCAACCTGCGGCTGGCAAAGCGCGGCTCTGTGCCGCTCACATCCACCAGGTCTTGGGCCTGGCCGCTGCAGTAGAGCATGGTGCTGCCGTCAATCTCCAAGGTACGCACCACCAAAAAATTTGAGCGTACTTCCAGCAGGCCGTTTTGCTCACCAAGGATTTGCACGCCCGAGATGATGTGGCGGTAGTGGTGCGGCTCGTACACATTGGCTTGGCGCATGGAGAGGATGCGGTCGCGCAGCTGCGCGGGGCTGTGTGCGTCGATGATGGCCAGGGGCAGCCCGCGGTCGGCATTGAAGCGCGAAATGACGGTGTAGCGGCCTGTGCTGCTCAGCAGGTCGGCAATGGCTTCGACACGGTTCTCGTCGATGGCGCGCGCCCATTCATAAATGAGGTTTTCAAGCGCGCGGTGGTGGTGTTCAAAGTGCATCACAGCCCCATGTCTTGGCGGTAGGTGTGCCAAAAGTTGCGGATGGCCCGCTCCGAGAGTTTGCTGCTGCCGCCACTCTCCAAGGTCTTGCCACCCATCTCGATGAAGGACGCACCGTCCGAGCCATCGGCCATGGCGCGGCGCATCATCTCGCACACCGCGGCGTCTTCTACCGAGATCATGCCGGCCGAACCGGTGAGGTTGGTTTGTGTCAAACGGGTTTGGGTGGTGGCCTCGTTGTCATCCGCAAAACCAAAGTAGGTCCACACCACATCGCACTCGTTCACCCCGCGCGGGATGAGGTGGCGCGTGGCCAGGCTGTTGGCAATTTGGTGCAACACAAAGCTGGGGTAGGCGGTGAGGATTTGCACGCTCACGCCGTCGCCGAACTCGTCGTGCCACTTCAAAATGCTGGGGTCTTCCAGCCGCAGGCCGTCGTTGTGTGAGCGCAGTTGCTCAGCGGTTTTGGCGTAATCGGCGCTGGTTTTTTCGGTGCCAGCCTTGGTGTAGAAGTACACGTGGCGCCCCGCAGCATCGAGCACCATGCCCGACTCTTGTGACTGCCGCGACAAACCAAACGTGCCATAGAAGGTGTGCAAGATGTTGGCGTGGTACGAGTCGCGCGGGTTCTCGTGGTAGGCCTTCCAGTTGGCGTGGATGCGCTGGGTGTCGTAACCCAAGACCTTGAGGGGCTTGTGGCACACACGGCGTATGCCGGCAGCCACATCGCCCAGCCAGGTTTCCAAGTCTTCCACCTCGGCGCTGAAGCTGGCAAACACCAGGCCGCAAAACTCTTGCACGCGCAGTTGCTTGAGGCCGTGTTGGGCTTTGTCAAAGTCGGGGGGGAGGCCGCCTTCGCCGCGCAGGCCGTGTTGAAACGCCGCGTGGCTGAGCTCGCCATTGAGTTTGTAGCTCCAGGCGTGGTAGACGCAATAGAGCTTTTTGGCCGAGCCAAAGGCCTCGCGGCAGACCATGTTGCCACGGTGCGCGCAGCGGTTGAGCACGGCGTGCAGTTGGCCGTTGTCATCGCGGGTGAGCACCACGGATTGCTCGCCCACCCAGGTGGTTTTGTAGTTACCGGGCTCGGGCACCTCAGCTGCCAGCCCTAAGTAATGCCAGGCTGGCCCTTGGAAAATTCGTTGCTGCTCCTGCGCGTAGACCGCGGCGTCGCTGTAGACCCAATAGGGCGCGCGGGTGTAGCCCTCGGCAGGCCATTGGCGCAGCATGGGAGCCTGGATGGTTTGGGTTTGGGGCAGTGTGGGTTCTGGGCACATAAGGGTCCTTCTAGGGATGGTCTGCAAAAGTCAGCCCAGTGACGGCCTGATCTGAGACAGTCGAGCCATGAAGCAAATGAGCCTTGCCCACAGCGGATTCGAGCTGGTCACCAAGCGCACGCGCAAGCGTGAGTTTCTGGACGAGATGAATCTGGTGATTCCATGGACTGAACTGCTGGCCTTGATCGCGCCGCATGCGCCTGCGGGCAAGACAGGCAGGCCGCCGTTTCCCACCGAGGTGATGCTGCGCATTCACCTGCTGCAACAGTTCTTTGGCCACTCTGACCCGGCCATGGAGGAGGCGCTGCACGACATTCCGCTGTACCAAGAGTTTGCTCGCCTGGATGCTGGCATCAGTCGCCTGCCCGACGAGAGCACGATCCTGCGCTTTCGCCACCTGCTCGAAGAACACGGGCTGGGCCAGCAAATTTTGGCCACTGTGAATGCCAAGCTCATTGAGCGTGGCCTGATGCTCAAGACCGGCACCGTGGTGGATGCCACGCTGATTGCTGCGCCCAGCTCGACCAAGAACGACAAGGGTGAGCGCGACCCCGAGATGCACCAGACCAAGAAAGGCAATCAGTGGCACTTTGGCATGAAAGCCCATATCGGCGTCGATGCCGATTCGGGCCTGGTACACACCGTGACGACCACAGCAGCCAACGCCCATGACATCACGCAGGCGCATGCACTGCTGCATGGCGAGGAAGAAATGGTCTTTGCCGACTCGGGCTATCGAGGCGTTCACAAGCGTGAAGAAATTCAGGAGCAGCACCCTGACGTGGACTGGCACATTGCCATGATGCCGGGCCAGCGCAAAGCGATGGACAAGAGACGCCCGGTCAATGCGCTGCGCGAACAGCTGGAGAAACTCAAGGCCAGCATCAGAGCCAAGGTCGAGCATCCGTTTCGCGTGATCAAGTGCCAGTTCGGTCATAGCAAGGTACGTTACCGGGGTCTGGCCAAGAACACCAGCCAACTGCTGGTGATGTTTGCGCTGTCGAACCTGTGGATGGTGCGCAAACGGATTTTGCAAGGGCTGCAGGCATGAGTGCGCCTGCAGCATGGGCAAGGGCCCGAAAACGGGCGCCAATACGCCAAAATAACGAGAAATCGGCGGCAAATTCAGCGCTGGTTTCATCATGTGAATATTCACGCATCAACTCGCTCTGTGGCGAGGGTTATGCAGACCTTCCCTAGCCTCATGTATACCAAAAAGAAAAGCCGCTACGGTTTGCGCAGCGGCTTTGTCTAGTTGGGCCGGGGCCTTGGCAGCTTTACGTCACCTCAGATGACTTTGGCGATGGCTTGGCAAACGTAGTCGATGTTTTTGTTGTTGAGCGCAGCCACACACATGCGGCCGGTGTCGGTGCCGTACACGCCAAACTCAGAGCGCAGGCGCACCATTTGGTCTTTGCTCAGGCCCGAGTAGCTGAACATGCCAATTTGCGTGGTGATGAAGCTCATATTTTGCTGCACGCCAGCGGCTTTGAGGCCGTCCACCAGTTTTTGGCGCATGGCCTTGATGCGCACGCGCATCTCGCCGAGTTCTTTTTCCCACAAGGCGCGCAGTTCAGGGTTGTTGAGCACCGCAGCCACCACCGCACCACCGTGGGTAGGCGGGTTGCTGTAGTTGGTGCGAATCACAATTTTGAGTTGCGAGAGCACGCGGTCGGCTTCTTCTTTGCTGGCGCACAGCACCGAGAGGGCACCCACGCGCTCGCCGTACAAGCTAAAGCTCTTGCTGAACGAGGTGGACACAAAAAAGTCCAGGCCAGCGGCCACAAACTTGCTGATGACTGCGCCGTCTTCGGCAATGCCGTGGCCAAAGCCTTGGTAGGCCATGTCCAAAAACGCCACCAGGTTCTTGGCCTTGATGGTGGCAATCACTTGGTCCCACTGGGCGGCGGTGATGTCATAACCCGTGGGGTTGTGGCAGCAGGCGTGCAACAAAATGATGGTGCCAGGTGCGGCGGCTTGCAAGTCAGCCAACATGCCGGCAAAGTCCACGCCGCGGTTGGTGGCGTCGTAATAGCGGTAACTGTCCACAGTGAAACCGGCGTTGGTGAACAAGGCGCGGTGGTTTTCCCAGCTGGGGTCAGAAATCAACACCTTGGCGTTGGGGTTGAGGCGCTTCAAAAAGTCGGCGCCAATTTTCAAGCCGCCGGTGCCGCCAATGCCTTGCACCGTGGCCACACGGCCGCTTTTGACGGCATCAGACTCAGCGCCAAACACCAAGCCTTTGACGGCGGCATCGTAGGCAGCAATGCCGTCGATGGGCAAATAGCCGCGTGCGGTGGGTTTTTCCATCATGGCTTTTTCAGCCGCTTGCACGCATTGCAGCAGGGGCAGTTTGCCGTTGTCGTCGAAATACACACCCACGCCCAGGTTGACTTTGCTGGGGTTGGCATCAGCGTTGAATTGCTCGTTCAAACCCAGAATCGGGTCGCGGGGGGCCATTTCAACAGCGGAAAACATGGACATGGAAACTTCCTTCAGGTGGATTTCGTCAAGATGACGTATTCTTTTGGGTTGCCCGAGATTTTAACGGGCTTACATTGGGTTTTATGTCTGACATTGCCATCGTTGACGACGCGCTGCCCGCCGAGCCGGGCGCAGGGCTGAACGCGCCCGCCAAAGGCGAGTTTGTGAGCTTTCCTGGCTCGCCGTTCCAGTTGTTCCAGCCTTACCCGCCTGCGGGCGACCAGCCCGAGGCCATCCGCCAACTGGTTGAAGGCATCGGCGACGGCGAGGTGTTTCAAACCTTGCTGGGCGTGACCGGTTCAGGCAAAACCTACACCATGGCCAATGTGATTGCGCGCCTGGGTCGCCCAGCCATTGTGTTTGCGCCCAACAAAACCCTGGCCGCACAGTTGTACTCAGAGTTTCGCGAGTTTTTCCCGAAAAACGCGGTCGAGTATTTCGTCAGCTACTACGACTACTACCAGCCTGAGGCCTATGTGCCTCAGCGCGATTTGTTCATCGAGAAAGATTCGGCCATCAACGAGCACATCGAGCAGATGCGCTTGTCGTGCACCAAAAGCGTGTTGGAGCGGCGCGATGTGGTGATTGTGGCCACTGTCTCGGCCATTTACGGCATCGGCAAGCCCGAGGCTTACCACCAAATGGTGATGACCCTGCGCGCGGGCGACACCTTCAACCAGCGCGACCTGATCGCCCAGCTGGTGCGCATGCAGTACCAGCGCAACGACATGGAGTTTGCCCGTGGCAAGTTCCGGGTGCGGGGCGACACCATCGATGTGTTTCCTGCCGAGCACAGCGAGGTGGCCTTGCGCATCGAGCTGTTTGACACCGAGATCGAGTCGCTCCAGCTCTTTGACCCGCTCACCGGGCGGGTGCGCCAAAAAATTCCGCGCTTCACTGTCTACCCCAGCAGCCACTACGTGACGCCGCGCGAGCAGGTGCTCTCGGCCATCGAAACCATCAAGGTGGAGCTCTCAGACCGGCTCAAAGAGCTGGTGGGCATGGGCAAGCTGGTGGAGGCGCAGCGCCTGGAGCAGCGCACCCGTTTCGATTTGGAAATGCTCACCGAGGTGGGCCACTGCAAGGGCATTGAAAACTACAGCCGCCACTTGAGCGGCGCGCAGCCTGGCGAAGCCCCACCCACACTCACCGATTACCTGCCCAAAGACGCCTTGATGTTTTTGGACGAGAGCCACGTGTTGATTGGTCAGTTTGGAGGCATGTACAACGGCGACCGCGCCCGCAAAACCACGCTGGTGGAGTATGGGTTTCGCTTGCCCAGTGCCTTGGACAACCGGCCACTGAAGTTTGAAGAGTTCGAGACCAAGATGCGC
>DKJZ01000078.1 GCA_002454975.1 Hylemonella sp. UBA6679
CATCGGTGGCGACCCGATCAATGGCCTCAAGCACATCGACGTGATGCGCGCCTTCAACGACGATCCTGATACCGATGCGGTCATCATGATTGGCGAAATCGGCGGCCCTGACGAAGCCGAAGCCGCGCGCTGGTGCAAAGACAACATGAAAAAACCCATCGTGGGTTTCATCGCTGGTGTGACTGCCCCTCCGGGCAAGCGCATGGGCCACGCTGGTGCGTTGATTTCCGGTGGTGCCGACACGGCCGACGCCAAGCTGGCCATCATGGAAGAGTGTGGTTTCAAAATCACGCGCAACCCCTCTGAAATGGCCAAGCTGCTCAAAGCCATGCTCTGAGGACGCTGATAACCGCAGTTATTGCGGTTATCCACACGCCAAAACCGGATTTCCTCTCGGACAATCCGGTTTTATTGTTTTTGGCCCGGGCAACACCGGGCGGTAAGGAGACCCATGGAAGAGTTTATGACGGCCGCCTTCTGGCTTGCGGTTGGCCAAATCATCATGATTGACATTTTGCTCGGCGGCGACAACGCCGTGGTGATCGCGCTGGCTTGCCGCCAGCTGCCACCCGCGCAGCGCACCAAGGGCATCATCTGGGGCACGGCCGGCGCCATTGTGCTGCGCGTGATTTTGATTGCCTTTGCACTCACCCTGCTGCAAGTGCCTTTCCTCAAGCTGGTGGGCGCGGCCCTGCTGGTGTGGATTGGTGTGAAGCTCTTGGTGCCCGATGACGAAGACGACCACAACATCCAAGCCAGCGACAAGCTCTGGGGTGCCGTTAAAACCGTGATCGTGGCCGACCTGGTCATGAGCGTGGACAACGTGATCGCCATTGCCGGCGCCGCCCAAGGTGCTGGCGAGCAACACCAGCTCGCGCTGGTGATTTTTGGCTTGTTGGTGAGCATTCCGATCATTGTGTGGGGCAGCCAACTGGTGCTCAAACTCATGGACCGCTTCCCCCTCATCATCACTGCCGGCGGCATGTTGCTGGGCTGGATTGCCGGCACCATGGCGCACACCGACCCAGCCGTGGTGAACATGATCCCGCAAGACAAAACCATCGGCTATGCCATGGGCATTGCCGGCGCGCTGCTGGTCTTCTTGGTGGGCAAGATGATGCAAAAGCGTCAAGCTGCACACTGAGCGTTCTAGCGGCTGGCAGCGCACATGATGTGCGTCAAGCCAGGCCGCATCGGTGTTTGCACCAGCACAGCCCTCAAGAAGGGCGGACTTAAAATGAAAGCGGGTCTGTCACGGCCCGCTTTTTTATTTGTTCTAAGGGAGACAACATGATTTTGACTGCACACGTTCGCGCGCGCGCTCAGCGCGGCTTGACCCTCATTGAGCTGATGATCGTCATTGCCATCATCGGCATCTTGTCAGCGGTGGCCCTGCCGGCTTACCAAGACTACACCGTCAAAGCCAAAATGGCCGAGGTGATGTTGGCCGCCAGTGGCTGCAAAACCAGCATCACCGAGGCCTACCAAACGGCCACCAAAGACACCTCGCCTGCAGCCAACGCCTGGGGTTGCGAGGGTGTGAACACCAGCAAATACGTCTCTGCCGTCAACACCAATGCCGATGGCGTGATCAAGGTCACCGTCAAAGGCTTAGGCCCAGCAGCCATTGAAGGCAAAGCGGTGTATTTGGTGCCGCAAAAAATTGAAACCGGCACCGGTGGCGCCACCACCGCCACGGCCCTGAGCAAAGACAGCATCCCCACGCCGATTGCGCAATGGGGCTGTGGCGTGGCCGCTGCAGACACAGCCAGCTTGGGCAAGTACCTGCCCACCACGTGCAAAGACACAACGCTTGCAGCCGTGGTGAGCAGCTTTACCACCACCAACTGAGACGAGGCAGGCATGACCCTCCCCAAAGTTCTTGCGTTCGATGTTTTCGGCACCGTGGTCGATTGGTACGGCACCATCGCGCGTGAGGCCCAGGCTTTGGGGGTCGATGGGGATGCGTTCGCGCTGGCCTGGCGCGCTGGTTACCAGCCCGCCATGCAGCGCGTGCGCAGTGGCGAGCTGGGCTGGACCAAGATCGACGACTTGCACCGCATGATTTTGGACGAGCTGCTGCCCCGTTTCGGGCTGCAAGACATGCCAGAGGCGCAGCGCGTGCACCTCAACCAGGTGTGGCACCGCCTGGATGCCTGGCCCGACACGGTCGCTGGCCTCACGCGCTTGAAGCAGCGCTTCACCATTTGCACGCTGTCCAACGGCAATTTGGGGCTGCTCACCCACATGGCCAAGCACGCGCAACTGCCCTGGGACTGCATTTTGTCGGCCGAGGTGTTTCGCGCTTACAAGCCTGACCCGGCCACGTACCTGGGGGTGGCCGAGGTGTTTAACTTGCAGCCTGCCGAGGTGATGTTGGTGGCTGCCCACCAAGACGACTTGGCCGCAGCGCGCGCCTGCGGCCTGCAAACCGCGTACATCGAGCGCCCCGCAGAGTTTGGCCCTAAGGGCAAAGACATCGCCCCCAACCCCGCCAACACCTGGCACGCGAAAGACCTCGCTCACTTGGCCGATTTGCTGGGCGCGTGATGCGCCGGGCCGCTGCGAGCAGCGTTTGTTTTGGACACGCCAGCGTAGGCTGAGCCCGGGTGCAAGCTGCGCCACCAGCGCCCTAACAGGTGCATGAGGGCCAGGTAGGCCACCAGCATGGGCAGCATGTACAACCAATACAACAGCGGCAAAGGCGTGAGGCCCAGCGTAGCCGCCAAGGGCGAATAAGGCAGCATCGCGCCCACCGCGCACACGCCCAGCGTGGCCACCGTGAGCTGCCAGCTCGCGCGGCTTTGTACCCAGGGCACGTGGCGGGTGCGGATGATGTGGATGATCAGCGTTTGCGACAACAGCGACTCCACCAGCCACCCGGTTTGAAACAGCGAGGCTTGCGCCACCGTGTTGGCCTGCAGCACCCACCACATCAGCGCAAAGGTGAGGTAGTCAAACAGCGAGCTCACGGGCCCTGCCAACAAGATATAGCGCCCGATGCTGCCCATCTCCCACTTGCGTGGCGCGCGCAGTTCTTCGGCGTCTACGTGGTCGGAGGGGATGGCGGTTTGCGAGATGTCGTAGAGCAGGTTGTTGGCCAGCACCTGAATGGCTGCCAGCGGTAAAAAAGGCAGCCAGGCACTGGCCCCCAGCACGCTGAGCATGTTGCCAAAGTTCGAGCTCGCCCCCATGCGGATGTACTTCAAGATGTTGGCAAACACCTTGCGGCCTTCAAGCACGCCGCGGTCGAGCACCGTCAAACTTTTGTTGAGCAAAATGATGTCGGCCGACTCTTTGGCAATATCCACCGCCGTGTCCACCGAGATGCCCACATCGGCGGCTTGCAGCGCTGGCGCGTCGTTGATACCGTCGCCCAAATAGCCCACCACATGCCCGGCGCGGCGCAGCGCCTCGATGATGCGCGCCTTGTGCAGGGGCGTGAGTTGTGCAAACACCTGCACCAGAGGGGCTTGCAACAGCAGGCCTTGGTCGCTCAAGGCATCCACCTCGGGGCCGGTCATCACCTGTTGAGCGGGCAAGCCCACCGCTTGCGCAATGTGGCGTGTGACCACCAGGTTGTCGCCGGTGAGCACCTTGACCGCAATGCCGTGGTGCTGCAGCTGCGCAATGGCGTGCGCCGCACTGTCTTTGGGTGGGTCTAGGAAGGCGATGTAGCCTTCAAGTACAAGGTCAAATTCGTCTCTAAGCAGCGTCTCTGCTCGGTGAGTAGCTATTGATTTAGTAGCAACGGCAATCAGCCGCAAACCTTCGGCGTTGAGCGCGTTGGTCGTCGCCAAGAGTTTGGCGCGGTGCGTGTCGTCCAGCACAAAGGTGTGGTCGGCCTCGCGCCCATGGGTGCAGACGCAGAGCACCGAGTCCACCGCGCCTTTGCAAATCAGCAACGATTGGCCCAGCGGCACGTGGCCCCCCGACACCACCACCGACATGCGTTTGCGGGTGAAGTCAAAGGGCAGCTCGTCGATTTTTTGCCAGACCAGGTCGCGGTGCGGGTGGCGTGCGTAGGTGCTCAGCACCGAGGCATCGAGCAAATTTTTCAGGCCCGATTGGTAGGCGCTGTTGAGGTAAGCCAGCATCAGCACCTCGTCGCTGGGCTGGCCTTGCAAGTTGATGTGGCGCTGCAAAATCACGCGGTCTTGGGTGAGCGTGCCGGTTTTGTCGGTGCACAGCACGTCCATGGCACCAAAGTTTTGGATGGCCTGCAAATGCTTGACGATGACTTGCCTGCGCGAGAGCACCAGGGCCCCTTTGGCCAGGTTCACCGTCACGATCATCGGCAGCATCTCGGGGGTGAGGCCCACGGCCACCGCCATGGCAAACAGCAGCGCATCGAGCCAGTTGCCCTTGCTCAGGCCGTTGATCACAAACACCAGCGGCGCCATGATGGCTATGAAACGGATCATCAACCAAGCAAAGCGGTTCAAGCCCACATCAAAGCTGCTGGGCGCGCGTTGCGCGGTGCTCAAGGCCGCCAGCGCGCCAAAGGTGGTGCGCGAGCCGGTGAGTGCCACCACTGCCAGCGCTGAGCCTGAGACCACGCTGCTGCCCATCCAGCACAGCCGCGCCTCGTTGGCGGCGTGGGCGTCTTTGTCGGCCGGCATGGATTCGCCGGTGAGCGCTGATTCGTTGACGAACAGGTTTTTGCTGGAGAGCAGCACCACATCAGCGGGCACCATGTCGCCAGCACTCAGGTGCACGATGTCGCCGGGCACCAGGTCTTGCAGCGGCACCTCATGCAGGTGGCTGCCGCCGAGCTCCAGGTCGCGGGGTGCGCGCTCCAGGCGCGACAAGGTTTCATCTGGCGGGCGCAACACGCTGGCGGTGGTGTGCACCATGGTTTTGAGGGCAAGGGCTGCGTTGTGGGAGCGGTGCTCTTGCCACACGCCCAGCGTCACGCTCAGGCTCACCATGGCGGCTATCACCAGCGAAGCCTGCCGGTCACCCATGGCCCATGACACCCCTGCAAGCAGCAAGAGCAGCACGTGAAGCGGGTTGCGCAGCCGCGCCAGCACCAGCTGCGGCCAGCGTTGCGCCTGGCTTTGCGCCACGCTGTTGGGGCCAGTGCGCAGCAACCGCAGCCCAGCCTCGTTGTGGCTCAAACCAGCGGCCGAGGTTTTGAAAATTTGGTAGAGCGCCGCCTCATCCGCAAGCGCCCAAGCCAGCAACTGCGCCTTGGCGGTATCCGTCATCCCTAGCCCTCATGTGTGAGGGCTCAAGGGTGCGGGGTGGGGCGGGGCTGGGGCTTGCGCTACATCAAGCGGCGCTTAACCTCTTTGCCGCCCCAGCATTTCTCGCACACCAGGGCGCACGCTGTCAGCGTTGCGTCTGATAAGCCAAAGCTGGGCATCTCAGGCACGGTCGCGCATGTCGCGCTGCAGCGCCATGAAAGCGGGGTAGTAGCGCTCTAAGTACCCTCAAACTCAAGGTAGTCTTTGAGCACATTCCACGCAGGTTCGTGCACAAACTCAAAGCATTCAATCACGCCTTGTTTTTCAAGGTCAGTGCAGGCGCGCTGCTTTGAGAGCGCCACGGCCAGCGTGAGCTGCTGCAAAGCGCGGCTGTAATTGTCAAAACGGTTGTTTCCAGCGAGTATCTTCGGTCATGGTGCGCCCTTGCAGATGTCAAGCCGCCACAAAACTCCCGCTCTTGCCGCCATGCTTTTCCAGCAATCGCACGCCGGTCATCGTCATGCCGCGGTCCACGGCTTTGCACATGTCATAGATGGTGAGCAGGGCCACTTGCACGGCGGTTAAGGCTTCCATTTCCACACCGGTTTGGCCCACGGTTTCGACCGTGGCGGTGCACACAATGGCGTTGTTGTGGGGCTCAATCTCAAAGTCCACGGCCACGCGCGTCAGGGCCAGGGGGTGGCACAGGGGGATGAGGTCGCTGGTTTTCTTGGCGGCCTGGATGCCTGCAATGCGGGCAATGCCCAGCACATCGCCTTTTTTGGCGGTGCCTTGCTGCACAATGGCCAACGTGGCGGGCAGCATCTCGATGCGGCCGCTGGCCACGCCAATGCGGTGGGTGCTGGCTTTGTTGGCCACATCCACCATGTGGGCTTGGCCTTGGGCATCAAAATGGGTGAGGTTCGACATGGCTCTCTTTAATTCGCGGCGCCTGGCCGCATCTGGTGTTCAGAACTGATAGATGCACACGCACCGCCCTTCCCGCTTAGCTTTGACCTTGTTGACCAGCTTGCTGATGGTGAGCGGAGCGCATGCCCCTGTGTTTGCGCAGTTTAACGCGCCAAGCGGCGTGCCGGCCCCCAGCATGTTGCCCGCTTTGGGTGACGGCAGTGGCATGAGCCTGCCAGCCGAGCGGCGTTTGGGCGACCTGATTGCCCGCCAAATTTACCGCGACCCCGATTACCTCGACGACCCGGTGCTGGCCGACTACGTGCAGCGCATTTGGCAGCGCCTGATGGCCTCGGCCCGCGCGCGTGGCGAACTCTCGCCTGAGTTGGAAAACACCTTTGCCTGGGACATCGCCTTGGGGCGCGACCGCACGGTCAATGCGTTTGCGCTGCCCGGCGGTTACCTGGGTGTGCATTTGGGTCTGATGGCGGTGGTCAGCAGCGAAGACGAACTCGCCTCGGTGCTGGCGCACGAGCTCAGCCACGTCACGCAGCGCCACATCGCGCGGTTGATGACGCAGCAAAGCGCCACTGGCCCGCTGATGATTGGCGCCATGATTTTGGGTGCCTTGGCCGCCAGCCGAAACCCAGGCGCTGCCGGCGCCCTCATCGGCGGCGGGCAGGCGGTGGCCATCCAGGGACAGTTGAATTTTTCGCGCGACATGGAGCGCGAGGCCGACCGCGTGGGCTACGGCATCATGACGCAGGCCGGCTTTGAGCCACAGGGTTTTGTCAGCATGTTTGAAAAACTGCAGCAGGCCAACCGCTTCAACGACACGGGTGCGTTTCCCTACCTGCGCAGCCACCCGCTCACCACCGAGCGCATTGCCGACATGCAGTCGCGCCAGTCGCTCTTGCCCCGCACGCCTGCGGCCCCCATGACGGTGCAACACGCCTTGATGGCCTCACGTGCCCGCGCCTTGGGCATCAACACCATCGACAACCTGCGCAACTTGACCGCGCTGGCGGCCAACCTCAAGCCCACGCCTGCGCCTTCGATCGCTCAAGGCGCAACACTGGCTGCCCAGGCGGGTGCTTTGTACGCTGCGGTGCTGGCCCACCTCAACCTGCGCGAGGCCGCGCTGGCGCAAAGCACTTGGCAGACTTTGAGCAAGCTCATCACCAAGGCCGATGCACCCTCGCAAGAGTTGGTGCGCTATTTGGGGGTGGAGGTGTCGCTGGCCAGTGGCGATCTCACCCTGGCGCGCGAGTTTGCGGCGGCCAAACCCCGCCTGGATTTGGGGCAGCGCGCTACGTTGTTTTTATGGGCGCAGGCCGCCACACGCACCGGCAACGCCCAAGAAGCCTCGCAGCAACTGCAAACCTGGTTGGCCACGCGTCCTCGCGATGCCCTGGCCTGGCAGTTGTTGGCCCAGGCCTACACGGCCCAAAACCAAACGCTCAGTGCGGTGCGGGCCGACGCCGAAGCGCACGCAGCCCACCTGGATTACGCCTCGGCCGTGAATCGCCTCAAGGCCGCGCAAGACCTGATGCGCCAGGCCGAGCGGGTGGACCACATCGAGGCCTCCATCATCGACACGCGCACGCGCCAGTTTGAATCAAGGTTGCGGGAACAGGCGCTGGAGCGCTGAGTCAATCACCAGGCCCAGGGTGGAATACACCAGCGAGCCCAAAAGTGCTGCGCCAAAGCCCTGCACCACAAAGCCATCGAGCACCGAGGCCGCCGCCCAAAACAGCAGGGCGTTGATCACAAACAAAAACAAGCCCATGGTCAGCAGCGTGACCGGCAGGGTCAGCAAAAGCAGCACCGGGCGCAAAAAGATGTTGAACAGCCCTATCACGAAGGCCGCGATCAGCGCTGTGCCAAAGCTGGCTACCTCCACCCCAAGTGACAAGTTGGCCACGGCCAGAAGCGCGGTGGCGTAAAGCATCCATTTGGCAATCAATCGCATGGGCGCAAGGATAGCAGCGTCGCGCTATGATCGCCCTCCCCCCGCAGACAAACGCCATGGCCATCCTCCACATCACCGACCTCGAAGCCGCCATCAACCATTGGCGCGAGAAGTCACCCTCACCCGACGGCGTGACGCTGGCCAAACCGCTGCGCGCCCTCGCCGAGGTGTATGCCTTGATGGTGGTCAACAAAGCTTGGGGGATTGAAGAAGAGCTCATCAGCCCACAGGCCATGCAAGCCTGGCAAGCCTGGTACGACACCACGCCCGACACACCTTGCATTGCCATTTGCTCCACCAGCCAGGGTGACGATGAATGCAAAGGCTGTGGACGCAGCTTTGACGAGGTGCAGCACTGGTTGGCCTACACGCCGCTCGAAAAGCGCGAAGTGTGGCGCCGCATCACTGTGAGCGGCCAGTCTTGGCGCTTCAACAAATACGCCGAGCGCGCCCGCGAAGACAAAGCGGGCTGATTTCAAAACCTGCCTCTGAGCAAGCCTTTTCAAGGGATTAACCCACGGCTTGTCTGTATGCCTATTGAGATACTATGTGTCTCGATTGAGAACACCGGAGCCCCTCATGGCAGCAAGCACCATGGTTCACGTTCGCGTGGATGAAGACGTTAAAGCGCAGGCCACCCAAACCCTGGCCGCGATGGGGCTGACTGTGTCTGACGCTGTGCGCGTGTTCTTGACCCGTGTGGTGGCCGACCAAGAGCTGCCCTTCGCCATCAAGGCGCCTAACACCCGCAGCCGCACAGCCATGGCACAGGCCGACCAGATCATCAAAACCCGCCGCGCACGTTTTGCGTCGTCTGATGCCTTGATCGATGACCTCGAGAAAGCCCCCCGCAAGTAAGTGCGCCAGCCTTCCGCGCGCCAGCGACTACACCCGGGAGTTTTTGAAAGACTGGCAGCGCTTGTCGCACGCCGGCCGGTACGACATGAACCGGCTCAAGTAGGCGATGGTATGGCTGGTTGCTAACAACGGGCCCCTACCGCCTGAGTGGTCAGATCATGCTTTGGCGGGCGAGTGGACTGGCCACCGCGAATGCCACATTGGCGGCGACTTTTTGCTGATTTACCGTTTGGACCAGACCCCCAAGCACAGCTTGGTGGTGTTTGTGCGCAGCGGCACCCACGCAGATCTCTTTCGCTAACCCGAGCTGGTCTTCGCAGGGCTAGCGAGTGTTTATTTCCAGCGCGTGGGCTCGACTTCGACCGTGTGGGCGTTGTCGCTCAGGGTGAGCACGCCTTCTTGCACTGTGGCTTGCAGCTGCATGCTGCGTTGCGCGAGCTGCGACAGGCTTTGCGACACGGCTGAGGGCACCCGAAACACGCTGAGTTTGTCGCTCTTGTGCAGCTTGTTCTCAATGCCTTTCCACCACACCTCAGCGGCGTGGTTGAAAGCATAGAGCACCACCTCGTCGGCTTTGTTGCAGGCTTTGAGCAGCGGCTTTTCTTCGGGCTGGCCTACCTCAATCCACAGCCGGGTTTGGCCGGTGAAGTCGCGCAGCATCACATCGGGCTCGTCGGGGTCGGACAAGCCCGCGCCAAAGCTCAAGGTACCGTCGCCGTTGCACACGCTTTGCAGCTTGTAGGCATTGAGCGCCAAGGCCACCAGCCGCATCATCATGCGCTCGTCGGTCTCGCTGGGGTGGCGCGCCAAGGTGAGCTGATGGTCAGCGTAGTAGGCGTGGTCGATGTCGGCAATCGACAGCATCGCTTTGAAGACAGTAGATTTAATAGCCATGATGAAAGCGAAGTGTCTGAAGTGGTGAACGCCGTGGAACCGGCTTGGCCGGGCCACTGGCGTTGTCCCCCTTGTAGGGGGAAGCGGCAAAGCCGCTCAGGGGGTCATACCCGTTTCGCGAGCTCTGCGGCTTTGCCGATGTAGGTGGCAGGCGTCATGGCCAGCAGGCGGTCTTTGTCGGCCTGGGGAATCTCCAGGCTGCGAATCAGCGCGTGCAGGTCTTCAGGGGTGACGCGCTGGCCGCGGGTGACTTCTTTGAGCTTCTCGTACGCACCGGCCACACCGTAGCGGCGCATCACGGTTTGGATGGGCTCGGCCAGCACTTCCCAGGCGTTGTCCAGGTCTTGGGCCAGCGCGGCTTGGTTGAGTTCGAGCTTGCCCAAACCTGTGGACAACGACTGGTACGCCAACACGCCATAGCCCAGGGCCACGCCGATGTTGCGCAGCACGGTGGAGTCGGTCAGGTCACGCTGCCAGCGCGAGACCGGCAACTTGGCGCTGAGGTGGTTGAGCAAAGCGTTGGCCATACCGAGGTTGCCTTCGGCATTCTCAAAATCAATCGGGTTGACCTTGTGGGGCATGGTGCTCGAGCCGATTTCGCCAGCCTTGAGCTTTTGCTTGAAATAGCCCAGCGACACATAGCCCCAGATGTCGCGCGAGAGGTCAATCAAGATGGTGTTGACGCGGGCCACCGCATCGAACAGCTCGGCCATGTAGTCGTGCGGCTCAATTTGAATGCTGTAGGGCTGAAAGTTCAAACCCAGGCCCATGGGCTCGGGGGTTTCCACGACTTTGCGGGCAAAAGCCTCCCAATCAAAGTCGGGCCAGGCGCTCAGGTGGGCGTTGTAGTTACCCACCGCACCGTTCATTTTGGCCAAGATTTTCACTGTGGCAATGCGTTCGCAGGCCGCATTGAGGCGAACCACCACGTTGGCAATTTCTTTGCCCACGGTGGTGGGGCTGGCGGTTTGGCCGTGGGTGCGGCTGAGCATGGGCACGTCGGCGTAGGCGTGCGCCATTTCGCGCAGTTTGAGCAGGATGCGGTCCAGGGCGGGCAGCACCACCACATCGCGGCTGGCACGCAGTTGCAGGGCGTGGCTGGTGTTGTTGATGTCCTCGCTGGTGCAGGCAAAGTGCACAAATTCGCTGGCCTTGAGCAGCTCAGGGCGCGCTTCGAACTTCGATTTGATCCAATATTCCACGGCCTTGACGTCGTGGTTGGTGGTCTTTTCGATCTCTTTGATGGCGTTGCCATCGGCCTCAGAAAAGTTCTTCACCAGGCCCAGCAAGTAAGTACGTGCTCCTGGGGAAAGCGGCTTGAATTCAGCAAAGCCAGCATCGCTCAAGGCGATGAACCAGGCCACCTCCACCTGCACGCGGCGGTGCATATAGCCCAGCTCGCTGGTCAGCGGGCGCAGGGTGTTGAGTTTGCTGGCGTAGCGGCCATCCAGCGGAGACAAGGCCGAAATCGTGGAGAAAGTCATGCCGTATTGTAATTTGCCCTGCTTAAAACTCATGGGAAACCCTAATCTGTAAAATCGGGCACAACATCAATTGATCGCTTTTCATGAAACTCATCGGATCCCTCGCCAGCCCCTACGTTCGCAAAGTTCGTATCGTCATGGCTGAAAAGAAACTTGACTACCAATTGGTGCTCGAAGACGTCTGGGCTGCTGACTCTCAAATCTTCGACAGCAACCCCCTGGGCAAAGTGCCCTGTTTGGTGATGGAAGGCGGCGAAGCGCTGTTTGATTCGCGCGTCATCGTGGAGTACCTCGATACGCTCTCGCCCGTGGGCAAGCTCATTCCTGGTCTGGGCCGCGAGCGCGCCGAGGTCAAAACCTGGGAAGCCCTGGCCGACGGCCTGATGGACGCCGCCTTGCTCGCTCGCATGGAAAACGTGTGGCCGCACCGCACGCCCGAGCAACGCAGCCAGGCCTGGATCGACCGTCAGCTGGGCAAAATCCACCAGGCTTTGCGCGCGATGAGCCGCGGCCTGAGCGACAAACCGTTTTGCGCGGGCATCCATTTCAGCCTGGCCGATGTGGCCGTGGGCTGTGCCTTGGCGTACCTCGATTTCCGCTTCCCGCAGCTGGACTGGCGTGCCGAGCACCCCAATTTGCAACGTTTGTTGGAAAAATTGGCACAAAGGCCCAGTTTCATTGACTCCGTTCCTGTCTGAGCTGCGTACAGGAATAGATGCCGTTTGTCACGGACAGCACTTAGACTAGCAACAGGGAAACACTGCACGAGGTTGTCATGCTCTACCCCGAACTCTTCAAACAACTCGAGTCGGTCCGTTGGGACATGGACAAAGACATCCCCTGGGCGAGCTTTGATCCGAGCAAACTCAGCGATGACCAGGCTCGAACCATCAAAATGAACGCCATCACCGAGTGGGCGGCGCTGCCGGCCACCGAGATGTTTTTGCGTGACAACCGCGACGACTCCGACTTTTCGGCCTTCATGTCGATTTGGTTCTTTGAAGAGCAAAAGCACTCGCTGGTGCTCATGGAGTACCTGCGGCGCTATCGCCCCGACCTGGTGCCCACCGAGCAAGAACTGCACGACATCCGTTTTGAGTTCGATCCCGCGCCTGCTCTTGAAACCCTCATGCTGCACTTTTGCGGCGAGATTCGTTTGAACCATTGGTACCGCCGCGCCAGCGAATGGCACACCGAGCCGGTCATCAAGCACATCTACACCACGTTGAGCCAAGACGAGGCCCGCCACGGCGGCGCTTACCTGCGCTACATGAAGCGGGCCATCCAAAAGTTTGGCAACGAAGCGCAGCAAGCGTTTGCCAAAGTGGGTGTGCTCATGGCCAGCGCGCGGCGCACCGCGCAAGCCCTGCACCCCACCAACCTGCATGTGAACAAGGCGCTGTTTCCCAACGACACCATCCAAAGCCGCCTGCCCGACCCCGAGTGGCTCGAGCACTGGCTCGACAAGCAAATCAATTTTGATGCGGCCTGGGAGAGCAAGGTGGTTGAGCGCATCTTGCACAACATGAGCTTGCTCATGGGTCGCAGCTTCAAAACGGTGCAAGAGCTCAACCGCTTTCGCAAAGAGATGGGCCAAAGCTTAGCGGGCGTAGCCCCCAGCGGCACGCAAGCGGCCTGAATGTCAGCTGCCTTCCCACTGCCAGATTTTTTAAACAAGCTGTGCCCGCGCGCGCAGTTGCGCGACCGTCTGGCCACGCTGCCGCGCCCGCTGGTGTTCACCAACGGTGTGTTTGATGTGATGCACCGCGGCCACGCCATTTACCTGGCGCAGGCCAAGGCCCTGGGGGCCACCTTGGTGGTGGCGCTCAACACCGATGCCTCGGCCCGCCGTTTGGGCAAAGGCCCTGAGCGCCCTTTGAACAAGGAGCAAGACCGCGCCGCCATGATGGCTGCCATGGCCGCGGTGGATGTGGTCACCTGGTTTGACGAAGACACACCCCAAGAACTCATCGCGCAGATTCAGCCTGATATTTTGGTCAAAGGTGGCGACTACGACATGCGCAAGTTGCCCGAAACTGCGCTCATGCACAGCTGGGGCGGCACCGCGCTGGCCCTGCCTTTTGTCGATGGTTATTCCACCACCGCCTTGGTGAAAAAAATACGCGCCAGCGCCTGATGGGCCGGCGGCATCACGCCAAGTTCAAGCCTCGAAGACCGCTTGCCACACCTGCAACACGGCTTGCCGCTCTTGCGCGAGCTCGATCAAGGGCACGTGCGTGGGCGCTTCGTCCAGGCGGGCGCGGTGTTGCACGCGGCGTAACTCGCGGTAGGCGTTGGCTGCCGCTTGGCCCGCACCTGGGGGCAACAGGCCCACTTTTTCTGCGGCTTGCAAGAGAGCAATGTTGCCCAGATTGGCGCGCAACGCCGGGTGGCTGCAAGCGTGGGCAAGCACCAGGTACTGCACCGCAAACTCCGCATCGACCATGCCCCCGGGGCTGTGCTTGACATCAAAGCGCCCGGGCTCGCAAGGGTGAGCCTCTCGCACACGCTCGCGCATGGCCATGATTTCCTCGCGCAGCGCGCTGTGCTCGCGTGGCGAGCAAATCACCGCCTCGCGCACCGCATCAAAGCGGGCTTGCAGCCCTGCATCGCCCAGCACGCAGCGCGCCCGCGTCATGGCCTGGTGCTCCCAGGTCCAGGCCGTGTTCGAGCCGCGTTGTTGCTGGTAGTTGGCGTAGGCCTCAAAGGTGGTGATGAGCAGGCCTGAGTTGCCGTTGGGGCGCAGCGCCGTGTCGATCTCGTACAAATCGCCTTCGCCGGTTTTGACGGTCAGCCAATTGATGAGTTTGCGCACCAAGGCCGCGTACACCTCGGTGGCTTGCTCGTCGGCGTCCTCAAACACAAACACAATGTCCAAGTCGCTGCCGTAGCCCAGCTCTTTGCCGCCGAGCTTGCCGTAGGCAATGATGCCGAACTGCGGTGTGTCGCGGTGTTTTTTCTTAAGGCCTTGCCAGCACCACTGGGTGGTGATGCGCAGCACAGATTCGGCCAGCGCGCTCAAGTCATCGGCCACTTGCTCGACGCTGAGCGCGCCTTCCACATCGCGCGAGAGGGTGCGAAACACCTCGGCGTGGTGGGCGCGGCGCAGCAGGTTGAGCAAGGCTTCGTCGTCGCCATCGCCTGAGGCCTGCATGGCTTTGCGCCGCTGGGTCAGGTCTTGCTCAAAGGCCAGGGGGTCAAAGCGTTCGGTGAGCATGTCGCGCCCAGCCAGCTCGTCAATCACACCGGGGTGTTGCAGCAAGTAGCGCGCCGGCCACTTGGCCAGGCCGAGCAAACGCAGCAGCCGCTCATGCACAGCCGGGCGCTCCAAGAGCAAAGCCAGGTAGGCATCGCGGCGCAGCAGGGGTTCGAGCCAATCGGTGAAACGCAAAGCCGCTTCCTCGCTCACACGCCCCTCATCAATCCACAGCCCTGTGCGCGCCAGCAGACGGTAGAGGCGTTGACGCGACTCTTCACGCAGGCTTTGCACGCGCGGGTTCTCGCCCCACTGGGCCACACGCTCGCGCAGGGCCTGGGGCAGGCCGGCTGCCACGGCGGGCAAATCAGGTGGGGTGTGGTGGGTTTTGTCGCAGCCTTTGCAATCGGCGTCAGCATCCCCACCGAGCAAGATGTCAAACTCATGCGCCACACCTTTGCGGTGGGCATCGAGCTGGCATAAAAACTCGCAGCAACCGGCAAAGCCCATGCTGTGGGCAATCCAGTTCAGGTCGTCGTCGTTGGTGGGCAGCACATGGGTTTGCTGGTCGTCAAGGTACTGAATGCGGTGCTCAACCTGGCGCAAAAACACATAGGCCTCGGCCATGGCTTTGGCCGTCTCAGCAGGCATCAAGCCAGCGCTGACCAGGCGCTTGAGCGCATCCAGCGTGGGGCGGGTGCGCAGCTCGGGGAACTGCCCGCCACGCACCACCTGGAGCAGCTGCACGGTGAACTCAATTTCGCGGATGCCCCCGCGCGACAACTTCACATCGTGGCTGCGTTCGGGGTGGCCAGCGCTGCGTTTGCTGGCATGGTCGCGAATTTGTTTGTGCAGCACGCGCAGCGCGTTGAACACGCTGTAGTCCAGGTAGCGGCGAAACACAAAAGGCACCACGATGCTGCGCAGTGCCATGGCCGACTTGTCTTGCACCGCGCTTTGCGGCGCCACCACCCGGCTCTTGAGCCAGGCAAAGCGCTCCCACTCGCGGCCCTGCACATGAAAATACTCTTCAAGCGCATCGAGCGAAACCGCCGCGGGCCCTGAGTTGCCGTTGGGCCGCAAGGCCAGGTCCACCCGAAACACAAAACCGTGCTCGGTGGTGTCGCCCACCAGCCCATACATCAGGCGCACGACTTTGCCGAAGTACTCTTGGTTAGAAATTTTGAGTCGGCCCTGGGCATTGCCTGCGGTCTCGCCGTCGGTGTCGTAGACGTAAATCAGGTCGATGTCGCTCGACACATTGAGCTCACGTGCCCCGAGCTTGCCCATGCCCACCACCCACATGCGGGCGCGTTGGCCATCGGCCCCCATGGGCGCGCCGTGGACATCGTCGAGCACGCGCAAGGCTTCGTTGTAGGCCACATCCAGCGTGAATTCGGCCAGGTCGGTCATGGTCTGCGTGACTTCGTGCAGCGCCGCGCCGGCTTCGCAGTCCAGGGTGAGCAAGCGCTCCATGACCAGCTGGCGCACCACACGCAGTTGGGCCGAGATGTCGTGCCCGGTTTGCGCCAGGGTGGCTGCCAAGTCGCGCAACACGGCTGGGGTGGGTAGGCCGGGTGGGAGCAGGCCCAACTCGGCCGCGTAGCGACGCCGCACCCGCTGTGCAAACCGCGACTGTTCACGCAAAGCGCCGGCCCTGTTGCGGGTCATAATTCTGTCCACTGTTCCGATGTCAATATGCCTGTAACGCCAAGTGGCCCGTCCGCACTGCTCAAAACCTATGCCTTCGCGGTGAGTTGGGCTTTTCGCATCCTGGCGGTCTGTGCGGTGCTCTTAGCCCTGGTGTGGCTGCTCATTCATGGATTCATTGTGCCGCGAATTGCCGATTTGCGTCCGCAGCTCGAAGCGCGGGCCTCCGCGCAACTCGGGCTTAGGGTGCGCATTGGTGCTGTCAGCGGCGAATCTCAAGGCTGGGTGCCCTCGTTTGAGCTGCGCGATGTGCGTTTGCTAGACGCCCAAGGCCAAACGGCTTTGCACCTGCCGCGGGTGCTGGCCACCCTCTCGCCGCGCTCTTTGTGGAACCTGGGGTTTGAGCAGCTGGCCATCGAAGGCCCGGTGCTTGAGGCGCGCCGCGCGCCCGACGGCCGGGTGTGGCTGGCCGGACTGGACATGGGCCAACCCACCACCGATACCGGCGGCTTGGACTGGTTGCTCTCCCAAACCGAGGTGGCCGTGCGCCAAGGCACCTTGCGCTGGACCGACGAACAACACCAACTCCCCCCGCTCGAGCTCACGGGGGTCAACGCGGTGTTGCGCAACCATTTGCGCAGCCACGAACTGCGCTTGGACGCCGATCCGCCGTCCAGCTGGGGAGAGCGCCTGAGCTGGCAAGCGCGGTTTCGCCAACCGATACTGTCCACCCACGCGGGCGACTGGCAGCGTTGGTCGGGGCAGGTTTATGCCGAGTTTGGGCGGGTAGACCTCAGCGCCATGGCGCCCTACCTGGGCTGGCCCGATGCCGTGCCCAGCGGCCAAGGTGCGGTGCGCGCCTGGTTGGACATGAACTTGGGCCGTTTGTCCGGCATCACGGCCGATGTGGCGCTCTCGGGGCTGGCCCTGAAGTTGCGCCAAGACCTGCCTGCTTTGGCGTTTCAAGACCTTGGTGGACGGGTGGCTTTGCACCCCTGGGGGCGCGATGGTCTGGGGCATGAATTTCTCACGCAAAACCTGGCCTTCACCCTGGCCGATGGCGTGCGTTGGCCTGGGGGTAACCTCAGCGTGCGGCAAGCCTCTGAGGCGGGCAGCCGCAGCCAGCGCAGTGAACTCAGCGCCGACCGCCTCGACCTGCAAGCCCTGGCCGCCATCGCCAGGCGCTTGCCGCAAGCCGCGCCTTGGCATGAGCAACTGCAAAGCCTGGCACCGCAAGGGCAGGTGGCGCGTTTGCAACTGAGCTGGCTGGGCCAGGCCGACGCGCCCGAGCAAGTCAAAGCCCAAGGCCTTGTCAGCGGCCTGGCCCTGGCGGCACAACCGGCACAACCGGTGCAACCCCGCGCAAGCGGCAAGTCGGGTGCCACGGTTGCAGCGCAAGTGGGTCGCCCCGGTGTGCAAGGCGCCACGCTGAGTTTTGAGGGCAACCTCGATGCCGGCAAAGCCAAACTCAGCATCCAAGACGGCGCCACCGTCTTCCCTGGTGTGTTTGACGAGCCGCAGATCAACTGGAGCTCGCTGAGCAGCGACATCACCTGGCAGCGCCAAGGCGAGCAGCTGCAGGTGCAGATGCCCAACCTCAAGTTCGCCCAGGCCGACTTGCAAGGCGAAGCCAGCGTGAAGTGGCGCACCGGCGCCGAGCGTGCCTTGCCCGGTGTGCTGGACCTGCAAGGCAGCTTGAGCCACGCCGAGCTCAACCGCGTGCACCGCTACTTGCCGCTGGTCATGTCGCGCGAGGTGCGCGACTACCTGCGCGAAGCCTTGGTGCGCGGCCAGGCCAGTGCGGTCAAGGTGCGCCTCAAGGGCGACCTGTGGCAACTGCCCTACCGCAATGGGGATGGCGGTCAGCTCAAAATCAGCGCCCGCGTGCGCGATGCGGTGTTCAACCCCGCCCCCGCGGTGCTCAACACGACCTCACGTTGGCCGCTGTTGTCGCAGGTCAATGCTGAACTCAACCTCGACAACGCCCGCTTGAGTTTGAAAGACATCAGTGGTCGCTGGGCGACCAACACCACCACCAACGCTGCTGCTTCCCAGGGCATTCGCTTTCAGCGCGGCGAGGTGGTCTTGGCCAACCTCCTGAACAACCCCACCGTGCAGGTGCAAACCGAGTTGCGTGCCGCTGTGCCCGAGGTGCTCAGCACCATCCGCAACTCCAGCCTGCAAGACATCACCCAACACTTTTTGGACGAGGCCAGTGGCAGCGGGCCCGTGGAAGCCACCCTCAAGCTCACCTTGCCCCTGCAAGACATGGGCAAAACACAGGCGCTGGGCCGCGTGACCCTGGCGGGCAACGAGCTCAACCTCTCGCCCGATGTTCCCGCCATGTCCAAGGTGCGTGGGCAGCTGTGGTTTTCAGAAGATGGCCTGGCGGTGCAGGGCGCGCAAGCCCGCGTGCTCGGTGGCGACGCTTTGATCGAGGGCGGCAGCATGGCCATCCCGGGCCAAAGCAGCCGTGCGTTCAATGGCTTTTTGCGTGTGCAAGGCACCGCCACCGCGGATGGCTTGCGCAGCCTGAACCTGGGCGGCCTCAACACCTTGTTGGCGCGCAGCGCGGGCAGTGCGCCTTACACTGCGCAGATTGGTTTGCGCGGGCCTTCTCTGGACCTGCAGGTCAACAGCAATTTACAAGGCATGGCTCTGGATGTGCCTGCGCCTTTGGGCAAAACCGCGGCCAGCAGCCTGCCCCTGCGGGTGGACATCACCCCGGTGGATGTCAGCACGCGGCGCGATGCAGCGCCGGGCAAAGACCGCGTGCGTGTGGCCATGGGGCGCATGTTGTCGGCGGTGTACATCCGCGAGCTGGGCGACGAGCCGCGCGTGCTCCAGGGCTTGGTGCAATTTGGCGAACCCATCAACACCGACCAAGCCTTGCCCGCACGTGGCGTGGCCGCTGTGGTGGAGGCCACCACGCTCGATGCCGATGCCTGGCTGGCCGTGATGGACAGCAGCTCGCACCCCAGCCAGTCTGGGCGCGCAGACGCCACGCCCGCCAGCGCGGTGTCGTCTTACATGCCGCGCACCTTCACCCTCAAAGCACAGCGCTTGATGTGGCAAGGCCGCACGCTCAACAAACTCACGGTCAACGCATCCCGCGAGACCAACCAATGGCGTGCCCAGGTGGATGCCCAAGAACTCAATGGCCTGCTGGAATACCGCCCTGGCGAAGCGCGCCAGCCCGGTCGTTTGTTTGCCCGTCTCACGCGTTTGTCGCTGGCGGCCAGCACCGCCAAAGAGGTGGAAACTCTGCTCGAAGAACAACCCGTGAGCATGCCGGGCTTGGACATCGTGGTCGATGACCTTGAGCTGCGCGGCAAGCGCTTGGGCCGGGTGGAAATCGAAGCCATCAACCGTGGCAGCGTGTTGGCCCGCGAAGGTGGGCGTGAGGGTGCACGAGAAGCTGCAAGAGAAGCTGCAAGAGAAGGTGGGCGAGATGGCCGCAATGTGCGCGACGTGCGAGAGTGGCAGCTGCAAAAATTCAACATCATCGCCCCGGAAGGCACCCTCACTGCCACGGGCCGCTGGGGGACCCTGCCCGAGCGTGCTGCACCCGCGCGCGAGCCTGCTGGGCGCGCGCCGTCTCGCCCGGACATGCCGGCCGATTTGCGCCGCACCAGCATGAACTTCAAGCTCGACATTGCCGATGGTGGCGACTTGCTGGCCCGCTTAGGTCTGCCTGGTGTCTTGCGCGATGCACGGGGCCGCATGGAAGGGCACATCGATTGGATGGGCTCGCCCATCACGCCCGATTACCCCAGCATGAACGGCCAGTTCAACGTCAACCTCGAAGGCGGTCAGTTCCTCAAGGTGGAGCCGGGCATTGCCAAGCTGCTGGGTGTGCTCAATTTGCAGGCTTTGCCACGTCGTTTGACGCTGGATTTTCGCGATGTGTTCAGCGATGGCTTTGCCTTTGACTTTATTCGCGGCGATGTGCGCATCGAGCAGGGCATGGCCAGCACCAACAACCTGCAGATGAAGGGCGTGAACGCCGCAGTGCTGATGGAGGGGCGCGCCGACATTGCCCGCGAAACCCAAGACCTGCACGTGGTGGTGGTGCCCGAGATCAACGCCGGCACCGCCTCGCTGATTGCCAGTTACATCAACCCGGCTGTGGGGCTGGGCAGCTTTTTGGCCCAGCTGATTTTGCGTCGCCCACTCATGGCGTCCACCACCAAAGAGTTCTACATCACTGGCCCTTGGGTGGACCCTAAAATCACCCCGGGTAGCTCTAAAAATGAGAGCACTAAACCCAGCAAGGACGAGATCAAACCATGAAATTAGCGGCCATCCAGATGGTCTCGGGCGCCTCGGTGGCCGACAACCTCGCGCGCGCATCGGCGCTGATGACGCAGGCCGCCGACCAGGGCGCAGAGCTGCTGGTCTTGCCGGAGTATTTTTGTTTGCTCGGGCAGCGCGACACCGACAAACTCGATATCCAAGAGGCGCCCGGTCACGGCCCCATCCAAGACTTTTTGGCCCAAGCGGCCCACAAGCTCGGCGTGTGGGTGGTGGGCGGCACCTTGCCGCTGTCTGTTGCGCCCAAGGTGGTCAGCCAAGTGGTCACCCAAGCTTTGGGCCAGCCGACAACGGCGCCGCAGCCCGGGCGAGAGCGTGTGTTCAACGCCTCGCTGGTGTACAACCCGCAGGGCGTGTGCGTGGCGCGGTACGACAAGATTCATCTCTTTGGTTTTGACAACGGGCAAGAGCGTTACGACGAGTCGCGCGCTTTGATGGCTGGGCAGCAGCCCGCGTGGGTGGATGTGCCGTCCGCTGACGGCCACACCTGGCGCGTGGGTTTGAGCGTTTGCTACGACCTGCGTTTTCCGGAGCTGTACCGGCACTACGCGCAACTGGGCGCGCACGTGTTGCTGGTGCCCAGCGCTTTTACCCACACCACAGGCCAGGCCCATTGGGAGGTTTTGTTGCGTGCCCGCGCCATTGAAAACTTGGCGTTTGTGGCGGCCAGCGCCCAAGGCGGCTTGCACGACAACGGGCGGCGCACCTGGGGGCACAGCATGGTGGTGGACCCTTGGGGCGAGGTGTTGTCTGAGCAGGCGCAGGGCGAGGCTGTTGTGATGGCGCAGCTCGACATGGCCAGCCTTGTGCAGCGTCGCGCGCAGTTGCCCGCGCTGACTCACCGGGTGCTTTGAGCATGCGCATCAACAGCGTTTGGCGCCGGCGCATCCTGTGGACCGCCTTGCTCATGTTGCTGGTGTTTTTGCTGGCCATGTTGGTGTGGTTGGCCGGGCGCTACGAGGCCAGCCAGGAGCAAAGCCGCATTGAGCGCGCCACCTCTGAGGCCGTGAGCGATGTGCGTGCCGATTTTTCGCGCAACGCACAAAGCCTGCAGGCCACGCAGTTTGGTGAGCCCACCGCCACCTCGTGGTTTTTGAGTGCTTATGCCCTGCTGCGTGAGCGCCGCGAGATCGTGCGCCTGGAGTGGCGTGACGCCGCCTTCAACCTCACCGCTGATGTGGATTCGCCGTACCGCTCGCCAGTGTTTGAGCGCGGCGGGCGTGTGATCAGCGCCAACTCCGAGCTCATACAAAACTGCAACAACGCACGGCGTTACAGCGGCCCGTCTTACGCCAGCACCTACTACGTGCCGCTCAACGACGGCATGGGCGTGGAGATCATGGAGCTGTGCATGCCGCTGGTGGACAGCGGGCAGCTCACCGGTTATTTGGTGGCGCTGTATTCGCTGCATGACGTGCTCGAGGAGCTGCTGGGCCGCCACCTCACCCGCCACCAAGAGGTGGCCTTCACCGAGGGTGACGGCACCCGTCTGGCCGTGATGGGCACAGCGCGGCGCGCCAGCCGCGTGTTCAGCGCGCAGCAACTCGTGGACCTGCCCGGCACCACCCTGGTGCTGCGCATGGACAGCTGGCGCGGCTCGCCCGATCTGTTTCCTAACCTGCTCACCGCTTTGGTGGCCACCTTGGTGATTGCGCTGGTCTCCATCCTCTACCAGCTGGGCAAAGACACGCGCCGACGCCTCAAAGCCGAGCGCGACTTGGCCGATGCCTTGGCCTTTCGCAAGGCCATGGAAGACTCCCTCATCACCGGCTTGCGCGCGCGCGACCTCAAAGGACGCATCACCTATGTGAACCCAGCGTTTTGCCAGATGGTGGGCTTCAGTGCTGACGAGCTGGTCGGCCTGAGCGTGAACGCGCCTTACTGGCCGCCTGAATTTGCCGAAGAGTACAAGCGTCGCCAAGACATTCGTTTGGCCGGCAACTCGCCCCCGCGCGAAGGCTTCGAGTCGGTGTTCATGCACCGCGACGGCACCCGTTTCCCGGTGCTCATCATCGAGGCGCCGCTCATCAATGCGCAGGGCGAACAAACCGGCTGGATGAGTGCCTGCCTGGACATCCGCGAGCAACGCCGGGTGGAAGAAATCTCGCGCGCCAGCCAAGACCGTTTGCAAGCCACCGCACGCTTGGCCATGGTGGGTGAAATGGCCTCGCTGCTCAGCCACGAACTCAACCAGCCGCTGGCGGCCATCCAAAGCTACGCCAGCGGGTCGATCAACCTGCTACGCGACGAGCCGGAGAACCGGCGCGACATTGAAATTGCCATGCAGCGCATTGCCCAGCAGGCCGAGCGCGCGGGTAAGGTCATCAAAAGCGTGCACGACTTTGTGCGCCGGCGCGACCAAACCCGCGAGGTGGTCAAGCCCCAGGCCTTGATCGACGCGGTGCTGCCCCTGGTGAATTTGCAGGCCCGCAAACTCTCGGTGCAGGTGTGCTTGGAAGTAGCGCCGGGCTTGCCCGCGGTGCTGTGCGACCGCACCATGGTTGAACAGGTGCTGCTTAACCTGGCGCGTAACGGCATGCAGGCCATGGACCTGCCGGAGCTGCGCCAACGTGTGCTGACCCTCTCGGTGCGGGGTGCTGGCGCGCGTCGCATTGAGTTTGCCGTCAGCGATGTGGGCATGGGCGTGCGCGAAGACATTGCCGACCAGCTCTTCACCCCGTTCTTCACCACCAAGGCCGAAGGCATGGGCCTGGGCCTGAGTTTTTGCCGCACGGTGGCCGAGCAGCACGGCGGCACTTTGGTGCACACGCCCAACTCGCCGCAAGGCACGGTTTTCAGTTTTGCCCTGCCAGTGGCTTAAGATAAACCCATGCAACCTGTGATTGATGCCACCGTTTACATCGTCGATGACGACACCGGCGTGCGCGAAGCGCTGGCCTGGCTGCTGCGTTCACGTCGATTGCCGTGCCAAAGCTTTGAGAGCGGCGAGGCCTTTTTGGCCCACATTGCCCATGGCTTGAGCGACCAGCCCGCTTGTTTGTTGCTCGATGTGCGCATGCCCGGCATGAGCGGCCTGACCTTGTTTGACCACCTGGTGGAGCGCGGCTTGCACCAAAGCATGCCGGTGATTTTTCTCACAGGCCACGCCGATGTGCCCACCGCGGTGGATGCGGTCAAACGCGGCGCCTTTGATTTTTGCGAAAAACCTTTTTCTGACAACGCCTTGGTCGACCGGATTGAGACCGCGCTGTCGCAATCCTCAGCCTTGGCCGATGAGCGCTTGGCCGTCAAGCGCCTGCGTTCGCGCTTGGAAGAGCTCACCGAGCGTGAGCGCGATGTCATGCGCTTGGTGGTGGATGGCTTGCCCAACAAACGCATTGCCGACCAGCTCGACATCAGCGTACGTACCGTCGAGGTTCACCGTGCCCGGGTGTTTGACAAGATGGAAGTGAAGTCAGCCGTTGAGCTGGCCAACATGCTACGAAAAATGTAGCGCCAACGCTATGTGCATCAAGGCTTAGTGCCTGTTTTGCCTTGTGATTTGTCAGCTTTGTCTTTGTTGGTGCTGATGGCTTCGCGCTCGTCTGGGGGCGGCAACTCGCCTTGTTTGCGGCCAGAAAACATGGTCCACCACACGATCAACACCAACAGCAGCAAAGCACCCAGCGCTTCGAGCAAAATCAAGCCCATGATCCCCCCTTTGTATTGGCTCGCCCAAGCCCTCATTGTAGGAATGCTGGCCGCCTGCGCCTCGCCGCCGCCACATACCCCTCGGGCCCCGCAAGTCAGCCGCGAGGCAGCACCCGCCCCGCCAGTGGCCTTGGTGGCACCCGACCTGCCCGCAGCGCCTGCGACCCGGCTGCAAACCCGCAGCCGCTGGACGGCCGTGGCCTGGTCAGCCCTGCCCGGTTTTGACAACGACAGCCTGCACGAAGCCTGGAACGCCTGGCTCAAAAGCTGCGAACGCCCCGGCCCGCACTTTGGCGCTGTGTGCAAAGAGGTGCGCCAGCTCAGCATGGCCAGCCCCGAGGCACAGCGCGATTGGATGGTCTCGCGCCTGCAGCCTTACAGCGTCACCTCGCTGGAGGGCAGCGCCGACGGCTTGCTCACCGCCTACTACGAGCCCATGCTCGAGGCCTCGCGCCAGCGCACCCGCGAGTTTTCTGTGCCCATCTACCAGCTCCCCGCTGGTTTTACGCAGCGCAAGCCCTGGTACACCCGCCAGGAGATGGACACCCTGCCCGCTGCTCAAGCCGCTCTGCGCGGGCGCGAAATTGCCTACCTCAGCAACCCCATCGACGTGCTGGCGCTGCACATCCAAGGCTCAGGGCGTTTGCGTGTGACCGAGCCCAGCGGTGAACAAAAAACCATCCGCGTGGCGTTTGCTGGCACCAACGACCAGCCCTACAAAAGCGTGGGCCGCTGGCTGCTCGACCAGGGCTTGGTGCGCGACGCCACCTGGCCGGGCATCAAAGCGTGGCTGGTGCAAAACCCGCAGCGTACCCAAGAGCTGTTGTGGCGTAACCCGCGCTACGTGTTTTTCAAAGAAGAGGCGCTGGGCAGTTTTGACGCCGCCTTTGGCCCGCGCGGCGCCCAAGGCGTGCCCCTGACGCCGGGCCGCTCCATTGCGGTGGACCCGCAAAGCATTCCCTACGGCACGCCGGTGTGGTTGACCTCCAGTGGCCCGCAAACCAAGCTGCAAAAGCTCGTGCTCGCCCAAGACACCGGCAGCGCCATTGTGGGCGCGGTGCGCGCCGACTACTTTGTGGGTTGGGGCGAACAGGCCGGTGAACTCGCTGGCCGTATGAAGCAGCCGCTGCAACTTTGGGCTTTGTGGCCCAAATGAAAAAGGCGAACTGAAGGGTCTTCAGTTCGCCGTTCAAGCAGCCTGGTTAGGCTGCTGGTTCCACTCAGTCTCCACTCAGTCCTTACAGACCGATTTTGCCGCCATCGTTTTTGGTGATGACAATCGTTGCCGAGCGTGGGCGACCTGCCACACCGTAAGCCGCGACCCCACCACCATTGCCTGGCCACTGGCTCTCAAAAGTGTAGTTGGCGTTGTTCCCCAGGGCTGCTGTGTTTTCACCTGGGTGCTGGATGTTGACCAACAAGGCCTTGCCGTCAGCAGTTTCGGTCAGACCAGTGATCTCTGCACCCTTGGGGCCCACCAGGAAGCGACGCAGACGTGACTCGCCCAACAAACCACCCACAAACGTGTTGGTGGTGCCGGTGGTGGTGGTGCCACTGACAGTGAGTTTGTTGTTCACGGTGAAAGTGCCGCCATCACCTACAGAGCCAGGTACGGCTGCGAGCAGCATGCAGTTGGTCTCGTCGGTGAATGCGCCGTCATCGGTTTGAATCCACAGCAAGCCTGTGCTCTTGCTGAACCACAAACCGTCTGGCGACGACAGGCTGTTGCTGGCTTTGAGGCCAGAGATGTTCACATCCGCCACCGAGTCTTCCTCGGCGCCAAACAAGAAGATGTCCCACTTGAAGGAGGTGGCGGTTGACAAGCTACCTGTTTCAGCAAAACGGATGATGTGACCGTTGGGGTTGCCTGAGCTCATTTTTCCGTCAGGGTCGTTGTAAGAGCGGGGGTTGGCAGCGTCTGCGGTCGCAGGGGTGCGGTTGGTGCTGTTGTTGTTGGTCAGGGCAAAGTACACCTCACCGTTGCTGTAGTTCACAGCGCCCCACTCAGGGCGGTCCATTTTGGTGGCGCCCACCGCATCGGCAGCCAAGCGGGTGTGCACCAACACATCGGCCTGGTTGGCAAAGGTGAAACCGTCTTTGTTGTAGCTGCTGATGCGGCTGTCCATCACGGTCAGCTCAATCCACTGGCCCGTGCCGTCGTTGTTGAACTTGGCCACGTACAGCTTACCCTCGTCGAGGTACGCATCGCCTACAGCCATGCCGCCACCGACATCGCTGGATTCCCAGGTTTTGGTGGTGACAAATTTGTAGATGTACTCGTTGCGGCTGTCGCAACCCATGTAAAACGCCAGAGGGCGACCCACCACAGGCACGCTGCACACGGCAGCTTCATGTGCAAATCGGCCCATGGCGGTGCGTTTGGCTGGTTTGCGATCACCCGATGTGGGGTCAATTTCCACCACATAGCCAAATGTGTGCGGCTCGTTGCGGAAGTCATTGGCAGCACTGGCACCATTGGCGCCGATGTTCCAGCGCGAGAAGCGGCCAAAAGTAGTGACATTCCCGTTGACGACGTCGTCGTCTAAATCTGTGACGGTGAACCAGCCTTGGCTGTTGGTGTTACCGCCAGCTGTATACGCTGTGCGCGTCAAGCCATATCTGGCTCGCGAAGCCACAGTTTTCGCGTCCGGTGCGGTGCTGCCTGTAGGCATGTTGAAGTAAACGTTCCAGTTTTCTTCACAAGCCAGGTACGTGCCCCAGGGGGTTTTGCCATGACCGCAGTTGTTCAAGGTGCCGCGCGAGGTGGCACCGGTGGTGTCAAATTTCGTCACCATCTGGGCTTTGATGTTGTTCAGCTGCGCGGCAGGCCCTTTGATGTCCACCACGGTTTGCGGGTTAACGCGACGGTTTAAATTGGATGTGGCGTTGTAACCCGTGGGCAAACCGTTTTCGAGTGTGAGCTCAACAACTGACACCCCGTGCAGGTTCATTTCTTTGAGCGCCTCGGCACCCGGGCGAATGCCTTTGTCCCAGGAGCCAAACTGGTCAAACTTCTTTTTATTCACGCCACCCGATGTCTGGCCATTGGGGTGCAAGAAGTGTGCGTCTGCAGAGCTCTCGTGGTTCACCACGAGCACGGCACGGGTGGTCGCCGTTGCTGAGTACTTGCCGTTGGCATCAATGTAATAAATGTCCATGCCGTCGTGGTGATCGCCCACGCGTAGGCTCCAATCGTCAGATTCTGTGCCCACGTTGCTGTAAGCAGCTGCGCCCGCGGCCAACGTGTCGCCAGTGGCATGGATGACCTTGGCTGTGTAGCCTGCAGGCACCACGACCTGGTCCAGCACGCTTTTGGCCGTGGCTGTGAAAGCCAGGGTGTTCGAGCTTGCCAAGGTGGGCAAGCCGGCTGCAGCGGCAGTTGAGCCACCGCCACAACCTGGCAGCATGGGCAGGCCCATCATGGCGGCCAAACCAAAGCCACCGCGCAAAATTTGCCGGCGGTTAGGGCCTTGTTTGGCCTGGCTCAAAATCTCTTGAAAATGAACGTTGTCTGACGTGTTGTCAGAAGAATCAAATGCATGCGACATGAAAAACTCCTTGCTAAAGACCCAGGCATCTTCGATTTCGTTCATGACAAAGCGATGAAAGCTAAGACAGAAAATTTCAAGTCTTGTCATTCGCATGTCATCCTTATCAAGCAGTAGGCAGGCGCTGTTTTTTTGACGACTTGACAGCTCACGACAGATCTACACTGCAAGATCTGATAAAACTTCAGTCAGACCAACGTCACCACGATGTGACAGGAGACACGCATGAACGCCCCCTTTAACCGCGAGTTGCCCGAGCACATCCGCCGCGCGCTCGAGACGGTCACCTTGGATGACAAGTACAGCCTCGATGTGGGCCGCGCTTTCATGAGTGGCGTGCAGGCCTTGGTCAAGCTGCCCATGTTGCAGCGCCAGCGCGATGCTTTGCAGGGCAAGAACACCGCCGGCTTCATCAGCGGTTACCGCGGCTCGCCGCTGGGCAGTTATGACCAGGCTTTGTGGAAAGCCGCGCCGCACCTCAAAGCACAAAACATCGTCTTCCAACCGGGCGTGAACGAAGAGCTGGCCGCCACCGCTTTGTGGGGCACGCAGCAACTGGGTTTTGCGCCCAAGGGCTCGAACAAGTTCGACGGTGTGTTTGGCATTTGGTACGGCAAAGGCCCAGGTGTGGACCGTTGCTCGGACGTGTTCAAGCACGCCAACATGGCGGGCACCACGCCTTGGGGCGGTGTGCTGGCCGTGGCCGGTGACGACCATGTGGCCAAGAGCTCGACTGCCGCACACCAGAGCGACCACATCTTCAAAGCTTGTGGCTTGCCGGTGTTCTTCCCCGCCTCGGTGCAAGACATTCTGGACATGGGCTTGCACGCCATTGCCATGAGCCGCTTTTCGGGCGTGTGGGCGGGCATGAAGACCATCCAGGAAATTGTGGAGTCCAGCGCCACCGCGTTGATTGACCCCGAGCGCGTGAACATCGTGGTGCCCGATTTCGCCATGCCACCAGGTGGCGTGCACATCCGCTGGCCCGATGCCGCGCTGGACCAAGAGGCGCGCTTGTTCGACCACAAGTGGTATGCCGCACTCGCCTACATCCGCGCCAACAAACTCAACCACAACGTGATTGCTACAGCCAACGACCGCTTTGGCCTCATGGCCAGCGGCAAGGCGTTCAACGACACCCGTCAAGCCCTGCATGACTTGGGGCTGGACGACGCCACGTGCAAGCGCCTGGGCATCCGCCTGCACAAGGTGGGCGTGGTGTGGCCGCTCGAAGCGCAAAGCACACGTGAATTTGCTGCGGGTCTGCGCGAGATTTTGGTGGTGGAAGAAAAGCGCCAGGTCATCGAGTACCAACTCAAAGAAGAGCTTTACAACTGGCGCGACGACGTGCGTCCGCATGTGCTGGGCAAGTTCGACGAGATCGACGCGCCCGATGGTCACTACCCCGGCGGTGAATGGAGCATGCCCAACCCCAGCAGCAACACCTTGCTGCGTGCCAATGCCGATTTAACGCCGGCCATCATCGCCCGCGCCATTGCCAAGCGCTTGACCAAGCTGGGTGTGGACGCCGACACCCAAGCGCGCATGGACGCGCACATCGCGCTGCTCAACGCCAAAGAGCAAAGCCTGCAGGTCCTCGAGGTCAAAGCCGACCGCCAGCCCTGGTTTTGCTCGGGCTGCCCGCACAACACCAGCACCCGCGTGCCTGAAGGTTCGCGCGCCATGGCGGGCATTGGTTGCCATTTCATGTCGATTTGGATGGACCGCGCCACCGTGGGCTTCACGCAAATGGGCGGCGAGGGCGTGCCGTGGGTGGGCCAGCAACCGTTTTCCAACGAGCCGCATGTGTTTGCCAACATTGGCGACGGCACCTACTTTCACAGTGGCTTGCTGGCGATTCGCCAAAGCATTGCTGCGGGCGTGAACATCACTTACAAGGTGCTGTATAACGACGCGGTGGCCATGACCGGCGGCCAGCAAATCGGCGAGCGCAGCGAAGGTCACAGCGTGGTTCAGATCGCGCAAAGCTTGCGTGCCGAAGGCGCCAAGCGCATCACCATCGTGACCGACGAGCCCGAGAAATACAGCCATGTCGGCCGCAACGGCGAGCCTGGCGGCACACTGGGTTTGCCCGAAGGCGTGGCCATTGAGCACCGCGACGAGTTGGACCGCATCCAGCGCGAGATGCGCGAGCTCAAGGGCTGCACCGTCATCATTTACGACCAAACTTGCGCCACTGAAAAACGCCGTCGCCGCAAGCGCGGCACCCTGGTGGACCCTGCGGTGCGTGTGGTCATCAACGAGGCGGTGTGCGAGGGCTGCGGCGACTGCAGCACCCAAAGCAATTGCTTGAGCGTGGAGCCCCTGGAGACCGAGTTTGGCCGTAAGCGCACCATCAACCAAAGCAGCTGCAACAAAGACACCAGCTGCCTCAAAGGCTTTTGCCCCAGCTTCGTGACCGTCGAAGGCGGCCAGCTGAAAAAAGCCAAGAAAGACGCGACCTCCAGCGCCTCACCGTTTGATGACAGCGTGTTTGGTGAGGCGCTTGCTCAGCCCATGATGCCAAGCCTGAGCGCTGCGGGCGCTTACGGCATTGTGGTGGCCGGTGTGGGTGGCACAGGGGTGATCACCATTGGCCAGTTGCTGGGCATGGCTGCGCACATTGAGGGCAAGGGCATCGTCACGCAAGATGCGGCGGGCCTGGCGCAAAAGGGCGGCGCCACCTGGAGCCACGTGCTCTTGGCGGCCAGCCAAGACCAGATCAGCACCACCCGCGTGGCCATGGCCGCAGCGGACTTGATCATCGGCTGCGACCCGATCGTGACCGCCGGCAAAGAAACCACGCTGCGCATGCGCGCAGGGCGCACCCGTGTGGCCCTCAATGCGCACAGCACCCCGACTGCTGCATTTGTGAAAAACGCCAACTGGCAAAACCCGGCGGAGAACTGCGTCAAAGACGTTGCACAAGCCGTGGGCGATGAGGGTGTGGGCGCGTTTGACGCGGATTTGCTGGCGGTGCAGTTCATGGGCGACAGCCTCTACACCAACCCCTTGTTGCTGGGCTATGCCTGGCAGCGCGGTTGGCTGCCGCTGGAAGAAGCGTCTTTGCTGCGCGCCATGGAGCTCAACGAGGTGGCGGTGGAGAAAAACAAAACTGCTTTCGCTTGGGGCCGCCGAGCTGCACAAAATCTGGCGAAGGTGCTATCAATTGTGGAGCTGGCCCAGCCTGCGCAAGTTGTGCAATTCAAGCCGCGTGAGACCCTGGATGGCCTCTTGGCCCGCCGCGTGGCCTACCTCACCGACTACCAAAACGCGGCCTACGCCAAAAGTTACGCCGATTTTGTGGCCCATGTGCGCAGCGTTGAGGCCCCCTTGGGCAAACACACCCTGAGCGAGACCGTGGCGCGCTACCTCTTCAAGCTCATGGCCTACAAAGACGAGTACGAGGTGGCCCGCTTGCACACCGATCCGGCGTTCTTGCAGCGCATCAACGACCAGTTTGAGGGCAACTTCAAGGTGCACCACCACCTGGCCCCGCCGCTATTGTCCAAGCGCAACGCGCAGGGCGAGCTGGTCAAGCAAAAGTTTGGCCCAGCCATACAAGCCGCATTCAAGGTGCTCAAGCACTTCAAAGGGCTGCGCGGCACGGCCTTTGACCTCTTTGGCTACACCGAAGAGCGCCGCACCGAGCGTGCCCTGGTGGACGAGTACCGCACCCTGGTGGCAGGCCTGTTGCCCCACCTCAACGACAGCAACCACGCCCAGGCCTTGGCCCTGGCGGCCTTGCCCGAGGGCATACGGGGGTACGGGCACGTCAAAGCCCGGCACCTGGCCCAGGTGCGCCAGCGTTGGCAGACCCTGCTGGGCGAGTGGTCAGCCCAGGCCTGAGCGCTTGCCTGCCCCCGCATACAATGCCCGCTAGCCTGCCGTTGACGCAGGCCGGTTAGCGGCTGGCCAGCACCCGTTCTGGCGGCTATTTATTTTTTTGGAGTTCAACGTGTTTATTTCTTCTGCCATTGCCCAAACCGCCCCTGCAGCCGCTGCCGGTGGCGACATGCAGTCTTCTTTGATGAGCATGCTGCCCCTGCTGCTCATGTTTGTGGTGCTGTATTTCGTGATGATTCGCCCCCAGATGAAAAAGCAGAAAGAGCACCGCGCCATGATCGACGCCCTGGCCAAGGGCGACGAGGTGGTCACCGCCGGTGGTTTGCTGGGCCGCATCAGCAAAATGGGCGACAACTACGTGGGCCTGGACGTGGCCAACAACGTGGAAATCCAGATCCAGCGCAGCGCCATCGTGCAAGTGCTGCCCAAAGGCACCATCAAGTAATTTCAAAGCAAAGTCATGAACCGTTACCCGGTGTGGAAGTACGCGATCATCGTGATCGCGTTGGTGGTGGGGGCGCTCTACACCCTACCGAATTTTTTTGGTGAAGCACCGGCGGTTCAAGTCTCGTCAGCCAAGGTCACGCAAAAGATCGACACGGCCGTGCTGGCCCGTGTTGAAGAAGCGCTCAAGGCTGCCGGCGTCAAGCCTGATGCGGTCAGCCTAGAAGGCGCCTCCATCCGCGCGCGCTTTGACAGCACCGACGTGCAGTTGCGCGCCAAAGACGCCATTCAAAAGGCGTTGGTGCCTGATGCGAACGACGCCAATTTTGTGGTGGCCCTCAACCTCTTGTCGCGCTCGCCCACTTGGCTCTCGGCCTTGAACGCCGCACCCATGTACCTGGGCCTGGATTTGCGCGGTGGCGTGCACTTCATGCTGCAGGTGGACATGAGCGCAGCGCTGACCAAAAAGGCCGAGTCTTTGGCCGGCGACATCCGCACCGCTTTGCGTGAGAAAAACATCCGCCACGGCGGTATTGCTCGCAACGGCCAGACCATCGACATCCGGGTGCGCGACACCGCCATGCTCGATGCCACCCGTCGCGTGCTGATTGACCAGTTTGCCGACCTGCAACTGACCGAGGTTGCTGAGGGCAGTGACATCAAGCTCTCAGCCACCATCAAGCCAGTGGCCGCGCGCAATGTGCAAGACCAGGCGCTCAAGCAAAACATCACCACCTTGCACAACCGCATCAACGAGCTGGGCGTGGCCGAGCCGGTGATTCAGCAGCAAGGCCTGGACCGCATCGTGGTGCAGCTGCCTGGCGTGCAAGACACCGCCAAGGCCAAAGACATTTTGGGCCGTACTGCCACGCTGGAGTTGCGCATGGTGGACGAAAGCACCGAGGCTCGCTCTGCCGAGAGCGGCACTGGTGCGGTGCCCTTTGGCTCAGAGCGCTTCTTGGAGCGCAACAGCGCCCCGGTGATCGTGAAAAAGCAAGTCATCCTGACCGGCGAAAACCTCACCGACGCCCAGCCCGGCTTTGACAGCCAGACCCAGGAGCCCACCGTCAACCTGACGCTGGACGCCAAAGGCGCGCGCATTTTCAAAGACATCACCCGCGAAAGCGTGGGCAAGCGCATGGCCATCCTCTTGTTTGAAAAAGGCAAGGGCGAGGTGGTCACAGCGCCGGTGATTCGCAGCGAAATCGGTGGTGGACGCGTGCAGATCTCTGGCCGCATGACCACCGCCGAGGCCAACGACACCGCACTCTTGTTGCGCGCAGGCTCGCTGGCCGCGCCCATGGAAATCATTGAAGAGCGCACCATTGGCCCGAGCTTGGGCGCAGAAAACATCAGCAAAGGCTTTGCCAGCGTGACCTGGGGCTTTGTGGCCGTGGCCATTTTCATGTGCGTGTATTACCTGCTGTTTGGCGTGTTTTCGTCGCTGGCCCTGGGTGTGAACCTGTTGTTGCTGGTGGCCATTTTGTCGATGCTGCAAGCCACGCTCACCCTGCCGGGCATGGCCGCCATGGCCTTGGTGTTGGGCATGGCCATTGATGCCAACGTGCTGATCAACGAGCGTGTGCGCGAAGAACTGCGCAACGGCGCCTCGCCACAAGCCGCCATCCATGCGGGCTACGACCGCGCTTGGGCCACCATCATCGACTCCAACGTCACCACCCTGATTGCCGGCTTGGCCTTGCTGGCCTTTGGCTCTGGCCCGGTGCGTGGTTTTGCGGTGGTGCACTGCCTGGGCATTTTGACGAGCATGTTCTCCGGCGTGTTCTTCTCGCGTGGCCTGGTCAACCTTTGGTATGGGCGGCAGAAAAAACTCAAGAGCGTGTCGATTGGCACCGTGTGGCGGCCTGAGCCCTAAGGAACTGACATGGAATTCTTCAAGATCAAGCGGGACATCCCGTTCATGCGCCACGCGTTGGTGCTCAATGCGATTTCGCTGCTGACTTTTTTGGCGGCGGTGTTTTTTCTGTTCTCACGCGGCCTGCACCTGTCGGTGGAGTTCACCGGCGGCACCTTGATGGAGGTGAGCTACAGCCAGCCCGCCGACCTCAATGCCGTGCGCGACACCATTGCCAAGCTGGGTTTCTCAGACGTGCAGGTGCAAAACTTCGGCACCTCGCGCGAGGTGCTCATCCGCATGCCGGCTGTCAAGGGTGCGAGCTCGGCCCAGCAAAGCGAGCAGGTGCTCACCGCCCTCAAGGGCGTGGACCCCACGGCTGAATTGCGACGCACCGAGTTTGTGGGGCCGCAGGTGGGCGACGAGCTGGCCGTGGACGGCCTCAAAGCGCTGGCCTTTGTGATTGTGGGCATCGTGATTTACCTGGCCATTCGCTTTGAGTGGAAGTTTGCGGTGGCCGCCATCATTGCCAACTTGCACGACGTGATCATCATTCTGGGCTTTTTCGCGTTCTTCCAGTGGGAGTTTTCGCTGCCTGTGCTGGCCGCGGTGCTGGCGGTGTTGGGTTACTCGGTCAACGAGTCGGTGGTGATTTTTGACCGTATCCGTGAGAACTTTCGCCGCTATCGCAAGATGAACACGGTCGAAATCATCGACAACGCCATCACCTCCACCATCAGCCGCACCATCATCACCCACGGCAGCACGCAGCTGATGGTGTTGTCCATGCTGCTGTTTGGCGGTGCCACGCTGCACTACTTTGCTTTGGCGCTGACCATTGGCATTTTGTTTGGCATTTACTCGTCGGTGTTTGTGGCTGCGGCCATCGCCATGTGGCTGGGCATCAAACGCGAAGACCTGATCAAAGCCGCCCCCCGCAAAGAAGACGACCCGAACGACCCTAACTCAGGCGCGGTGGTGTAGGTTCAGTGAGCGACGCGGTCCAGCGCGGCCACGTCGCACAGCTCGTCAAGCACCAGGGTGTCGGGCTCTTGGCCAAAGCGCCAGTACACAAGGAGCACGATGACTTTGAGCTCATCGAGCACCACCGGGCCACCGGGTGCAGCCATGGCGCGGTCAATGACAATCTCGCGCATGGCAGCCGGCAGCACGCCGGCGTCGTCTAAAAACGTGATGAAACCCAGGCAGGCACTGCCCAGGTGGTCTTGCTCGGCAGGCGTGTAAATGCGCATGCTGCCAGCAGACGGCGCCATCGCGCTGTAGCCATCGGCAGACGCTTGGTGTGCCTCAGGCCAAGGGCTGTCTTGGGCCACCAGGCGCAGGCCATCCAGCCAAAGCAAGGCTTGCTCGATGTCGTCGGGTTCAAAGCCCACCGAATTGAGCTTGCGCTCCAGGTGCTGCGCGTCAGGGCAGGCGTCCCCGCGCCAATAATTTTCGTAAACGTAAACGAGGACATCAAACATGGGTTCAATGTAACCGAGAAACCTCAACTCTGATGCCTGTCCCCGAGCTGGCCATGCGGTATTTGTGCGTCAGGCATGTTCAACCCTTTGTAAGAAGCCACCCGGCATGCGCACCACCTTGCCATCGAGCTCCAGCGCCATGAGCTGTGCTTGCAGCGTGCCGGTGTCCAGCCCGGTGCGGGCCTGCAGGGCATCCAGGCTGACGGCTTCAAAGCCCATGGTGTGCAGCAGCGGGTGGTCGTTGCGCAAGTTTTGATCGTTGTCATCAATTCTGTCGCTTTGAGCTTGTGTGTCGTTCAAGGTCGACAAGCGCGGTGCGAGTTGCAGGTCTTCGAGCACGTCTTGCACCGACTCCACCAGCTTGGCGCCTTGGCGGATGAGGGCGTGGCAGCCGCGGGCTTGGGTGGCGTGGATCGAGCCGGGGATGGCCATCACGTCTTTGCCTTGCTCCAGGGCCAGGCGCGCCGTGATGAGCGAGCCCGACTGCATGGCAGCCTCCACCACCAGCGTGGCTTTGGACAAGCCGGCAATGAGGCGGTTGCGCTTGGGAAAATTTGCCGCCAGAGGTGGCGTGCCCAGCGGGTACTCGCTCATCACCCAGCCCTGTTGCGCAATGTTGTGGGCCAGTTTGTGGTGGGCGCGTGGGTACACCCTGTCGAGGCCTGTGCCCACCACCGCCACGGTGGCCAGGTGCGCTGGGGCAGCGTGGTGTGTCACGCCCAGCAAGGCGCCTTCGTGCGCAGCGGCATCCACGCCCAGTGCCATGCCCGAGACCACGGTCACACCCGCTTCGCTCAAGCCTTGCGCAAAATACCGCGCATTGAGCGCGCCTTGAGGGGTGGGATTGCGGCTGCCCACCACGGCCACGGCGTACAGCAGGGGCAGGTCGAGCCGGCCCATGAGGTAGAGCATGAGCGGCGGGTCGGCCATGTCCAGCAGGCCAGCCGGGTACAGCGGGTCGCCCAGGGTGGCCACGTGGCGGGTGATGCCATGTTCTGAGGGGGTGTTGAGCCAGTGCAGGGTGGCTTGCAGGCGCGCTTGCAGGCCGTCGGGCTCGGTGAGCAAGGCTTGCACCTGCGCAGGGCCAGCTTGGGTGCGCAGCTCGGTGGCGCTGGCTGCAAACAGGTGCTCGGGCAGGCCAAAGTGGGCGAGCAGTTGCCGCGCTTTGTGTGGGCCCACGCCGGGGGTCATGTCCAGGCGTAGCCAGGCACGCAGCTCTTGCGTGGGTGTGGGGGTGGGCATAGGTGGCCTCTGTGATGTGTGACACCTTCATTGTCAAAGCCTGGCTGGGCCTGAACATCGGGGACAACCCGTGTCGCAACAGGCCCACGGCGGGGCTGCCCTCACGCTTGTCGGAAAACAGCGAAAATAGGCAAAACTTTGCACACCATGGCACTCACTATTCTTTGTTACCCCGACCCGCGCCTGCACACGGTGGCCAAGCCCGTGCAAGCGGTGGATGACCGCATTCGCCAGTTGGCCCGCGACATGATCGACACCATGTACCAGGCCAGTGGCGTGGGCCTGGCCGCCACGCAAGTCAATGTGCATGAGCGCCTCATCGTGCTCGACGTCTCCGACACGCGCGACCAGCCCATGGTGCTGATCAACCCCGAGTTGGTGTGGACCAGCCCCGAGAAAAAGCTCAATGAAGAAGGTTGCTTGTCGGTGCCAGGCATTTACGACGGCGTGGAGCGCCACCTCTCGGTGCACGTCAAGGCGCTTGATGAGCATGGCAACGCGCGTGTGATTGAGGCCGAGGGCCTGTTGGCCATTTGCGTGCAGCACGAGATGGACCACCTCATGGGTAAGGTGTTTGTGGAGTACCTCTCGCTGCTCAAGCGCAACCGCATCAAGACCAAAATGGTCAAGCACCAGCGCGAGTTGCGCGCGGCGTCTTGAGCCCCGGAGCCCCCGCATGAAGGTGGTTTTTGCGGGCACGCCTGAATTTGCACGCGTGGCTCTCGCAGCCATCCATGCCGCTGGCCACACGGTGTCGTTGGTGCTCACCCAGCCCGACCGTCCAGCTGGGCGCGGCATGAAGCTGCAAGCCTCACCCGTCAAGCAGTTTGCGCTTGAACACGGTCTGCCTGTGGCCCAACCCACCAGCCTGCGCTTGGATGGCAAATACCCACAAGAAGCCGAGCAGGCCCGCGCGGCTTTGCAACACGCTGCGCCTGATGCGATGGTGGTGGCCGCCTACGGCCTCATCTTGCCGCAATGGGTGCTGGACCTGCCACGTCTGGGCTGCTTGAACATCCACGCTTCACTGTTGCCGCGCTGGCGCGGTGCCGCGCCCATCCACCGCGCCATTGAAGCGGGCGATGCGCAAACCGGCGTGACCATCATGCAAATGGACGCGGGCTTGGACACCGGCGACATGTTGGCCATGCGTACCGTGCCCGTGGGTGATGCCACCACCGCGCAGCTGCACGACACCTTGGCTGACTTGGGTGGCGAGATGATCGTGCACGCCTTGCAAGATGCACAGGCTGGCCACTTGCAAGCCACGTCGCAGCCGCAACTGCCCAGCGGCGTGAGCCCCGATTCTGTGCAAGCCCAAGCCTTGGGCATCACCTACGCCCACAAAATCGACAAAGTGGAGGCGGCCATCAACTGGTCGCAAGACGCTGCCGTGATCGCGCGGCGCGTGCGCGCCTTCAACCCCTTTCCGGGGGCGTCTGGCAGCTTGCGCGGCGAGCTCATCAAGTGCTGGCAGGCCCAGGCTGTCCCTGGCGCCACCAGCCACGCACCCGGTACCGTGCTGCAGGCCGATGCGCAAGGCGTGTTGGTGCAGTGCGGCGAGGGTGCCTTGCTGGTCACAGAGTTGCAGCGGCCCGGTGGCAAGCGCTTGAACGCGCAAGCGTTTTTGCGCGGCTTCGCGCTTGTGCCTGGCGAGGTCTTCGTTTGAGCTGCAGGCGCTGCCCATGAGCTGGCACCACATCTTGGCCCACGCGGAGTTTCGCCGTGGCATGCGCGACATGTTGCCCGTGGCCCCGGGCCTGGCCTCGTGGGGGATGATGACGGGGGTGGCCATGGTCAAGTCGGGCATGACCCTGACCGAGGCGCTGGCCATGACCTTTGTGGTGTATGCCGGCAGCTCGCAGCTCGCGGCCATTCCTTTGATTGCCGCCGGTGCGCCGGTGCTGGTGATTTGGGCCACCTCGTTTTGCGTGAACCTGCGTTTTGTGGTGTACAGCGCGCACCTGCGGCCATACCTCATCAAGTTACCGCGACGTGTGCGTTTGTTCATGGGCTACGTCACCGCCGACCTCAGTTATGTGATGTTTGTGCGCCGTTTTCCTCAGCCGCCCGACACGCCCGCTCAGCAAGACGCCCAGCTGGCCTACCTGGCTGGCGGGTGCGCGGCCAATTGGTCAAGCTGGCAATTGGCCAGCCTGATTGGCATTGGTTTGGCGCAGGCCATCCCGCCGGCTTGGGGCTTGTCGTTTGCGGGCATTTTGGCCCTGGTGGGGGTGGCGTGTTCGGTGGTGGATTCCCCCCTCAAGCGCGTATCGGCCGTGGTGGCTGGCTGCGCGGCGGTGGCGGCGTTTGCCCTGCCGTTCAAGCTCAACATCGTGGTGGCCATTGCCGCGGCGGTGGCGCTGTGCATGCTGCTGGAAAACACCCGCCCTTTCAAGGCGCAGACCTGAGGCACGCATGAACCACACCGACTTTTGGACGCTGGGCGTGATTGTGGGCATGGGTGTGATCACCATGGTCACCCGTTCGTTTTTCTTCATCAGCAACAAACCCTGGAGCCTGCCGCGCTGGGCGCAACGCGGTTTGCAATACGCCCCCGTGGCGGCCCTGTGTGGCGTGATCGTGCCCGAAATCGTCATGACCCAAGGCCAGCTGCTCAGCACCTGGCAAGACGCGCGCTTGTTCGCCACCGCTGCCGGCGTGACCTACTTTTACTGGCGCAAAGGCGGCGGCCAAGCCGTGCTGGGCACCATCATCACCGGCATGGCGGTGTACCTGCCTTTGCACATCGGCTTGGGTTGGTAGGTTTGCTAGCAATGCTGTCGTTGATTACAATGACAGCATTGCTAGCGGAGAATGTGCCATGGCTGTTTTGACGATTCGAAACCTGGATGACGAGATCAAGACCAAGCTGCGCATGCAGGCAGCCTTGCATGGTCAGTCCATGGAAGAAGAGGTGCGCAGCATCTTGCGCCAAGCCTTTGCGCCTGCAGCCGTGGGTGGTTTGGGGCAGCGCTTGCAGCAGCGTTTTGCTCAGGTGCCCACCGAGCTGACCCTGCCTGAGCGCAACTTGCCCCGCCAAGCCCCAACTTGGTAAGCCCATGGTCTTGCTCGATACCAACGTCATTTCAGAGTGCATGCGCCCTGAGCCCGCAGCGCAGGTGCTGGCTTGGCTCGATGCCCAAGATGCACAGCAGGTCTGGATCAGCTCCATCACTTGCGCTGAAATTGCCTTAGGCCTGGCCTTGCTGCCCGATGGGCAGAAAAAACAGGGTTTGCAAGCGGCCGCGCAGGCCATGATCGACATCGACTTTGCCCAGCGTTGCTTGTCTTTTGACCCACCAGCTGCGCTGATGTATGGCGACATCGTGGCTAAGCGAACCAAAATGGGAAGACCCATCAGCGCGGAAGACGCGCAAATTGCCGCCATCGCCATGAGCCGTGGTTTGCGTTTGGCCACACGCAATGTGAAAGATTTTGAGCACCTGGACTTGCAGCTGCTCAACCCTTGGGACGCATGAGCCTTCCCCTGTCTCAAAGTTGTTCCGCCAGCGTTTGAGCCGCCTTTTAAAATAGGCGGTTTATTGATCAGTCCATCCTATGAAATTCATCCGCTTTCAGGACCTGTGCGCGCAGGGCAAGGCCACTGGCCAACGTGTGTTCATCCGTGCTGACCTCAATGTGCCGCAAAACGATGCGGGCGACATCACCGAGGACACCCGCATCCGCGCCTCGATCCCCTGCATCCGCATGGCCTTGGACTCTGGTGCGGCAGTCATGGTCACCTCGCACCTGGGCCGCCCCACTGAAGGTGAGTTCAAGCCTGAAGATTCACTCGCGCCTGTGGCCAAGCGTCTGGGCGAGTTGCTCGGCGGCGCTTACGCCAACGGTGTGCCGCTGGTGGCCAATTGGGTCGATGGCGTGACCGTGGCACCGGGCCAATTGGTGGTGCTGGAGAACTGCCGCCTGAACGTGGGCGAGAAGAAAAACAAACCCGAGCTGGCCCAAAAGCTGGCTAGGCTCTGCGATATTTTTGTGCACGACGCTTTTGGCACCGCGCACCGTGCCGAGGGCTCGACCTATGGCATCGCCGAGTACGCGCCCATTGCTTGCGCGGGCCCCTTGCTGGCTGCCGAGATGGACGCGATTTCTAAAGCCCTGAGCCAACCCAAACGCCCGCTGGTGGCGATTGTGGCGGGCTCCAAGGTGTCGACCAAGCTCACGATTTTGAAGAGCCTGGCCAACAATGTCGACCAGCTGATTGTGGGTGGTGGCATTGCCAACACCTTCATGCTGGCGGCCGGTTTGAAGATTGGCAAATCTTTGGCCGAGCCTGATTTGCTGGGTGAGGCCAAGGCTGTGATTGAGGCCATGAAAGCGCGTGGCGCTGAGGTGCCGATTCCCACCGACGTGGTGGTGGCCAAGACCTTCGCGGCCGATGCGCCCGCCACTGTGAAAGCTGCGAGCGACGTGGCCGATGACGATTTGATTTTGGACATCGGCCCGCAGACCGCGCAGAAGTTGGCCGATCAGCTCATGCAAGCCGGCACGATTGTGTGGAACGGCCCGGTGGGTGTGTTTGAGTTTGCCGCGTTCGAGAACGGCACCAAAACCATCGCGCAGGCCATTGCCAAATCCAGCGCGTTCAGCATCGCAGGTGGCGGCGACACGCTGGCGGCCATTGCCAAGTACGGCATTGACAAAGACGTGGGCTATATCTCCACCGGCGGTGGCGCATTTTTGGAAGTGCTGGAGGGCAAAACCCTGCCAGCCTTCGAGATTTTGCAGCGCCGCGCGGCTTAAAGCCCAAGCTGCTTCAAGCGCGCGGGCTCCACAATTTCAATCCAGTAGCCATCGGGGTCTTTGATGAAGGCCACGTCTTTCATCTTGCCCTGGTCGGGGCGTTTGACGTAAGTGACGTTGTTCTGGTCAAACCAGGCCACCGCCACGTCCAGGTTGGGCACCGAAAAGCAAATGTGCCCAAAGCCCTGGGGCTGGGCGTTGCCGTCGTGGTATTTGAAGTTCTCATCCCCCTCGGTGCCCCAGTTGTGGGTGAGTTCGAGCACGCCGCGCTGCGCAAAGGTCCAGGCGGTGCGCTCGCCCGCGTCCTCAGGTGCTTGCTCGCCGGCCACACGCTGGGCCAAAAAATACAGCGTGAATTTCATCTCGGGAAAGTCGAGCTTGCGCAGCAGGCGCATGCCCATGACGCGCGAGTAAAAGTCCAGCGACACGGCCGGGTCTTTCACACGCAGCATGGTGTGGTTCAGGGTGAAGCCTTGGGCGGCGGCGGGCGCAGCATCGGCCACGCCAGGGTAGTTTTCGGTGTCAAACATGGTTGCGATCAAAAAAAGTAGGCCACGAGGGCCTGCCAAAACATAAACATCAGGCGCGCACGGCTTTGAGCACGGGCGTGGCCTCGCTCACCTTGGCTTTGTTGCGTGAACGTGTGTCGGCCAGCGAAGGTTGCGGTCGGGCGGTGAGCACATGTGGCACATGAGAAAGCGCGGGCTCACCAGCGACGGCATTCTCGGGGAGCTTTTTTTCCAGCGCGGTGATTTGCCGGCGCATGTAGCGCATGCACGTCACCCGTAGGAAAGAAGCAAAGTTGGGCACCTCGCCGCGGTACGCCAAGATCTCGTCGTGAAAGGACGAGATCAAGGCGTTGGTGGTGCAGCCCTCGTCCTCGGCCATTTCGGCCAGGATGTCCCACACCATGTTTTCCAGCCGGATGCTGGTGAGCACGCCGTGGATACGAACCGTGCGCGAGCGCTGTTCGTATTGGATCGGGTCGGCTTTGACGAAAAATTCGCACATGGTGGGGCTCCTGCCAATAACGGTTCAGATGGCGCGCATGGTCATCTGTTGTGCAATGTAATCGGCTTGGCGAATGGCCAGTGTCACAATGGTTAACGTCGGGTTTTCAGCGCCACCGGTGGTGAACTGGCTGCCGTCGCTGATGAACAGGTTGGCGATGTCGTGCGTTTGGCCGTAGCGGTTGCACACGCCGTCGCTGGCCTTGGCGCTCATGCGGCAGGTGCCCAGGTTGTGGGTCGAGGGGTAGGGCGGCGTGCGGAAGGTCTTGATGGAGCCGGCCGCTTCGTAAATGCGCTCGGCCTGGGTGAAGGCGTGGTTGCGCATGGCGATGTCGTTGTCGTGGTCGTCAAAGTGCACATTGGGCACGGGGTTGCCCCACTTGTCTTTGACGTTGGTGTTGAGCGTCACGCGGTTGCTTTCGCGCGGCATGTCCTCGCCCACCAGCCACATGCCAGCCAGGTTGGTGTAGTGGTCCATCCACCACGAGAAGTCCGCACCCCAGCCGCCCGGGTTCAAGAACGCAGCCATGAAAGGTACGCCCAGCGACAGGGTTTCGAGCTCGTAACCACCGGCAAAACCACGCTTGGTGTTGTGGCCAGCCTCGTCGCGAACAATGCCGGCCATGGTGGTGCCGCGGTACATATGCACCGGGTTTTTGAAAGCGGCGTACACCGAGCCGGTCATGTGGCGCATGTAGTTGCGGCCCACCTGGCCTGAGGAGTTGGCCAGGCCGTCTTTGAACATGCTGGTGGCCGACATCAGCAGCAGGCGCGGGGTCTCGATCGAGTTACCCGCCACGCACACAATGCGTGCTTTTTGGCGCTGCTCTTTGCCGTTTTTGTCGAAGTACACCACCCCATTGACCTTGCCTTGGGCGTTGTGCTCAATGCGGGTCACGTGCGACTCGGGGCGAATCTCGAAGTTGCCGGTGGCTTCGGCCTTGGGCAGCTCGGTGTAGAGCGTGCTCCACTTCGCGCCGCTCTTGCAACCCTGGAAGCAAAAGCCCAGCTGCATGCAGCGGCCACGGCCGTCACGCGGCTGGCTGTTGATGGCCATGTTGCCGGTGTGCACTTCTTTGTAGCCCAGCTTGGTGGCCCCTGCGTGCATGACCTTGAAGTTGTTGTTGCCAGGCAGGCCGGGAATGCCGTTGGTGCGGGTCACGCCCATTTTGTTTTCGGCCTTGGCGTAGTAGGGCTCGAGGTCTTTGTACGTGATGGGCCAGTCCAGCAGGTTGGCGCCTTTGATCTCGCCATACACCGTGCGGGTGCGGAACTCGTGCTCCTGAAAACGCAGCGACGCACCGGCCCAGTGGGTGGTCGTGCCGCCCACGGTTTTGCAAATCCAGGCGGGCAGGCCGGCGAAGTCTTTGGCCACGCGCCAAGTGCCCGAGGTGGTGCGGGGGTCGAGCCAGGCCAATTGGCTGAAGGACTTCCACTCGTCGTTGATGAAGCTGTCTTGCGACTGGACCGCGCCAGCCTCCAGACAGACGACCTTGATGCCTTTTTGGCACAGCTCGTTGGCCAGGGTGCCGCCGCCGGCGCCCGAGCCGATGATGACGACCACGCCGTCATCGTTTTGGTCAAATTTAGCCATGTTGTGTGTTCTCCGTCGTGGGTGTTCTGTCGATCAGCCGATAAAGGGCGGGGGGCTGGCTTCTTTGCTGGGGGCGGGCAGCCACTTCAGGTCTTGGAAGCCGCGGGTGATGTAGCCACCCTTTTCCCAGGCCGAGCCGGGGTAGCCGAACACGGCGTAGGCCATGTCGTTGTCGTACAGCGAGGTGATGCACTGGCCGCGCACGGTGTTGAAGAAGGCCTGGCCTTCCACCGCTTTGACCGCTTCGAGCTGGCGCGCCGCGCTGGCTTTGACGAAGTTGCCTTTGCAGAACTCGTTGAGGGCCACCACACCGGCGCTGATCATGGCGGCGCTGCCTGCGTTGCCGGCAGCTGCCGCGTCGAGGTCTTTGGCCAGCAGGGCGTAGACCGCGTCGGGGAGTTTTTTGTGTGGGTAGAGCACACGGCCCATGGCCATGAGGGTTTTGCCTTCGTCGGCGGTGAGCTTTTTGAGCTCCAGCGCCCACACCGGCGAGGGTGCCAGGGCGGCAAGCGCGGTGCCCATGGCAATCGTGCCCATGAGGATGCCTGAACCCTTGAGGAAATCGCGGCGGGCCAGGGGCAGGTCAAGCTTGGGCACCTCGCCGGTGCCTTCGTCGCAAGAGCTGTCGATCTGGGCTTGCCCGAGGATCGGAATGATGCGCATGGTGGTCTCCAAAAAAATAAGCCATCTGCGTGTTTGCAGACTTGGAGCCAGTATTCCCACGCCCATGTGCTCCGGGGTGGTAGCGCGTTATTTACAAGGGAAAACCCCTGCGAACGACCGTTCGCCACGCGTTTGATCGGTGGCTTGCAGCCGTTTCAAAAAAGTTTTTGCTATGGTTTTGGTAGCTGCTTGTGCTGGCTGGCTGTGGCTCAGCGCCAACTATTGCTTTGCATTGCTTCAAACCTGGCAGGCCTTGATGCACCTGGGGCTGTGCTGCTTGCCTGTTGTGGTGCCGGCCACTTGAGGTGGCGCAAGGACACGTGAGCGACACCGTTTGCGGGCCAAGGTGTCTGCGCTGGCTTGTTGTGAAAGTTGTTGAGAAAGGTGTTTGTTTCGTGACTTATTTGGTAACAAATCTCGTGTATAAATGGAAACTTAATTACACAGGAGATGCCATGTTGACACGCGCTACCAAAATTGTTGCCACCCTCGGCCCAGCGTCGAGCGACCCCGCTTTGCTCGAGCAGATGATCCGCGCAGGTGTCAACATGGTGCGTTTGAACTTCAGCCACGGCAAGGCGCAAGACCACATCGACCGCGCTGAGATGGTGCGCGCTGCGGCCAAGCGCGCCGGCTGCGAGGTGGCGATCATGGCCGACCTGCAGGGCCCAAAAATCCGCGTGGGCAAGTTCGCCAACACCCGGGTGCAGCTGCAAACCGGCCAAGACTTTGTGCTGGACGCCAGCCGCACCGAACCCGGCGACGAAACCGCCGTGGGCCTGGACTACAAAGACCTGCCGCGCGATGTGAAACCGGGTGACACCCTGCTGCTCAACGACGGCCTGATCACCATGAAGGTCTCCAAGGTGGTGGGCGAGGCGGTGCACGCGGTGGTCACCATGGGCGGTGAGCTCTCCAACAACAAGGGCATCAACAAAAAGGGTGGCGGCCTGACCGCGCCTGCCCTGACCGCCAAAGACATGGAGGACATCAAAACCGCCATGAGCTTCCAGGCCGAGTACGTGGCGGTGAGCTTCCCGCAAAACGCCACCGACATGGAAATGGCCCGCCAGCTGTGCAATGTGGCCGCGGCCGAGTTCAACCACAAGCCCGCGCTGATTGCCAAGATCGAGCGCGCTGAGGCGATTCCCCGCCTGGAAGAAATTTTGCGCGCCAGCGACGGCATCATGGTCGCGCGTGGCGACCTGGCCATTGAGGTGGGCAACGCCGCGGTGCCCGCCCTGCAAAAGCGCATGATCAAACTCGCGCAGCAGATGGACAAAACCGTGATCACCGCCACCCACATGATGGAGTCGATGATCAACAACCCCATCCCCACCCGCGCTGAGGTGAGCGATGTGGCCAACGCGGTGCTTGACGGCACCGATGCCGTGATGACCTCGGCCGAAACCGCCGCAGGCAAGTTCCCGCTGGAAACCGTGATCGAGATGGCCAACATTTGTTTGGCCGCCGAGTCGGCCGAAACCGTGGAATTGGATGCCGACTTCACCGGCAAAACCTTCTCGCGCATTGACCAGTCCATCGCCATGGGCGCGCTGTTCACCGCCTACCACCTGGGTGCCAAAGCCATTGTGGCCATGACCGAAAGCGGCTCGACCGCGCTGTGGATGAGCCGCCACCGCATCCACATTCCCATTTACGCGCTCACCCCCAAAGTGAACTCGCAGCGCAAGATGACGCTCTACCGCAACGTGACCCCGCTGTTGATGGACACCAGCGCCGACCGCGACACCGCGCTGGCCGACGCTGAAAAGCACCTCATTCGCCGCGGCATTGTGCAAAAAGGCGACATCTACGTGATCACCTGCGGCGAGCCCATGGGCTGGCCCGGTGGCACCAACATGCTCAAAATCTGCCGGGTCGAGTAAGCCAATTTGTCAGCCCGGGGCCAGGCGGGTCGCATTAAAATCGCGGTTTGGTCAAAAGTTACCAAGCAGTTACCAACTACCCACCAAGGACCCCACCATGGCACTCGTATCGATGCGCGAGCTGCTGGACCACGCCGCCATCCACGGCTACGGCATTCCAGCTTTCAATGTGAACAACCTCGAGCAGGTGCAAGCCGTGATGGCCGCAGCCGACGCCGTGGGCGCCCCGGTCATCTTGCAAGCCAGCGCCGGTGCGCGCAAGTACGCCGGTGAGCCTTTCATCAAGCACCTGATTCAGGCCGCTTGCGAGGCTTACCCGCATATTCCTTTGGTGATGCACCAAGACCACGGCACCAGCCCCAAGGTGTGTGAGGGCGCGATTTCCCTGGGCTTTGGCTCGGTGATGATGGACGGCTCGCTCAAAGAAGACGGCAAAACCCCCGCTGACTTTGCCTATAACGTGGACGTGACCCGCCGCGTGGTGGACATGGCCCACAAAGTGGGTGTGACCGTTGAGGGCGAGCTGGGCTGCCTGGGCAACCTGGAAACCGGCGAAGCCGGCGAAGAAGACGGCATTGGCGCTGAGGGCAAACTCGACCACAGCCAAATGCTGACCGACCCCGAAGAAGCCGCGCAGTTCGTCAAAGCCACACAGCTCGACGCCCTGGCCATTGCCATTGGCACCAGCCACGGCGCGTACAAGTTCAGCCGCCCGCCCACAGGCGACATCTTGGCGATTTCGCGCGTGAAAGAAATCAACAAGCGCATCCCCAACACCCACCTGGTGATGCACGGCTCCAGCAGCGTGCCGCAAGACCTGCTGGCCATCATCAACCAGTACGGCGGCAAGATGAAGCAGACCTACGGCGTGCCGGTGGCCGAGATTCAAGAAGCCATCAAGTACGGCGTGCGCAAGATCAACA